>JASHON010000106.1 GCA_030041095.1 Terriglobia bacterium
AAGCGGGCTCAACGCCTGGCCAAGAAACAGAGCCGCACCATGAGCGAGCTTTTCCGGGAGGGCCTGCGTCGCCTGGAGCAAGACGAACAGCAAAAGCCACTTGGCGAACTCGCGGGCGTTCTCCGGCTCATCCGGCAATCGGCCAGAAATGCGGGTCTCGATACGATGACGCCGGGTGAGATCGATGCCGAAGTTCAGGCGGCCCGCCGGGAGCGCATAGCCAAGCTAGGATCATCCAGGAGAGGCTGATCCCACCCGAATGCCCAAAATTGTGCTAGACACGAATGTGCTCATTTCAGCCCTCCTCACCACGCGCGGCGCCCAGGCCGCCGTGCTTGATTGTGTAGCGGAGAATAAAGCGCAATGGTGCGTTTCGCCGGCCGTACTCGCCGAATACGAAGAGGTACTTCGCAGACCTAAGTTCTTGGGCATCCCTCGAGAGTACATTCATGCGCTCCTCGTGCTCGCCGCCCGCGCCAATCTCGTGAGACCCGATATCACACTCGCTGTTTCCCCAGACGAGACTGATAACCGGTTTCTTGAGTGCGCGGAGGCGGCAAATGCCGACTACCTCGTGACGGGCAACATCAGGCATTTTCCGAAGCGGCATGGAAAGACCGAAGTAGTCACGCCCCGGCAATTTCTGGTAGTGGTGAGGGACCAGGCGGAGCAGGAAGGCTAAGACCCGGTTCAAGCACCTCTTGAGCCTGGCCAGTCCGCCTGGAGTTCGTGGACAAGCGGTGATTTTATACTCGTGCGCTGGATCGGCGACAGGAAAGGCATCGAGCAGAGGACCAAAACCTGGGACAAAGCCAGGCCGCGGCTCCATTGCGTTTCGTAGGATTGGAACGACGGGAATATGAGTTTTGGGGATTTGCTCGACGCTCACCGCGACAATCCCGACGAGGCCCATGCGCCCGGCCCCATTTCTCGGTTGTACAAGATTTCGTGGGAGACTTCGGACCACGAGTAGTCCGGCACATCCCACGGAAATCCAGGACCACCCGGAATTCCTTTCCCGCTTCGAATGTGTTAACTTACGAGGTACTTCCAGGGCCGAGGGGACATTCTGAATGCCCAGAATTTTTGACAACATTGCGCTCTCCCTCCTTCCGGCGCTGTCTGAAACCCTCAAAATTTCCGAACGTGCTGACTTCTGTGTCGGCTATTTCAACCTCCGGGGCTGGCGCCAGATTGACCATCTCATCGAAGACTGGCCCGGAGGCGACGGCGCTTGCTGCCGGGTGATTGTGGGGATGCAGAGGCTGCCCCAGGACGAGCTTCGAGCACGGTTCAGTCTAGTTTCTGGCCCAGACGGCATCGACGCACAGGCAGCGCAACGGCTCAAGAGGGCAGCCGCACAAGACTTCCGCGCGCAACTCACTATAGGAGCGCCAACCGACCAGGACGAAAAGGGCCTTCGGCGCTTGAGCGCACAGTTGAAAGCTCGGAAGGTTATCGTCAAGCTGTTCCTGCGACATCCCCTTCACGCGAAGTTATATTTGGCTTACCGCACCGATCCCAACAGCCCCAGCATCGGCTTCGTGGGTAGCAGTAATCTGACCTTCGCTGGCCTCTGCAACCAAGGCGAGCTGAACGTAGACGTTCTTGACCAGGACGCCTGCGAGAAGCTCCAGCGATGGTTTGAAGGCCAGTGGAACGACACCTGGTGCATCGACATCTCGAAGGAGCTCGCTGAGATCATTGATACAAGCTGGGCGCGCGAGGAGTTGATGCCGCCGTTCCACATTTACCTTAAAATGGCCTACCACCTTTCTCAGGAGGCGCGCGCTGGCCTTTCCGAGTTCACGGTCCCCAGGGACTTCGGCACACAGCTTCTACCGTTTCAGACAGCGGCCGTCAGGATCGCGGCGCACTATCTGAACAAAAGAGGGGGAGTAGTAATCGGGGACGTGGTGGGCCTCGGCAAAACGATCATGGCGGCGGGCCTGGCCCGCATCTTCCAGGACGAGCCCTACTTCCTTGAGACGCTCATCATTTGCCCGAAGAACCTCATCCCACTCTGGACGGATTACGTTTACCGATATCGGCTCGCGGCAAGGGTAGTCTCGCTTAGCGCCGTCATCAATGAATTACCAGAAATGCCGCGCTATCGCGTTGTCCTCATCGATGAGAGCCACAACCTCAGAAACCGCGAGGGTCGCCGGTACAAGGTGATTCAAGAGTACGTCCAAAAGAATGGCTCCAAGTGCATCCTGCTATCTGCCACCCCGTACAACAAGACCTATCTCGATCTCTCTTCTCAATTGCAATTATTTGTTTCGGCAGATCAGGATCTTGGCATCCGCCCAGAGCGGCTCATCAAGGAGCTGGGCGAGACGGAATTCATTCGCCGCCATCAGTGTCCGGTTCGCTCACTCTCCGCATTTGAGAAAAGCCTGCACCCGGACGATTGGCGTGACCTTATGCGTCTTTATCTTGTCCGCCGCACCCGGTCCTTCATCAAGGACAATTACGCGAAGACCGATCCGGCGAACGGCCGGAAGTACCTCACCTTTGAGGGTGGCGGCCGGTTCTATTTTCCTGAACGCGTTCCAAAGACAGAGAAGTTCCATTTCGACGAGCACGATCCGGGAGATCAGTACGCTCGCCTCTACTCGGACTCCGTCGTAGACGCGGTGAATCATCTCAGGTTGCCGCGCTATGGCCTCGGCAACTACATTAAGCCCACGCCGCACGAACCGCCCACCGATACAGAGAATAAGGAAATCAGGAAGTTGTCGCGTGCCGGGAACCGGCTGATGGGTTTCTGCCGCACGAACCTCTTCAAGCGACTTGAGAGTGGAGGCCCGGCGTTCATTCAGTCTCTCGAGCGGCATATTCTGCGCAATTTCATTTTCCTCTACGCCCTCGATAACGACCTACCGCTGCCCATCGGCTCCCAGGGAGCAGAGTTTCTGGACGCGAAGCTAGGCGATCAGGATCTCGACGACCTATTCAGCAGCGGGGCAGAAGACACGGACGACAATGGCGACGCAAAAGGCGATGTTGCCGTCTTTATGTCAAGTGAAGTCGAATTCCGCAAACGAGCCACCGAGGCCTATCAACGTTACTCGACCGAGCTCCAAAGTCGGTTCAGGTGGCTACGCCCATCGCTATTCACCAAGAGCCTCGAGACGGACCTGGGGAATGATGCCAGGGCTCTCTTGCAGGTGATGAAGACCTGCGGGTCCTGGAACGCGAGCAAGGATGCCAAGCTTGCCGCGCTCCAGGCACTTCTGACGAAGAAGTATCCGGACCAGAAGGTGCTCGTCTTCACCCAATTTGCAGACACTGTCTACTATCTCGCACGCGAACTGAAGGCACGCGGCGTCGACCGGCTCGAGGGTGTCACCGGCGATACTGAGAATCCCACCGCTTACGCCTACCGCTTTAGCCCGGAATCGAGCGCGAAGCGCGACCCGGTGAAGCCAGAGGATGAACTGAGAGTTCTTGTAACCACTGATGTGCTCAGTGAAGGCCAGAATCTTCAGGATTGCTCAGTAATCGTGAATTACGACCTGCCTTGGGCCATCATCCGGTTGATCCAAAGGGCCGGCCGCGTGGATCGGATCGGTCAGAAGTCCGACCGGATTTACTGCCACTCCTTCCTCCCTGCCGAGGGCATCGAGCGGATTATCCGGCTTCGCACCCGCGTTCGCCAGCGTCTGCTCGAAAACGCTGAGGTCGTCGGCAGTGACGAGTCCTTCTTCGAGGACGACATGGGTGAAGGGCCCATCCTTGATCTGTACCACGAGAAATCAGGGATTCTGGAAGAATCAGACAACGAGGTTGACCTCGCCTCATATGCCTACCAGATCTGGAAGAACGCTACCGATGACGACCCGAAGCTGGCGAAGCTGGTCTCGGAACTGCCCAACGTGGTGTTTTCAAGCAAGCCTCACACGCCTGCGCCTGACCAGCCCCAAGGCGTGCTCGTCTACATGCGAACGGCGGAAGGTAGCGACTCGCTGGCGTGGATCAATCGTGAGGGCGCGAGTGTGACGGAGTCCCAGCTTACAATCCTTCGCGCCGCAGAATGCAAAGCAACGACGCCGGCGGCACCGCGCCTTTCGGAGCATCACGAACTCGTGGAGAAGGGCGTTCGATACATGGTCAAAGAGGAGAAATCGGCGGGCGGACAGTTAGGACGGCCGTCCGGTGCGCGTTTTCGCGTCTACGAGCGGCTGAAGGCTCATCTCAACCGCGTGCGGGGCACGCTCTTTGCTACCCAGGACTTGGCAAAGGCGGTAGACCAGATTTATAAGTATCCCCTGCGCTCAGCGGCCGCCGACGCTCTCAACCGCCAACTGCGAACCGGAGCCAACGATCAGCAGCTCGCCGATTTCGTGGTGTCCCTGTGGGAACAGGACCGCCTCTGCTCGGTTGAGGAAGAGGCTGAAGCCCAGGAGCCGCAAATCATCTGCTCGCTAGGACTGAATTCTCAAACATGACTTCCTTCGCCTCTCTGGGGGAGAAGGGACGGCAATGAGGGGGTAAGTTCGCACCGATGCCAGCCACTTATCAGAATATTCAAAAGAGGCTCCAAGCCTTCGATTTCACCGGGCTGTTCACCCAGGAACTGATGTGGAATTTCCACCGAACCGGCGACTTACACATACCGGTCGAGGGAGTGACCTACGCGCTGAGACCGGTTGCGGAGCGTGGCATGGCAGTTTTTGAATGTGTCCCGCCCACAGACGCCGAATTCCCGAAATATACCACGCGGCGCAAAATCGATACCCAGGTCTCAAGGACGGCACGCGAGCACATTATCATTTTTCACGATAACGCCAACACCGTCCAGGTCTGGCAATGGGTGAAGCGCGAAGCCGGCAAGCCTTCGGCCTGCCGCGAGCAGTTGTTCTACAGGGGCCAGTCCGGTGACGCGCTCACTCAAAAGATTCAGGGCATCGCGTTCGAATTAGAGGGTCAGCCCACCATCCTCGAAACAGTAGCGAAGGTCGGTGCTGCGTTCGATGTTGAAAAGGTCACGAAACGCTTCTATGACCAATTCAAGAAGGAGCATGACGCCTTCCTGAAGTTCACCAAGGGGATTCCTGACGAGAAGCTGCAACGCTGGTACGCCTCCGTAATGCTGAATCGCCTCATGTTCATCTACTTCATCCAGAAAAAGGGCTTTCTCGCCGGTGACCTGCATTACCTGACCAACAAACTGGGCGAGTCCAAACAGCGAGGCGAGGACAGATTCTATCGGGACTTTCTCTGCCGGTTGTTCTTTGAAGGCTTCGCCAAGCGCGAAGACCAGCGCGGCTCCGAAACCAACCGCCTGCTTGGGCGTGTTCCCTACTTGAACGGCGGCCTCTTCTTGAGGCACCAGATTGAGGAGCTGCATGAAAAGGACATCGAAATCCCGGATAGGGCTTTCGATCGCATCTTCGATTTCTTCGAGCAGTACGACTGGCACCTGGATGACCGCCCGAAAAAAGGCGGTAATGAAATTAACCCGGACGTTATTGGTTACGTCTTCGAGAAATACATCAACCAGAAAGAAATGGGAGCTTACTACACCAAGGAGGACATCACCGGCTACATCAGCCAGAGCACCATCATTCCGGCCATCTTTGACATGGCGCGCAAAGACATGAGGCCTGATCTCCGCCGGATCGCCTTCGAAGGCGAACAGACCGTTTGGCGGCTTCTCCAAGCCGATCCCGACCGCTACATTTACGCCGCCATGCTCAACGGGATGGACAAGGAGCTTCCTGACTGCATCGCAGCCGGCTTGAACGACGTCAGCAAGCGAGGCGAGTGGAACAAGCCCGCCGGTGCAGAGTACGCGTTACCCACGGAAACATGGCGAGAAGTCGTCGCCCGGCGTAGCCGTTGCCAGGAGATTCGCGAGAAGCTCAGGGCAGGCGAAGTTCGTTCCATCAATGACGCCATTAGGTACAATCTCGACATCCGTCGCTTCGCTGAAGACGCAATCCTAAACGAAGAGCACAGTCCAGAACTGATCTGGTCGATTTACAAAGCACTCCGCAACATCTCCGTTCTCGACCCTGCTTGCGGTTCCGGGGCATTCTTGTTCGCCGCGCTAAACGTTCTTGCGCCGCTCTATGACGCCTGCGTCGTTCGCATGGAAGCGTTCCTTGACGACCTCATGCGTTCCGGCGAGCAACGTCGCCCAGAGAAGATGAGCCATTTCCGTGGCGAGATCGAACGAGTTCGCGACAAAAGGCTTCATCCCAGCCCGCGCTACTTCATCCTGAAGTCAATCATCCTGAACAACCTTTACGGCGTGGACATCATGGAGGAGGCGACGGAAATCTGTAAGCTGCGCCTCTTCCTCAAGCTGGTCGCCCAAGTAACCCCAGGTGAGAAAATCGAGCCGTTGCCGGACATCGATTTCAATATACGCGCGGGCAATACCCTAGTTGGGTTCGTTACTCGGGCCGAGGTCAAACAAGCAATCGGTGGCAAGCTCGACTTTGACAACACACTCGAAGCCATCGAAGAGAAAGCTGCGTTAGTCGAAAAGGCATTCGGTAGGTTCCGTCAGATTCAGATGGATTTTCGAATGGACCCGGCGGAGTTCTCAGAGGCGAAGTCCGAACTTAGCGCACGTCTCGATAAAATGCGGCAGGAACTGGACGGCTACCTGGCCGGAGAGTATGGCGTCAGGCAACAAGACAAGAATGGGCTCCAACGGTGGCAGCGGTCTCATCAACCCTTTCATTGGTTTGTTGAGTTCTATGCGATCATGGCCAGAGGTGGATTCGACGCCATCATCGGCAATCCGCCATACGTCGAGATTTCGGATCTCGGTCAAGCCTACTCAATCAGGAATCTCCAATTGACCTCCACAGGCAACCTATACTCTCTTTTCCTTGAGCGATTCACCGCGCTTCTCGGTGGCGAAGGCCGTGTCGGAATCATTGTGCCCGTCAGCTCGGTTTCAACCCCACGGATGTGTGCCCTGATGGGCCTGATTAGCAGAGCGTATTCACCCTTGCTGATCAGCAACTTCGCAGTCCGTCCAGGCAAGCTGTTCGTGGGTGCCGACATGAATCTGACAATCATGGTGGGGCGAAAGTCAAGCTCCGGCAATGGGGACGGCGACCTATTTACAACCGCGTACAACAGGTGGACCACTGAGTGCAGACCATTTCTTTTCCCAACGCTCAGTTATCACCGCAGCGCATTCGACCGACAATCGAGCAGCATACCGAAAGTCGGATCACCCATAGCGGTGACTATCATCGACCGACTCAGGACTCACCCGAACCTCGCCAGTTACCGGGCGTCCAACTCGGGAGACGTCGTTTACTACCACAGCGGCGGAAGGTACTTTAGGAAGTGTCTGCCCCAGCAACTTTCTAACGAATACAAGGAACTGAGAGTTCAAAAGGGTCTCGGCAAAGCTGCAATCGCGGTCCTCTCGTCATCTCTGTATTACCTCTACTGGATAGTGATATCCGACTGCTATCACGTCACCAAGCGTGACGTCGATTTCTTTCCGATGGCAAGCACACTGAAGGACGACAAAGAGGTCGGACGACTCGCAGATGCCTTGGTTGAGGACCTGTGGAAGAATGCGGAGACGCGGAGACGAGCGCGGGCGGATGGCACGATACAAAATGAGACAAATTTTAAAGTGGGGAAGTCAAGGGGCTTAATCGACTGCATTGACACGGTGCTGGCCAATCACTACAAACTTACCCCCGAACAACTCGATTTTATCACCAGCTATGATGTCAAGTTTCGCACGACCGACATCGAGCCGTAGACGCCCTATCTTGAGGAGACGACCATGCCTGTGAAGCTACCGGAGCCGCATTCTAAGAAGGAGGCTGGGAAGGAGACCATTCCTCTGTGGAGATGTCCCCACTGCCATGAGCTTAAAAGGATCGAGCAGTTCGGGTTCCGCTTCCGCCGAGACGCCTACAACAAGGTGAACATGTGGCAGAAGCAGTCGTGGTGCAAAGTATGCAGAGGCGAGAGCTAGACCGGTCACGCCGGCACATCGTAGCTGCTGGCACCCAAGCCGGCGGCGCTCAACGAAGCGTGCTTGTCGCGAGAACACTGCGTATCCTAGGTAACGCGGCTGACGCGCTGGGCGATGACCAATTGCTTGGCTGGAGGAAACTTGCCCTGATCTGCTCGCAAAAATGCCCCGGCGCCGTGATTCTGAAGATATACGATTTTGCCCGGCTGGTTCGCGGATCAGGCGTGGCCATCGTGAGCGGCTTCCATTCACCCACTGAGAAAGATTGCCTGTCGATTTTGCTTCGCGGCCCAGGTCCCATCACCATTGTCCAGGGCCACCGACTAAGCACGTCACGCCTGCCGATGAAGTGGCAGCAGGCCATCGACGCCGGACGCCTGCTTCTGCTTTCTCCTTTCAGCGATAAATATAAGCGAGTCACCGCGGAACTCGCCGCCGCGCGCAATCGCTTCGTCGCGGCGATCTCCGACGAGGTGCTGATCCCCTACGCCGCGCCGGGCAGCAAGACAGAAGCCCTGGCTCTCGACCTGCTCAATTCCGGCAAGCACGTGTACACTTTCAGCGACCGCCCGTGCCCGTTGCTCTCCGCCGGCGCCCAACTCGTCGCCCCCGAATTCTTCTCAAAGAACCAAATCTCGCCGCTCTGAACTTCTCTCCACTTCTCCATCTGCGGCCGTACCGTGGATCGGCTAAAACTCTCCCTCCTCCTCACGAATTTTCTGTTCCCGGAAGCGACGATCGAGTTCTCGTACTACATCCTTAGCAAATGCGCGGAACTCCGTGTCAGGGTCCTGAGCCCATTCTTTTGCAACCGCTAAGTCTCTCGCGATCTTATTTGAATAAGGACCCTGCCAGAATCCCGTGACCATATTTGCGTACAGCTCATTCCAAACAGCGCTGTTGCCCCTGAATGAGAGCACCAGTGCTCGCGCGCGTGAATGCCGATTGCGTGGGTCAGGTGCGATGAGGTGTGCCACGATCCAGGGTCCACGAGGCTCGTTCGCCTTTGCCCAGGAGATCAGATGTTCGACTGGGATCAGCTCCCCGTACCATCTCCACAGTGCTGTCAGAAGTGCCGATGACACTTCTCCTTCGGACAATATGGCTTCGCCAATTGCGTTCCACGCACCGGTGGGGTCCGCTTCCGTAGCCATTTGCAGAGCTTGGCGGCGTTCGAGTTCGACGAGCTACTCAAGAAGACAACGGCCCTCCTACTGACCGCCGGAATTAAGGATCTGATGCTCGCCACTAGTCGGTTCATTCTCGAGAAGGTTTATTCGGCCATGTTGATGGGCGGCGTTACTAAACGGCTACGGGTGATGGCCATTATCGATGAGGCGCACAAGCTTTGCGGAGAGGGAACCGTTACGGCGCTCATCAAGGAAGCCCGGAAGTACGCAATGGGCGTCATCTTATCGCCTCAGGAGACTCGCGATTTTCATCCCTCCGTCTTCGCCAACACAGGCACACTCGTCGGGCTGGCCCGGGAGGAAGAGGACGCTAACGTTATGTCCAGGTATATGGGTTTGACAGACAAAACGGAACGAACGCAAGCAAAGGGACTGCTCCTCAACCAGGCTAATGGCCATGCACTGATTCGGTCACAGCATTTTCTGCCATACGCGCAGGTAAAGATACTCTCATTCGAGGACAAAATTAGGCGCAACGGCAAAAGTTGACACGACGCATCTGACAGAAAACTCGCCGTGCTGTCCTTGGCGGCTTAAAGTCCGGAAATTCGCCACATGCAACGCGCGAGGGCCGTCGTTTGTGCCTCCATTAGCCGGTGACGGTTCCATCTTCTTTCAGGTAGGGCAAAAAATCTGAAGGAAACTCATTTTTCAGCATCCGACGCACAATGCACTTTGTCAGTGGCAGCCATCGGTTGACTTCCTCAGTGTGCAGCAGCTCGTCAGACGAAAGCGTAAGTTCCTCTCCTTCCAGCAGGCCTAGCGCGTGGCCTATCCGATCCCGTAAGGGCCTCAGAGTAGTAGCACTCACCTCGGCGACTGGCTTGCCCCGCGCCTCCGGCTGAAATATCGCGTCAAGTGACATAGCGTCCCACTCACGCTGGACGTGGAAAAGTGCCCGGAGCCATGGGACAAACTGACTCGGATCCGAGGGAATCACCTCGTCTGGGCGGCTGAATGTCTTGCCATCCCGGACGGCTTGTCGCTCGAGCCGTTTCCGCCGAGCACTTATGGCTTCGGCAATTTTGAAGAAGCAAAGGAACTGATAAACGGCAGTGCTGTTCAACGCCTCCCGATACAAGCTGGCACAACCCCGGAATTCCTTATCGAGTAGCGCAAATGGCCTTATTGAGAGCGGTGCCTCCCGAAACGCGGTCACAATACTCATCTGCGTGTTTCCAGTCCTCAGTTCCTTGCTCTCGATCTGGAACACATGCAACGGAACGTCCAACTCGGCGGACCACTTACTCAGCGATGTTGCCAGGGCACGATAGCATTTGCGCACACTGTCCATCAGGCTCTCGGCGCGAAATGGTTTCGATTTGATCTTACCTAGATACCCGCGCTTGTTCGGAAATCCGATAAATTCAAAATGCCCGTCTTCCGTGTTCCCGGCGATCAGTATGCAGTCGGCATTAGCATCGCCCGGCGGAGAAAACGCGGGTTTGGAGATAGCTAGGTGCGAATCGCCCTCCAACCCCTCAGCGAAGGAGTGCTGGTTCTCAGGAATTGGGCTGAAGCCGGGCCGGTTCAATACGAACACGCATTCATAGTCGCCAGGCAATCCCTTCGGAGCACCCAGATTCCTTGGGTCGCCGGGGTCTCGGTACTGGTTCACCGCCAAAAGATGCTGCGCTTGTCCCCCCAGCCCCATGACCTTAACATTGGCGCGCAGACTTGGATTCGAGGCTGCTGCTCTCGCCGTCCACGAGTCACGCGTTGGCTGCCGAGCGGCCGTTCTCGGCTGCCCGCCGTGGCAGTGCTTGTATTTCCTTCCGCTCCCACAGGGACACGGATCGTTCCTGCCGACCTTCCTCATATTCCCGAGCATAGCAGGCAGTCAGACCTTCGTCGGGCAGGTCCTCTGCATTTTACGGCTGACGGTCAACCGCGAACCTGAAACGCACACGGAAAACAATCCCGCCGCATGCTTTACCGTAGCAGCTATTCCCGAGCAAAAAAGCCAAAACTATTCCCACTGCGGGCAGCGCTTCCGATTCGTTCCCAGTCTGTCTCCCGGTTTAGCGAGCTCGGCCAGGTCCCCTTTTCCGCGCCTGTTCTCGCGGGCAGCGCTTCGGGGTCTTCCCTGCGCCCAGCGGACGCATGCTCGACTTCTCCCGCGCTGCGGGACCCCTTCGGGTTGCGGCGCCTCCAAAACAATCTCACGGCCAAACGATGGTTCATAAATGGCCATCGGATGGTTCAAACCATGCCGCCAGATTCTTTTGGTCCCTCCGCAAAAGCCGCCTTGGGAGCAGGACCCTCTCGCTTTTGGGTGCCCCGCGCGAAGCGGGAGCAGAAAACGGAGGATTCAAAAATGTACTAGAATACCGTAGACATCATGGGCTTCCTCGGCGCCGACGCTGAGAACAAGAACACGCGGGACGGCGCTCCCTACACTGTCCTTTCGCTCGCCACCAAGCGGTCCTGGAAAGACGCCCAGGGCGAGTGGCAGTCGTACACCGACTGGCATCGCGTCACCTTAGAAAGGAGGCTTTCTAATTAAATGGAACTAAACAGGACATTTTGGCGGAGAGGGTGGGATTCGAACCCACGTGCCCGCTTTTGGCAGGCAAGACGCTTTCGAGGCGCCCCCGTTATGACCACTTCGGTACCTCTCCGCGGCAACGATCTTCAAAATTCACAACACTGCCGGAAACCCATCGGCTGACGTGGTGTCCGACAAACCAACGGACCATCCTGCACCACGTCAAGGCGCCTCTGCGCCTCCACGGCCGGTTGAAAACCTCGCCATGTCGGCGATATAGAATCGCCGTTAAGCTCTCCCTCGAAATGCGGGACAGGACGCTCACCCCGACTCACCTCCAGGCAACCTTCACCAAAAAAACGAGCCTAAAGCGGTCAAAGACGGCAACCCACCCACATCCGGCGTGCTATCGCGCGCGCCGCTCGCGGAAGAACTGCTGCAAAAGAGCAGCGCATTCATCCGCCAAAACTCCCTCAACAACCTGAAGCCTGTGATTTAGCGCCGAGTGGTTAACCACTTGAAGGGCAGAGCCGCAAGCACCAGCCTTGGGATCTCTCGCGCCATAAACTAAGCGACTGAGACGCGCCATGACGAGCGCGCCCGCGCACATGGCACACGGCTCGATTGTAACATAAAGGGTGCAACCACCCAGCCGGTAGTTCTGCCGCTTTTTGCCAGCCTTGCGAAGAGCGAGGATTTCCGCATGAGCAGCAGGGTCATTTCGCCGGATTGGCTGGTTGTGGGCTCTAGCGATGACACGCCCGCCATATACAATCACGGCGCCGACGGGCACCTCGCGATCCTTCAAAGCGCGCTCTGCTTCGCGCAGCGCCAACCTCATGAACCGCTCGTGCTCGCTCTCGCGGGCCTCCTCTGTTGCAAAACACGCAGGTTCTTCCAACGCGTTCAACGCGTTCCGCGGGCCCTCGGCCGCCAGCATTAATCTGAACCTCCGGCCTGCGCGCCAGAATCCGCATCTTCCTTAACTATCCTTACGACGATCTCGCTATTTTTCATGCTGGCAAACGCCTGCTCGGGAATCACTGATGAAGGCAGGTCGATTTCCCCAAGCATCGTCGGATGGCCGCTTGCGGCAGCACCATTCTGGTGTTGGCCCCAAATCAATAACTTCCGGCGGCTGACACCTACCTGAATCTCATCCCGGCTGAACCCGGGCACTCCCACATGAACCACCCACGCGCCACGAGTGTCCGTGATCCGCACAGGTTCCGGCTTGATCAATTCGCTTTCTGCGTGGAACCAATCCTCCCAGTCATGTCCGTGGGCGAAGCCGCGAGCGGAGAAAAGCTCATACGCGCGGCACGCGATGGCTCTCTCGATCGCGCGCTCAAGCGTTGCCAACTCCTCACCGCGAACGATTCGCATATCTCCGGAATCTTGATTCAGGTCCGCTCGACTCATTCTAATATCCCAGGCTCCAGCACGCTTTGGCGCTCGCTGGTTCCGAAAGGGTGACTGTTACGCCGCCGCTCAGCGGTTTGCCGGGTTAAACGGCGCTGAGACGATTTTAGCATCCGACGGCCACCTTCCGGCAGTAGCGGCTGAGCCTCGGGCACTTATGGCACGCCATCACATCCCGCTGAAGCGTATCCAAAGCTTGTGCCGATCGAAAGAAGCGAGCCATCTCACACGACCTCGATGTCCAGCTCCGCAGCTTTTCCGTTGACAAACTCGAACGCTCGCAGCGGGCGAATGCTGTGAGGCGACACAATGAAATATGTGCAGGAAGGATAGAACGCCATCGCCGCGTCGCGGGCGGATGGGACGTTTTCTGTATCCGGATGGGAATGATAAATGCCCAGGTGCTTAAGATCCGATTCGCGAATGCGCCGGAGCGTTCCAATCAGTTCCGCCGCGTCGACGAAAAACTCACATGGCGAAGCAAGAGCGTTCGTGGCGGGGAAGGCAGCGGTGATCATTCCGTCGGTTCCGGCGAGCAATCCGCAGCATTCAAGCGGCCATTCAACGCGCGCGTGGCAGAGCATCCGATCCACGACCGCAGCGCGGATTTTGACAGGATGGGGACCCATTCATTGCACGCCCTCCTTTTTCGACCGCATGAACGTGGGCATCTCAAGAAGCTCTCGGATGCGATCCTCCGCGCTTTTCACCTCGGGCGGCGCAATCACGGTCGGAGTGGCCGCCGCGCCGTCCTTGGACGCCTGCTCAGCGGCTTGCCCGGCTCCTGAAGATACCGCCCGCGCCACTGCAGCCATCCTTTGATTCTTGATCCCGGTAGCAATCACGGTCACCTTCACCTCATGGCCCATCGCCTCATCGTGCACGGCGCCAAAAATGATATTCGCGTTTTCGGAGGCCGCTCGTTGCACAATCGTCGATGCGGCGTGCACTTCGTGAAGCGTGAGTTTGCTCGATCCTGTGATATTCAGCAGGATGCCCTGAGCGCCGTTGATGGACGCGTCTTCCAAAAGCGGGCTGGCTATCGCGCGATTGGTCGCGTCAACTGCGCGGTTTTCTCCACTCGCCGTCGCCGTTCCCATCACGGCGTAGCCCATACCCTGCATAATGGTTTTGATATCTGCAAAGTCGCGGTTGATGATGCCGGTGATGGTGATAATGTCGGAAATACCCTGCACGCCTTGACGGAGAATATCGTCAGCAATTCTGAACGCCTCAAAAAAGCTCGTCCCTTTGTCGACAAACTGCATGAGCCGCTCGTTTGGAATGCAGATCACCGTATCGACGGCTGCGCTCAGCTCCGCCAATCCCTGCTCCGCCTGCATCATGCGGCGCTTCCCCTCGAACGCGAAGGGTTTTGTCACCACAGCAACGGTGAGGGCCTCGAGCTCGCGCGCGAGGCCGGCCACGATGGGTGCGCCTCCGGTTCCCGTGCCGCCGCCCAGGCCCGCGGTGATGAAGACCATATCCGCGCCACTCAGAACCTCAACCATCTTCTCCGTATCTTCGAGAGCGGCGCGCCGGCCGATTTCCGGATTGGCTCCGGCGCCGAGGCCTTTGGTGAGCTTTGCACCCAGTTGAATTCTGACTGGGGCCCGTGAGGCGGTCAGCGCTTGAAGGTCAGTATTCGCAACTGCGAACTCGACGCCTTCAAGCTTTGCGTCAATCATCCGGTTGACGGCATTGCCGCCTCCGCCTCCCACGCCAATCACTTTGATTTTCGCACCGCGCCGCAGATCGTCCGTGAAATCCACTCTGATCTCGCCGTTTGCGTTTTCGTTTGCCATGGCGGCTCCTTGATCGTGCAATCCGCTGTCACCAACCTCCGACTGCCAACCCTTCACCTTCTAATTCCGGTTCCGGAACGCTCCCGCGAACCTTGGCCAAAAGCCGCGTCGAACGGGTTCACGAACTAACTGGAGGCGCTGCCCACGGAGCGCCAGGCCCACCACGGTTGCGTAGGTCGGGTCCGGAAGGCGCGCACCCAGGTTTTCGATTCCCGTCGGCTGGCCCGTCCGGACCGGAAGATGCAGCCTCTCTTCGGTCAAGGCAGCGAGCCCACCCAGCTTTCCACCACCCCCTACGAGAACAATACCGCTTCTCAGCCGCTCGCGCATGCCCGAATGGTCGAGCTCCTGAGCGAGCAAGTCGAGAAACTCATGGGCGCGCGGCTCAATGATATCTCGAAGCATCGAGTAAGTAACCAAGCGAGCTGGCTGCTCCCCGACACTCGCCGCTTCGAAAGGCGCGTTTTCGTCTTCAGATGAGCCGCGCGCGCCCCATTTGAGTTTCAGCTTTTCAGCTTCCGGGATCGGCGTGCGAAGGCCGATGGCAATGTCGTTCGTAAAGTGATCGCCGCCAACCGGGATCGACGAACTATATCGGACTGTTCCCTCATAGTAAAGGATGAGATTGGAGTTGCCGCCACCCACATCGACCAGGCCAACGCCCAACTCGCGCTCATCCTGCGTGAGGCAGACTTCAGCCGCCGCTAGCGCTTCATAGATCGTTTCATTAACGACAATTCCAGCGCGGTTCACGGCTGTGATGACGTTGTCGTGTGCTGCGGCCGAGGTCGTCACCAGGTGTATGCTCACTTCGAGGCGCGAACCCATCATGCCCACGGGGTCGCGAATGCCATCCAGCGAATCCAACAGATATTCCTGAGGTTGCGCGTAAATCACCTTACGATCCGCCGGGAGGGTGACGGCCTGAGCGGCTACGAACACTCTTTTTCGATCCTCTGTCGTCACTTGCCGGCCTCCCTGGGATGGCTTGACCAGCATCACCGCGCCCCGCGAATCCACGCCCCGGATTTGCGGCCCTCCCACACCCACGTAGGCGTTGTCCACGGGTCGCTCAGCAGCATCCTCCGCGGCCTCAACCGCTTTTTTGATGGAGAGCACAACGGAATCCAGGCTGGCAATCGATCCTCGCCGCCAGCCTTTAGATTCGGCGCAACCGAAGCCAGCCACCCGCAACTTCAGATCTTCGGTTTGCTCGCAAACCAGAACGCAAGTTTTAGCGCTTCCCAGATCAAGCCCCACAATCGTCGGCCCCTTCGAGCTCATCTCTCGCCTTCACTGGTGGACGTTCGGCATGGCCTGCGGTTGAGTGCGGCTTCCCGTTTGCGGGTCCGGCAGGGCAGGGTCCACCACGACTTCGTTACTGTAACGGAGGTCCATGGAATTGATTTTAAGGTAGGTTTGGAGGGCGCGTGGCGCCAGCGCCGTGAATCGCGCCAGACGCTGATGGTAGTCCCTGTCGCCGAAATCAGCCATGATGGTCTGATCGCCCTGGACCAATAGTGCCCGAACATTGCCTCCGTCGCTCAAATACACTTCCGAGATCTGCCAGCCGGAGCCGCTGAGCTCATCGTGGGCTGCACCAATAAATCGGGAATACGAATTGAGCAGATCTTCACGCTGCGCCGCGTTGGCAATCGCATTGAGGCCGTGAATTACCGGAAAATCAAAAGTTGCCTTGGGAGGCGCAGGCAAGAACGTTCCTTGAGAGTCGACCAACTCGATTCGCCCGTCCGCGTTGGCAAACGCCACCGGATTTTGTTCTTCAATCCGCAGTGCGAGGCCATGAGGAAAAACACGGCTCACTGCTGCTGAGCGGACCCAGGGAAGGCTCTCCGCCCTCTTTCGTGCCTCTGCCAGATTTACATCAAAGATGCTTGACGGACTCCATGCGGCGAGGTCGTCGAATCCTAGTTGGTCAAGAACCTGATCTCTCTCAACAAAGTGATTGCCCATTAAGCGCACGTCGCGGGCGGGACTTAAAGCAAAACGGCTCGATTGCTGAGCGCGCTCGACAACCTTCCAGCACACAGCGAGCAACGTAACCAGGACCGCAAAGTCAACTAAAACTATACCGGCCATCCTGGGCCAGCGCGTACGCCGCGATCGGCGCACACCGACCGGCCGTTCCGGCCGCCGGAACGGCGAGGGCTCGCCCGCCTCCCAGACTTCCAGGAACGAGATTTGCTCGGGAGAAGCCATCGTAGCAACCCAAGTCTGCCGTTTTCGATCCTCCGGCTCCGCTCACCCGGCTCAGGCTCCGCACTTGGCAACGGAAGTGAGCCGCTGCACCAAGTCTTCCGCAAGGCGCCCGACGTTCCCGGCGCCTATGGTCAGGATGAATAGTCCCGCCTCAACGTGGGATGCGATCTCTGCCACGACTTCTTCTTCCGACGGCGCATAACGCGCGTTTGGACAGCCCGTTTTCCGCATCCGCGCCACAAGGTTCTGGGCCGTAATCCCCTCAATCGGGGACTCTCCAGCCGGATAAATGTCGAGCACGTAAACTCGCTCGCACGCCGAGAAGGCAGGGCCAAATTCATCGATGAGAAATTGGGTGCGCGTGTAGCGATGCGGTTGAAAGACAGCCCAGATTCGCCGGGCGCCACGAGAACAGGCGGCTTCAAGCGTTGCCCGGATCTCAGTGGGGTGATGGCCATAATCATCGACAACCGTGACGCCACCGGCGTCATACTTTACTTGAAAGCGGCGATCCGCACCGCTGAAACGCTCGAGCCCGCTACGTATTTGTTCTCCGCTCAGCCCCAATTCGATTCCTACGCCCACGGCTGCCAAAGCATTCTGCACGTTATGCCGGCCATGGACGGCAAGCCGCAAAGAAAACAACCGGTGTCCCGCGGAATCAATGGAAAAGTTTGACCCCGTACCGTCCTGAGCCACTTCGGTGGCGTGGATATCGGCGCCGGGCTCAATCCCATAGGTAACGAGCCGGCGACGCAGCCGGGGGCGAATTGCAGCAAGCTGAGCTCGCCAAGGCGGATCAGAACAGGTGATGATCGCCCCGTAGAACGGGACTTTGTTCATAAAGGCGACAAACGCGTCGTGGATTTCTTCGAGGCTTTGGTAATGATCGAGATGCTCGCGATCGATATTTGTGACCACCGCAATCGAGGGTAGAAGACAAAGAAATGAGCGGTCGCTTTCGTCCGCCTCGACCACCATCAATTCGCCGCGCCCCAAGCGGGCGCTGGAGCCAAATGCGTCCAGCCGGCCGCCGATCACGGCAGTCGGATCAAAATCTGCGCTCGTCAGCATCAAAGCCACCATGGAAGTCACAGTCGTCTTGCCATGCGCGCCGGCAACGGCGACGCTGAACTTAAGCCGCATCAGCTCCGCAAGCATCTCAGCGCGAGGAATCACCGGAATGCCGCGCCGCCTCGCCTCCGTGACCTCGGGATTGGACTCCGGCACGGCGGAAGAGACCACCACAACTTCCACTCCTTCAATTTGTGTCGCCGCGTGTCCCCGGAACACCCGTGCGCCCAAGTGTTCGAGCCGCTCCGTCACTGGGCTGGCTTTCACGTCTGACCCTGAGACGTTGAATCCCAGGTTCAGCAGAAGCTCGGCGATACCGCTCATACCGATGCCCCCGATTCCCACAAAGTGAATCCTGCGAATTTTACCCAGCATACGCAAAAAGGAGCGCGCCACAGAACCAACCCGTTCAGAACAAGTTCGGGCTGCGCTCGCGAAGCCTTCGGCTTTTCCGCGTGTTGTGCGGAAGGGCTGAGCCGCTGCAGAGGAAGGCGACCGCACCCAACCTATTTCCACAGCACGCGAAGGCCCATCGTTCTCGTGCAACGCCGGAACTCACAGGCGCGAATTCGGCCATCAAGCCGGAGGCTTGACACACATCAAGCAGCAGAGCCGCCGTCCGTTCAGCTTATTCGAAAGCCCTTCGTCCCAAACCTGTTTGCCGGATAGTGATACGGTTAGCGCTAACTCGGCGCCATCCGGGCAACGCTCTCGATCAAATTCGCAATACGCGCTGCGGAATCCGGCCGGGAAAAAGCGCGAACGTTCTGCTCCATCTTTGCCAGTGTATCGGGCTGGGCAAGTAAGGCGCAAATGTTTTCAACCAACTCCGCCGGAGAGAGTCGATGCTGTTCGATCATGCGCGCACTGCCCGCACTTTCCAGGACTCGCGCGTTGGCGCTTTGGTGGTCATCCGCCGCAGCGGGAAACGGCACGAGAATGGAAGCCTTCCCTGCCGCCGCCAACTCCGCTACAGTGGACGCGCCCGCACGGCAAACCACCAGGTCAGCCCGCCCGAGCGTTTCCGGCATCTTATCAATGAACTTATAAACCTCTGATATAAGCCCTGACGCCGCGTAGGCGGCCTGCACGCGGTCGAAATCGCGCTCTCCGGTTTGATGGATGATCCTAAGTCCCGGCAGGCGGGAAGCAAGTAAGGGAATTGCCTGCACAACAACCCCGTTGAGGGCCGAGGAACCCTGGCTTCCACCCAGAATGAGGATTGTGAAGGGTGAAGCGTGGACTTTGGGGGCAATGCGGCTGAACGCTTCTCGAACGGGATGCCCGGTCACTCGCGCTTTCGTCCCGTAAAATTGCGCCGCACTGTCGAATCCCAGCGCTGCAAAGCGGATCCAAGGAGCGAGGGCGCGATTCGTAAAGCCCGGTGACGCGTTGGGCTCGATCAGAATGGTAGGGATTCGAGCCAGGGCTGCTTCCAGCATCACAGGACCGGCAACATAACCGCCCAATCCCACCACGACGTGGGGCCGGAACCGACAGAGCAGCATCCCGCTTTGCCAAAAGGTTCGCGGAAGAACCAGCAGATTGCGGAACGTGGCCATTCTTCCCATACCCTTCAAGCCAGCCGCCGCTACCACGTGAAGCGCAAACCCTGCAGCCGGTATCACGCGCGATTCGAGCCCTCGGCCAGTACCCACAAACTCGATTGAGCATAGGCCTGCTCCTCTCATTGCCCGGCGAGACTGCAACTCCTGCGCAACAGCCAGTGCGGGGAATATATGGCCACCCGTTCCGCCTGCTGCGATGAGAATCCGCAGGCGTGAGCCACTGACGTCGTGGGTACGATTGACGGTGGACGACCGGTCGTCCATTGGCAAACCATCATCATTCGGGCGACTGCAAATGTGTCGATGAATAGCTGAAGCACCCGCGAATGGCCGCGCGGATGTGTCCTTCAATCGGCATTCCTTATCCATCCGGCCCGCCGTCACTCATCTCAATCGCCGTCACTGAGGTTGGCCGCTCGCTTGCTGAGAAATATTCAGCAGTATTCCTGCGGCGATCAGATTCATCAATAGCGATGATCCACCATAACTGATGAACGGCAGCGGAATGCCTTTTGTAGGCATCAACCCTGCAACCACACTCATATTCACCAGCGCCTGCCCTACAAGCAACACGATAATGCCCACCGCCAGAAGCCGGCCAAAGCCATCCCGGCAGCGTCGTGCCGCCTTGATTCCGCGCCACAATATGATGGCGAAGAGGGCGACGATAATCGTGGCGCCAATAAACCCCCACTCCTCACTGATCACAGCGTAAATGAAGTCCGTTTGAGGATCGGGGAGAAAGAACAATTTCTGCCGGCTCTCCATCAAACCTACGCCCGCCAGCCCGCCGGTTCCCACCGCAATGAGCGACTGCAGCATCTGGAAGCCCTTGCCTAGTGGGTCGCTCGAGGGATGGAGAAAGGTAATCACCCGGCTCATTTGATATTTGAAATGAGTCATCACCACGTAGAGTGCAGGGACGCCGGCAGCCGTGGCGCCCACAAAGTAGCGGAAGTTGAGACCGGCGGCAAACAAGATGCCCGACGCGATCAATAGAATCGCCATCGAAGTCCCGAGATCAGGCTCCCTGAGGATCAGGGCAACCGTCAGGCCTGTCACAACGGCAAGCGGGAGAAGAGTGTGGCGCACATCATTCACGGCGCCACGCCTCCGGTCGAGAAAATAGGCATAGAAAACAACCAGGAACAATTTCGCCAACTCGGAAGGCTGAAAGCTTAGCGGGCCGGCGTGAAACCAGCGATGCGTGTGGTGACGACTCGGCAAAAGGAAAACCGCAAGGAGGAGCAGCAGCAGACAGGCCCACGCAGGAAACAAGAGACGGGGATTGGCGAGGCGGTGGTAATCAAAGTTCATCATATACACCATCGCGCCTAAACCCAGAATGGCCCAGATCGCCTGGCGGACCAGGAAATAATAAGTGAAGTGATATTGTTGCTGCGCGAGAATGGCCGACGCGCTGAATACCATAAGCAAGCCGATCAAAACCAGCGCGCCAATAGCTCCAAACAGAATTCGGTCGAATTCAAGGTGCCTTGCCATCTTCGACGGATTATGCCTTTCCCTGTGGGGGAGAGTCCCTACGCACTTGCCTCACATCCGGTCCCTCTATTGAGGTGTCCGCGTTTCGATTCGTAGGATCCATTGCAGGCGGGGCCGTCACTTCGTACGGCAAGGCAGGCCCCAAGTGCTCCTCTGAGACAGCAGATCCAGAACTCAATTCCGTTTCCTCGCTCTCTTCGTCCACGTTCAGCTCGAAATTCGGCGAAGCGTCGCAAGCTTCGAATTCGTACATCAGGGGTGCGGCCTCGTGGCTTGGCACTTCTGGCTCCGGTGACGCGACGGACGAAGACGGTGGAATTGTCTTGGGAGGCTTGGTGGCCACTGGCTCGTGCTGCGGGACCGCTTCGCGAACGGCAGGCAAATCCGCGGCAAGCAGCTCGACAAGCTCCTTGAACGCTCGCCCACGTTGCTCGAAATCGTCGAACTGATCGTAGCTTGAGCATGCTGGTGAGAGCAGCACGACGTCCCCCGGAACCGCCCGAGCGAAGGCCGTCTCAACTGCCCGCCTCAGATCTCCGCATCGTTCCATGACGGCCCCGGCAAGGTCCTGGGCGATAAGGTCTTGCGCGGAGCCAATGAGGTAAATTGATTTCACCCGCCCCTCGAGCAAGGAACGGAGCGGCGTGTACGGAGCGCCTTTATGCTTTCCGCCCAAAATGAGATGAACGCCGTGATCGAACGTGGAAAGAGCTTTCGCTGCCGCATCGACGCTGGTCGCTTTAGAATCGTTGTAAAAGGAAACGTCGCGCACCGTTCTGACGAACTCCAACCGGTGCTCGACACCTGTAAAATCTCTTGCCACGTCGCGAATGGCTTTGAAATCCGCACCTAAGATACACGCGGCGGCAGCCGCTGCCATCACATTCTGCACATTGAACTCACCGCGAAGCCTGATTTCCCGCTGTTCCAGGAGCATTCGTTCCAGATGGCCGACCCGATACACGATCCGGCCTTCTTGGATCAATACTCCCTCTGGTAAATCCTGCTCAAGGCTGAAAAAGACTTTCCTGCTCACGATTGCCGGGGCCAGGCTCATCACGACGGGGTCATCCGCGTTCAGTACTGCAAAATCCTGCGGCTGCTGATTACGGAATATCTGAGCCTTGGCGCTGACATAAGCGTCAAACGTGCCGTGCCGGTCCAAGTGATTCTCGGTAATATTGAGGAGGATCGCCGCATGCGGTCGAAAACTGCGGATCGCCTCGAGCTGAAAACTGCTCAGCTCCGCCACGACAATGGAATCCGGCGAAAAAATGTCGACCGCAGAGATCAAGGGGACGCCAATATTCCCTGCGACCAGCGTTTGAAAGCCCGAGGCCTCAAGCATCTTGCCGAGCAGTGTGGTGGTGGTGGTTTTGCCATTCGTGCCGGTGACTCCCACCAGCGTCCCATGGAAGAACCAACTCGCTGCCTCAACCTCCGGCACGACGGGAATCCGGCGGCGGCGTGCCTGGTCGAGCTGCGGCAGATTCCAGGGAACGCCCGGACTCACCACAATAAGATCCTGGTTTAAGAATGATTCGTCGCGGTGAATTCCCAGCTCAAAGCCAATCCGCGCTTGCATGAGTTCTTGAAGATATGCGCCGAACGAAGACGGCGGGCGTAGGTCCGTCACCGTCACCAACGCGCCCTCGCGCCGCAGCCGAGTCGCCACCGCCCGGCCCGTTCGAGCCAAACCGACCACCAGAACTCTCTTGTTTTTCAGTTCCATCATGGACGTTGCCATTTTGCGTCCGCGCTCTACGTCAGCGAAGTTTCAGAGTCGTCAGGGCAAAAAGCGCAAAGACAAATGCCGCAATCCAAAAACGGGCAATGATCTTCGACTCCTTCCAACCGAGCAGCTCAAAGTGGTGATGGATGGGCGCCATCTTGAAAATCCGTTTCTTCCTTAGCTTGAAAGATGCCACCTGCATCATCACCGATAGAGCCTCAACCACGAAAATGCCCCCAAGAAACGGAAGCAGGAGCTCCTGCTTGATGATGACCGCGACCACAGCAATGGCTGCGCCCAGAGACAACGAACCTACGTCTCCCATGAAAATTTGCGCCGGATACGCGTTGTACCAAAGGAAGCCGAGACTGGAGCCAACTGTTGATCCGCAGAAAATGGTGAGCTCCGCGGAGCGTGGCAAATGCTCAAGGTTGAGATAATGCGCCAAGGCCGCGTTGCTCACCACATAGGTGAGCACCGTGAGCGCCGATGCCGTCACGATAACACAGCCAATCGCCAGGCCATCTAAGCCGTCGGTCAGGTTCACGGCGTTCGAGGATCCGACCACGACGAGCACAACCAGAGCCAGGAAGGGCAAAAACGCCACCGCCGCCAGCCATCGCGAAGCCAGAAAAGATGCAATCAGGAAGTCGGGCCGGAGCTCTTTGAAAAACGGAAACGTGAGGCGGGTGGAGTACAGGCCTTCTCTCGTCAGCACGCCCAGCGCGGCCGCAAGCGCGACGCCGACCAGAACCTGCAGGGACAGCTTGGAACGCGCGCGAAGGCCGAGGTTTCGCCTTCGACGCAGCTTAATCGTGTCATCCCAGAACCCGATCGCGCCGAAGCAAACCGTTACTCCCAACGCGATCCAAACAAAAATATTGCTGAGATCCGACCACAGCAAGGTCGGGACAACAATGCAAAGCACGATCAGCACGCCACCCATCGTGGGCGTGCCGGCCTTGGGTTTATGCGATTGCGGGCCCTCTTCACGAACATATTGACCAATTTGGAATCGCTTCAGCCTCTCAATCAGCCAAGGGCCAAGAACGAGAGAGAGAAGCATCGCCGTGAGGCTCGCGTACGCCGTCCGAAAAGTGATGTATCGGAAGAGATTAAGCGCGTGAAGGTGGCTGTAGTATCTGATGTAGAGGTAATAAAACATCCGATCAAAACTCGGAATTCAGGACTTGAACCGCCTTCTCGAGGTGCACGGCGCGCGAGCCTTTTACGAGGATCACATCGCCCGGCTGGGCAATCCGCGTACAAAAATGTCCCGCCTCTTCCGCGTTGGCGAAAAAAAGAGCGGATCCCTGGGGCATACCGGCTTCAACGGCGCCCTCCACAATCCGCCGGGCATCGCCTTGCACCGCAAGGAGCCAGTCCACTCCGCTGTGGGCTGCGATGCGGCCCACACGGCGATGCAGGTCGGCCGATGCCGACCCAAGCTCGAGCATCTCACCCGCCAGAAAGATGCGGTGCGCCGCCCCAGGCCATTCGGAAAGCACTTCGATCATTCGCTCCGCCGCGCGCGGATTCGAGTTATACGCGTCGTCAATCAAGACGCGGTTATCTGCCAGCCGAATGACCTCCGCGCGCTGGCGCAAATGGCGGAATTTGGTCAGCGCCTCGTGCACGCCCTCCGCGCCAACGTCGAAAAGGCTCGCAGTGGCCATTGCAGCCAACGCGTTTTCCACATTATGACGCCCGGCAAGAGGAAGATAGAAATGGTCGTTGTAGGGTCCGCCAAGCGCTTCGAACTCCACGCCCACTTCGGTCCCGTCTGAGCTTCCTGCCACATGCACGTTCAGTGCCCGAATGTCCGCACCCTCCTCAAGCCCAAAAGTCACAATGCGGCCCGTAAACCGCTCGGCAAACCGGCGTACGCGCTGGTCGTCAAAGTTCAGCACTGCGGCAGCGGGCGGGCAGAGGCCTTCTAAAAGTTCCCGTTTAGCTCGCGCAATTGAATCCACCGAGTCAAAGAACTGAAGATGGACGGGAGCCACGTTAGTGACCACCCCCGTTTGCGGCTCCGCCATCGAAGCAAGTAACGCAATCTCTCCAGCGGCCGACATCGCCATTTCCAAAACCGCGACTTGATGGTGCGGCTCGAGACCAAGAAGCGTTAGCGGGACACCATAGTGGTTGTTCAGGTTCCCTTCGGTTTTGTGTACCGAAAACTTCTGAGCCAAGATCGCCGCCACCATTTCTTTGGTTGTGGTCTTTCCCGTGCTCCCAGTGATCCCGATGACATGACCGCCCCATTTCCGGCGAACCGCGCGCGCTAGTTCCTGCAAAGCACGCTCGGCCGATTGAACGCGAATCAGCGGTGCGCCGGCTTCCGTCCCGTAAGACTCTTCGACCACAGCCGCCGCTGCGCCTTTTTCAAAAGCCTGCTTCACGAACTCGTGCCCGTCGCGGAGTTTTCCCCGCAAAGCGAAGAAGAGGTCGCCCGGGCGCAGCGTCCGAGAATCGATGGAGTAGCCCTCCACAGTCCTCGCCGGAACTGGCTGTGGGGAAGCAAGGGCTGAGGCAATTTCACCCGTGGTGAGTCGCATGTGTTTTGCCCGCTGGCCCGATTTGGCAAACGATCAAGCCGTTCGAAACGCCGCCGGCAAGCTGCGAAATCCTTCACCGGCAAACAGCGCCTGCCGCCATGCAAAAACCAAGGCCGTCTGAATTAATCTTGGTTGCCCTGTTCCGATAGATGGGATAAACCAGCGTCAAACTTTCATGCAGGTGAAAGTGCCAGTATTATCTTCGCCCTACATTTCCGTCTTTCCTTCGCCGCCTGCCCCAAGCACCACAGCCCATCCTGGCGTCGTCTGCCGCTACGGCTCGCTCTTCTGGTATCCTAACTCGCGCAGCACTTGCCTTGCGATTTCACGGTCGTCGGAAGGGACGGCCTGGTCCTTTAAGACTTGAACGGTTTCATGCCCCTTGCCGGCCAGTAACACCACGTCTCCTTCCACTGCTTCTTCAAGAGCCCGCCGTATGGCTAGCGGGCGGTCCACTTCCGCCAGGTAGTCTGCACCGGATTTTTGAAGGCCCACCATCACGTCGTTCATGATCAAGAAAGGATCTTCCCCACGCGGATTGTCGGAAGTCAGGGCCACCCAATCGCTGAGCCGTCCCGCCACCTCTCCCATCAGGGGGCGCTTCGTACGATCGCGCTCGCCTCCACATCCAAATACCACTAGCAGCCGGTGCCTGGTGAATTCGCGCAGTGCCTCAAGCGCATTTTTCAGCGCGTCGTGCGTGTGCGCGTAATCGACGAACACCACAAAAGGCTGGCCCTCATCGATGAGCTCCATTCGGCCCGGCACAAGCCTCAAGCGATGAATGCCTTCCTGAATGCAGCTACGATCCACTCCCAAGCCGCAAGCGGTTGCCGTAGCGGCAAGAATATTGGCGAGGTTTACGCGTCCTACGAGAGGCGAAGCGCATTCGAGCCGGCCTTGCGGGGTTTCGATGACGGCGCGGATGCCGGCCAGACTCTGGCTGAATTGTGCTGGCCTGACCTGGGCGTTCGAATGAATTCCGTACGTGATCTGGCTCGTTTGCGGAAGCTGCAGTATGCGTTCGCCTCGTGGATCGTCCAGATTGATCACAGCCAGCCGTGGGGCCGGCGCTCCCTCACCTTCAAAGAGTCTCAGCTTCGCCCTGAAATAACTATCCAGGTCTTTATGATAGTCGAGGTGGTCGCCCGTGAGATTGGTGAACACCGCAGCTTCAAATTGGAAACTCCAAACACGCTCCTGCGCCAGCGCATGAGAGGAAACTTCCATGACCGCGGCGCCTCCGCCTTCCCGCTGAATCTCACTCAGGTATTCAGCCAAGTCCAGCGACTCCGGTGTCGTGTGCCGCGCCGGTAAGATACGGTCTCCCAATCGGTAAGCGATAGTCCCCAGGAGGCCTGTCTTGATTCCGGAGGCTTCAAGAATGGAGTGGACCAGATAAGCCGTGGTCGTTTTTCCATTCGTGCCGGTAATGCCCACGAGCCTGAGCGGGCGATCGTCGAGAGCGAAGAAGACATGGCTGATCTCGGCCAACGCTCGACGAATGTTCGGAACCTGGACCCAGGTGGCCGGGAATGATGGCGGCGCAGGCCTCTCGCTGACGGCGCAGCGGGCTCCCGAACGGAGCACATCCTCGAGAAACGCGTGCCCGTCCGCCCGCGCCCCATGGATTGCAAAAAACATGCCGCCCGGTTGCACGCAGCGAGAATCGTAGGCTAGAGCCCGAATGTCCTGGGCCAAATCCCCCGTAATGCGAACAACCTGCGTGGCACGCAGTAACTCGGCAAGCGTCATAGCTTACACCCAGTATACAACCGCGTTGATGCGCGCCAAGCAAGCGGTGCTGAACGATCCAGCCTCCGAAGCGGGCAGCCAACGGCGGTGCCTTGGCGCCCGGATCGAATCGCCGCCAGCCGTTCTGCCCGGAAGGCTGGAGGGCCGGAGGCCAGCGCGCCGTGCCGGCAACTCGCCGCTCGTTTTGCCTGGTCGTCTCCCATCATCGCGTGAAATACACTTCCACTTGTGAGCCGCCCGGCGCTTGAGCTCCTGCCGCGGGAGCCTGAGCGACGGCGAGGCCGGATCCCGTCACCGTGAGACCCAGTCCGAGTTTCTGACATTCATCCGCGACCCTTCGCTGGTCAAGGCCGGTGAAGTTTGGGATCGTAACCGTGGGGCCGTCATTCACCATGACGAGGGAACCGCCCGAATCGGTCTGTGCGCCCGGCGGTGTTCCTGCGATGCTCGCGGGCGTTGGAGGATCGGAGAACGCCACTATTGGAGGATCCGCTTCAGGCAGAGGCGGCCGATTCACGGCAAGGTCTTGCAGCGAATTGTGCGGTGCGCTGACGGGAGCATCATGCGGCACTCCCAGATACCCCAGTGTTTGTTGCGCGATCTGGTTCCACGCAGGAGCAGCCACGTCCGCTCCGTAAATCGAGCCACGCGGTGTATCGACGGACACCAGAACGGTTATGGCGGGACGAGTCACGGGCGCGAATCCCACGAAAGAAGCGACATAATCGGTATGCGAATAGCGGCCATTAGGCGCCACCTTCTCGGCCGTGCCCGTCTTGCCGGCGGAGGTATATCCATCAAGCTGGGCCGCGCGGCCCGTCCCATATTCCACCACACCCTGAAGCAAACGCCGCATGGTGGCAGCGGTCTGCGCACTCACCACACGTCTCCGGACAGGCGGTGGAAGAGGGTCCTGTGTCTGTTTGTCAAGAACAGATTGGACAATGCGCGGCTGAATCAACGTCCCGCCATTGGCGATTGCGGAATAAGCGCCGATCAGTTGGAGGGCCGTTACGTCGATTCCCTGGCCGATGGCCAACTCGCCGATCGTGACACCGTACCAAGTGTCGAGGGGTCGCAAGAGTCCGGCTTCTTCTCCAGGAAGTAAGATACCCGTCTTAGATCCAAAACCGAACTTTTGGATGTCGTTATAAAACCGGTCTTCTCCGAGCCGGAGCGCCAGTTTCACCGATCCGACGTCACTGGAGTACGCGAGCACCTGGCGGACTGTAAGTGGGCCCGAATGCTCATGCACGATCGCCCCGGGATCATCGTGAATGATGCGGCCACCAAGCTGGATCTCGCCCATCTGGCAATTGATGAGATCGCCAGGCTTTGCCAATCCAGCATCGATCGCTGAGGAAAATGTGATGGTCTTAAAGGCGGATCCTGGCTCGTAGATCCACTGGACGGCACGGTCGAGGCGGTCCGGGCGCGGCGTTGCCTGGTAGTCGTTAGGATCGAACGTGGGGTCGGACGCTAAGGCAAGAATCTTGCCGGTGTTGGGATCCTGCACAATGGCCACTCCGCCCTTCGCCCGCCAATGGGTGACGGCGGCGTCAAGCGCGCGTTGCGCGATGTATTGGATGCTGTCATCCAACGTAAGCTGGACGTTCATTCCCGCTGCGCCCACGTTTTCTTTGGACTCGAAGGTTCGGCGCCGCGCGTCTTCCATGACCACGGCTCGGCCAGGCTTGCCGGCGATCAGGTCGTTCAAACTATATTCAACCCCTGCTAATCCGCGGTCGTCCATTCCCACGTAGCCGAGAACGCTGGCCGCAAGATTTCCCATCGGGTCAAAACGCTTGATCTCCTTCTGGAAGTAAATTCCCTTAAGATTCAGCGCCTTCACCTTCGCCGCTTCTTCACGCGAAACTTTCCGCTTAACCCAACAGAATGTTCGGAAGGCTCTGAAGCGCCCTTCCAGGTCGCGGGGGTCGAGTCCGAGAATCGATCCCATCAAGAGGGCCACGCGATGCGGGTGAGCCAGATGCGAGGGAATGGCGTAAACAGAATCCACGGGCAGACTCATCGCCAGCGGATGACCATGGACGTCGTAAATGGTGCCGCGCTGCGGGGAGAGCACGATGGTGCGCTCCTGCTGGCCGTCAGCGCGATTGAGCCAATAGCTGTAACGGATGATTTGAAGATACCAGAGGCGAGCAAGAACGATACCGATCCAGAGCGCAAAACACGCGGCGAGGATGAAGCGGCGACGATCGAATAGAACTCGGGCAGCGTGGCCGGAGGCACTGAGAGGCGGAGGACGGAGCATTCAAGGCTCCCGAGTGATGTGGTTCTTGCCGGTCACAATAGGGGCGAAGTTGTGAGCCACCACCGGCGCGCCTGGCGCAACATTTTCCTCCTTCCCCAGACGGACTACCTGCTCCGGACCCGCGATCGCCAAGCCAAGCTCGGTTCGTGCCAACCGGTCGATCCGCTGCGGGTCTGCCAGCAGGGCCTGTTCCAGACGAAGCCTTCGGTTCCATACGTTCAGTTGGGCATACTGGGTCCGCAGGTTCGCGATACGATAACCGTATCCCACGCAACGGAAATGCTCCCAGCCAACAAAAAAGAAGATGAGGAAGGCAAGAGCGCCCATGCCGAGAATCCCAAGGCACCGGCGTCGGTTGCGCGGATCCACTTCCTTGTAGAGGCGCGAGTTGTCGATCACGTTCCTGTACATTAAGTCTTGCCCGTTAAGCCTCGTTCGCGCCGGACGCGGCGAGACTTTCAAGTGAGGAATCGAATCGGGAAAGGTAATTGGGGCTATCGCCATAGCTTGCCTCGATCGTCAGTCGTTCGCCGCGAGTTCGAGGGCGCGAAGTTTCGCGCTACGCGACCGCGGGTTATTCTGGACTTCCTGGCTCGAAGGGCGCGCCGGTTTGCGCGTGAGCAAGCGCACTCGCCCCTCCCGCTCCCACTCCCGGAACGCATGCTTGACGCGAACGTCCTCGAGCGAATGAAAACTAAGCATCACCAGCCGACCGTCCGGCGCTAGAATTGAGAGGGCCGAGCGGAGAAATTCCGTCAAGTTCTTCAACTCGTCGTTCACCGCCAGACGAAGCGCGAGAAACGTTCGCGTGGCAGGATGAAGATGGCGAAGGCCCGTCCGGGAAGGGATTGCTCGCAGGACCACCTGCGCCAGTGTGGTGGTCGTGTGAATAGGACGGGCCTTCACAATGGCTCGCGCAATGCGGCGCGAGTGGCGCTCTTCACCCAAGGAAAAAAGCAAGTCAGCCAGATCACGCTCCCGGCTTCGATTGACCAAATCCGCCGCGGTGGTCGGGAGGGCCGGATCGACGCGCATATCGAGCGGCCCCGGCCGGTCGAAGCTGAAGCCGCGCGCAGCATCTTCCAATTGCACGGAGTTGATTCCTAGGTCCGCGACCATGCCGTCAAGAGGAGGTAATCCGCTTTCCCCGTGCAACCGGCTAACGTCCGCGAAATTCCCTTCCATCACCATCAAACGGCTCCCAAACCTTTCCAACCGACTCCGTGCCCGCGCGACCATCTCCGGGTCGCGATCGATCCCCAGAAGCCTTCCGCCGCTCAGATTCTGAAGAATAGCCTCTGCGTGACCTCCGGTCCCCAACGTAGCATCCACATAATGTCCATCCCGGCGAATCCCCAGGAACTCGAGCACTTCCTTAACCATGACGGGAGCATGTTCTGTCATAACCTCGGCGAGCTGAAGTGTTTCCCAAAGTCCTGCCAGTCTGATCCCCCAGTTGACCGAGAGGAATCCCCACGTTGGTTCTTCAGAAAGGTCCGAAGATGCCTCGCTTCGCTCACCATGACAGAATGACTTCTTCCGCCGCCGGCTAGATGTTCAGATCGCTGAGCGCTTTCATATCCTCCGCCGTGAATGGATTTTGCTCCAGGTGTTCCCGGAACCGTTGAGCGTTCCAAACGTCCAGGTAAGTCAGATACCCCATGACGGCCACTTCGCCGCGGACAGCCGCAGATTCGCGCAATTGTGATGGAATCAACACCCGGCCCTGGGCATCCATCCGGAGTTGCTGACCCCAGTAGTTGGTTCGGTCCAGCAGCTTCTTCCGGTGTTCGTTCATCGACGGAGTTGACATCAACCTCTCTTCTATCTTTTGCCACTCAGCGAATGGATAAATCCGGGCATAAAGGCCGTCCAGGCTAGTTACGTACAACTCCGGGCCATACTTTTCATCGAAAATCGCCTTGAACGATGCGGGAATCTTCAACCTCCCCTTGGCGTCGATCGTCGCAGGATATCTGCCTCGGAGCATGACTCTCCCCAAAAGAGGCTGCGAAGGGATGGTATCTTGGGTAGGTAGCCCACATTACTCCCTAAAAGACCACCCTGTCCCACCAATATATAAACCACTCCCTGTTAAGTCAAGCTGTTTCAGAATTATTTTTTTATAATGGCGGGAACGTCGGGGGCTGGGCGAGATCTGCTGTTGAGCTTGAGCTGGAGGGCTTGCTTCACTTGAGGCCACTCGGCATCCAAAATACTGTAGTAAACGGAGTGCCTGAACCGGCCATCCGGCATAACCATGTGATTGCGGAGCGTCCCCTCTTCCTGGGCGCCAATCCGAAGGATGGCTTTTCGCGAGCGGTCATTCTCCGAATCTGTCTTAAGTTCCACGCGGATGCAGTGCCAGCACTCGAAGGCATGCTGGAGCAAGAGAAGCTTGGTCTCAGTGTTGACAAACGTTCTCTGCCAGGCTGGATCAATGAATGTACCGCCGATTTCCACGCGTCGATTTTGCCGGTCTATATTCATGAACCCCGTCGAACCGGCGATTGCGCCGGACGACCGGACAAGGATGACGAAAGGCAGCGCTGTGCCCTCCTCCTGCGCCTTAAGAGCAAAGCGGATGTAGCTCTCGAGGTCGTCCCTGTTCTCCACCCAGTGCGGCCTCCAGCGCCACAGATCAGGCTCAAGCGCAAAGCTCGCCAGGGCATCGAGATCGCTCAGCGCCAGAGGCCGCAAACGCACCCGGTCGCTTTGGAGGGTAACCGGTTCAACGATCACGAGTCCTCCTTGCCGTTTCTGGAACCGCCCGTTGGCTCCGAATGAGGCAGGTCGAGCGGAAGAAGGCCGCTACTCAGCTCGGCCATTGCGATTTTCGTCGACTTCTTATAGGGCGCCTGAACCAGGGGTTTCGCGCCGGCCTGTAACTGGCGCGCGCGCTTGGCGGCGATGAGAATATAGCGAAACTTGCTGTCCAATCCAGTAGGCAATTCCATAAGAGCTATCCTCCAAAACTCTTGACGATTTTTTCCACAAGCCGGCGCTGGCAACCGCTGCGCTGGCGTGCTGCGAGGATGATGTCCCGCAACACATGAGCCGTTTCACCCACATCATCGTTGACGAGCACGTAGTCGTATTCGCGCCAATGACGGATCTCTTCTCGAGCCGCCAGGAGCCGCTTCCGGATTGCTTCGGGCGAATCCGACCGGCGATCGACCAATCGCCGCCGGAGCTCCTGATAGGACGGCGGAATCACAAACACGCCCAGGGATTCGGGCAGCCGGCGGCGAACCCAGTGGTGGCCTTGAACGTCGATGTCGAGCAAGATGTCCTCGCCGGCGCGTTGCGCGCGCCGGAGCTGGCGAACTGAGGTTCCATAATAATGCCCGTAGACGTTCGCCCACTCTGCAAACTCACCGGCCCCTACCATTCTTTTGAAGCGGTCCTCGCTGACAAAGAAATACTCCCGTCCATCTCTTTCCCGGGATCGCGGAGCGCGCGTCGTATAGGAAACCGAGAAGCGAAGCTGAGGCAGAGAGGCCAGCAAACGCCGAATGATGGTGGATTTTCCGGACCCGGACGGAGCCGAGAGCACGATGATGCTGCCCTCAGGCGGCTTAGAAAATCTGCGATTGGCCATGCCGAATGCCGCGAAGCCGTTCCAGGCTGCCTCGCCTGCCCCCTAAATCTCCTCATTCAACGTTTTGTGCCTGTTCGCGCAACTTCTCGATTTCCGCCTTCATCTCGATGGCGCTTGACACAATCGCGCTGCCGCAGCCCGGCACATCGGCAGTCTTAGCGAGCATCGTGTTGGCTTCACGGTTCAGTTCCTGCAACAGAAAATCCAATTTCTTCCCGGTGTCCCTCCCCTCTTGAAGCAGATGCTTTGCCTGCACCACGTGACTCTTGAACCGTGTCACTTCTTCGCTAATATCGGAGCGAAGCGCCAGCAGCGCAACTTCCTGCGCTATCCGCGACGGTTCGACGTCCTCCTCCCTCGCCAGCTCGCAGAGCCGCCTCTCGAGCCTCGCTCGAAAGTCTGCAGCAAGGTTGCGTGAGAGCTCATCCACGCGCGAGCATAAGCCCTCCAGCTTCTCGAAGCGTGACTCCAGATCGCACTTCAGCGCCGCGCCCTCCCGCTCTCGCATCTCGTTCAAACGGTCCAAAGCGGCCTGCAGAGAACCCTCGAGGGCCGTTTGCAGGGCGTTTCGTGCCCCTTCGGGAATCTCGCCTCCTCCCGCCACAACGCCGGGCATTCGCAATAGAGCGGCCACATCCGGCTCTGAAGCCAGGTGAAACTCTTTCCTCAGTTCTTCGCACGCGCGTAAATACGCGAACAGTAGCGGGCGGTCCAGCCGGAGGTCGGCAGCTCCCGTGCACTCCAGGTTCACGCTCACTTCCACATGGCCCCGCTGAACACGGCTTTTCAGCAGCGCGCGGGCGCGCGGATCAAAAAAGTCGAGGCACGGTGGAAAACGCAGTTGGGCGTCCAAAAACCGGTGGTTGGTGCTCTTCACGCTGACGCTCACAGAAAACTGCGGGCTTTCGGCGTGGGCTGTTCCATAACCCGTCATACTGCGGAGCATAGCAAAGCGGTATTAACCACGAACTACAGACTTCTCCACATCCACGAACTGAAGTTCATGAAGCCTCTGGTAGATGCCACCCGACGTCACCAAATCCTCGTGGGTGCCAATTTCTGAAATCGTTCCGCGATCGAGGACCACAATTCGGTCAGCCCGGCGAACCGTGGAAAGACGGTGAGCAATCACCAGAACGGTTCGCCCTTCCATAAGATTCATCAAAGCCTCTTGCACGAGCAACTCGGATTCCGAATCGAGTGAAGACGTAGCTTCATCGAGGATCAGAATGGGCGAGTTCTTCAGGAGCGCGCGGGCAATGGCAATGCGCTGGCGCTGGCCTCCGGAAAGGCGGTGCCCGCGGTCGCCCAATTCGGTCTCGTACCCTGCGGGCAACTCCTCAATGAAATCGTGCGCCAGCGCGGCTCGCGCTGCCTCTTCAACTTTCCACTGGCTCACGGATTTCTGCCCGTAGGCAATATTGCTGAAAACCGTATCGTTGAAAAGCACCGTCTCCTGGGTCACGATGCCAATTTGCGAACGCAGTGACGCCAGTTTCAAGTCACGAATGTCGCGCCCGTCAAGAAGAATTCGGCCGCGAGTCACGTCGAAGAAGCGCGGGATAAGGCTGGCCAGGGTGGTCTTGCCGGCTCCGCTCGGCCCCACAATCGCCACCACTTCACCGTTCTGGATCCGCAGGTTCACCCGTTGGAGGATCGGCAGGTCTTCGTAGCTGAAATCCACATCCTCGAAGGAGATTTCCTTTTCGAATGGAGCCGTGGCCGTCGCACCAGCCTTTTCCGGCACCTCCGATTGCAGATCCAAAACCTCAAAAGCACGCTCCGATGCGCCCACCGCAGTCTGAAAACCGTTGTTCACGCTGGTGAGCCGCTTGATGGGGTCATACATTTTGAGCAAGGCGTAAATGAACGCGACAAAGCCACCGGTCGTTTGGGCGTGATGGAGGATTTCGTTTCGGGCATAGAGCAGCAACCCGGCCACAGTGACAGAGCCCATCAATTCCATCAGCGGCGACGTGAGCGCGTTCGCGCGAACCCAGCGCATGTTCACTCTCAGCAGCCGCCGCGTGGCTGCCATGAATTTTTCTCCCTCAAACTGCTCCATTCCAAAGGCTTTCACCACGTGGATGCCGCTGAACGTTTCTTGCAGAATGTGCGTCAACTCCGCCATCTTGTCTTGGCTCTTGCGGCTTGAGATGCGGATGTAGCGGCCGATCTTGGCTGAAGGAAAGATGACGAGCGGGACCAAAATGAGCGAAATCAGCGCCAGACGCCAGTCGATGTAAAAAATGACTCCCAGCAATCCGATGAGCGTGAAAGTCTGTTTCAGAAAGTTTGCCGCAACGTGCGAAACCGCGTCCTGCACGCGCTCGATATCACTCGTAACGGTGGAAATAAGGTTCCCAGTTGGCTTTTCCAGGAAGAAAGCCATGGATTGGCGGATGATTCTTGTGTAAAGCCGGTTGCGAAGATCGCGAACGACGGATTGACCAACGTAGTTGATCGAATAGGTGGCGAAGTAAGAGGAAAGCCCCTTAATGAAGGTGACTCCGACAATCGCAATGGCCACCATCATCCACGGATCGTGAACGCTGCGAGGCATGAAATCCTGCAACGTGATGGTGGGGCCGTGCAGCCGGTGCAAGTTAATGAGAACGATGGGCCCGTTCGCGTGGGCTCGCTGAAACACGCTGTCGAACACCGGCTTGATGAGGAGCGCCCACAGCGCTTCGCAGGCTCCTACCACGGCCATTAAGATGATCGCGATAGCAAAAGTCGGTGTGTAAGGCCGGATCAGTCCGGTCAGTCGCCGGGTTCTATTCATGCAGTCAAGGATTTTGGTCCTGTTTCGCGGCAAAGAAGCCGAGTTCCCGGATGGCATCCTCCCGCCGGGCTAGGGTCAATTCCCTATTGTAGCATATAACCTCTTGAAAACGCTTTGCTTAATATCTCGTTACCCGTACCCTCGCCCGCAGCTCGCTTTCTGTGCTAGTCTTGCATTTAGAGAAGGATGAGAAACTGACGCGGGAGCCGTGCTCCTCCAGGGAGGAAATATCATCATGCTCGGGCCCTGGCCGGCACATTTCCGCGCCCATCCTCCCGCACGAATCAAGGAGAAGCTTATGGACAAGGCGATCTTCGCAGCGGGCTGCTTTTGGGGAGTCGAAGCGGCATTCCGTAACGTGCCAGGGGTCCTTTCCACCCGAGTCGGTTACGCGGGCGGGACCTTGCAGAACCCGAGCTACCGGGACGTCTGTACCGATCAGACGGGCCACGCCGAGGCTGTCGAGGTCACTTACGATCCGACTCGCGTCTCCTACGATGATTTGTTGGGAGAGTTCTGGAAGCACCATGATCCTACCACGCTCAACCGCCAAGGCCCGGACGTCGGAACCCAATATCGCTCGGCCATCTTTTATCTCGACGCGGCTCAGGAGGCCGCTGCGCGCGCCTCGAAGGACCGGCTCGAAAAATCCCATGTTTTTCGGCATCCTGTCGTCACGGAGATCGTTCCGGCGGAGACGTTTTGGGAGGCCGAGGAATACCATCAGCGCTACCTTGAAAAACGAGGCTTGGCTCACTGCCACACCGCTTGATGAGCTTGGCCACAACTCGAGCCGCTCTCGCTTGCTTTTTCGGCTAAGTCTTAGTACCATCCGGCTTGGACGAGATCGAGCGCCACGTCTTATCCGCCGGACCGCTCCCTCATCTGTGCCGCATGGGCTTATCTTACGGTGACTTTTCCCCAACATAGCGACGCATCTTAAAAACTCTTAAGCTGAGGTTCCAGATCAAGATGACACTCTTCAAGCGATATCTTACAATCGGCGCAATGGTTGGCTTCAGCTTTGCTCTGGGGCCTAGCGCTTTCGGCGCCGCCCAAGGAAAGACAGCAGGGAGAAGCCTTTTCAACTCGAAGTGCGCCATGTGCCACGGGACCGATGGGAAAGGGTTCCCTGCCTTGCATACGCCGGACTTCACCAGCCCGAAGTGGCAGGCGTCCGTTTCAAACGCCAAGATCGCTCGCGTCATCGCCGACGGCGTGAAGGGTACCGCCATGCCCGCGTGGGGCAACAAACTCACCGCCGCGCAAATTCAAACTCTCGTGCACTACATCCGCTCCTTGAATAGCGCGAAGAAATAACGCTTCCCCTCGCCGATGGATAGAAAATATAGACAACGCGGCTACATGGACTCGGGCGGGGCGCCAAAAGAGAAAAGGCCCAGGGCCAAAGCCGAACCGTTCGGACCCAAAACACCTCAGATGCCCGGCGAGCGGATGGTAACGCGCTGCGCGCGTTGCGGCAAGTTGCTGCCGGATGAATTCGACCCCAAGGGCCAGTGCCCGCATTGTAACTTCGAGCTTCATAGCTGCAAACAGTGCGCCTTTTTCGACACTTCAGCGCGCTTCGAATGCGCCCAAGCCATTCCCGCCCGCATCGCGCAGAAAGACGCGCGCAACGACTGCGCTTTTTACTCACCGCGAAAGACCGTCGAACGCCATACTTCCCCAGACGCCGCCCGCACCAACGATCCTCGGAAGGCCTTCGAAGCGCTCTTTAAGAAACAGTAAGCAGCGCCAGGGAAGGCGTTGTCCTTCGTCCCTGGTTCTTTGTCCCTGGCCTTTCGCCTTTCGACTGGCCACTACCGGTTGCCTATTGCTTCCCGCTCGCCTCTCGTTCCATCGCCGCCGCTCGCTCAAAGTCACTTTCCAGCTTGTCATCCTGAAGGCGCCGCTTGATGCTTTGCAATTTCTCGATGTACGCGTCCAGCGCCTCCGCGATATTCGCATAGTTGGCGCGGCATATGTCCCGCCAGACTCCGTAAGGACTCCCCGCCAGGCGAATGGCGTCTCTGAATCCGGTAGCCGCCAGCTCGAGCGGAAGCGGACGCCGCTCCTTCTGCTCTTGAATCATGCTGGCGAGACCGGTTGAAGCAAGCTGAGGCAAGTGGCTGAGGTAGGCTACAGCGAGGTCGTGCGCCGAAGCATCCGTTATCCAAGGGCGTGCCGTGATCGAAACCAGCAGCTTTATGAAGGCCTGCGCCCTGGGGTCCTGAAGCTGGTCCTGAGCCAGTGGAATCACGGCATAGCGCGCGTTCTGGAACAGTGCGGCATCGGCGTTCTCCACGCCTGAGCGTTCCTTGCCGGCCAGCGGATGCCCGCCCAGAAACATGGCTTGGCCGGTAAAAACTTCTCGCGCCCGCTCCATGACCACCCCCTTGACACTGCCCACGTCCGTAACCAGAGCATGTGCGGGCGCCGCGTGACTCACGGTCGAAAGCCCCTCCAAAATCGCTCCCACCGGCGCTGCGAGGATTACCAGATCTGCTCCGGAAACCGCGCGTGCTGGATGCCGTTCCCCCTCATCAATTGCCTGTGTGGCGAGAGCAGCTTCCAATACGTCCGGCTGGTCGCAGCCAACCCGGATTGCGCGATGGCCGTACTTCCTTAAAGCAAGGCCCCACGTGCCGCCAATCAGTCCAACCCCTATAATGGCAACGCGTCGGAATGTCAGTTCAGCCATGTAACGGTACCGCGGCTAAATATAGCCAATATGTTTTCACTGACCCATAGTTCCGGCCTTAGTGATTTCAATAGCTTGCTGGGTTACCGCGAATTTCTTCAACCTCTATTTCAGATTATCATTTTCCCTTTCATAAACTTACCAGGATAGCGCACGACGGCTGCTCGTAACTCATTTGTTTTCATAAACTAATAAGAATTGCCGGTATTGAGTCTCATCGCTATTCTTTGTTTTCAACAAGTGGCAGCTCAAGACACGCTTCCGCCTGGGTGAATTGGGCCGGCGATTCGGGAACAAAGGACTACCCGTTCTCATGCGCCTTGGCTTCAAGACTGTCATTGCCCCCGCCGCCCTCCATCCCACACCTCACCTCCGGGCGGCTGAACGAGTCTCACTCATGGTGGAGTGCAAGGATAGGATCAATCTTGGCCGCGCGCTGGGCTGGGATATAGGAAGCAGCGAATACGATAATCAGAAAAATCAGGGAAACGGCAACGTAGGTGAACCCATCCGTCGGTTTCACACCATAGAGGAGGGCCGACACCAGTTTGCTTAGAATCACTGCAGCAACGAGGCCAGCGCCAATTCCAGCAGCCATCAAAACCGTCGCATCCGCCAGGATGAGCTTCAAGATATCGGCCTGACGCGCCCCGAGGGCCATCCGAATGCCAATTTCGTGCGTTCGATGAGCTACGGAATATGAAACAACGCTGTAGATCCCTACCGTTGCAACAACCAAGGCGATAGCCGCAAAAAGCGCCAGCAAGGCGGCAATGGCTCGCGGCTGAGATAGCGACCGGTCGATCTCATCTTGAAGCATTTGCGCCTCGAAAATCCAAACTTCACGATCCAACGTACCCACAATCTTTCGTACTCTCGGCAGGAAGTTCATTGCGCTTCCGCTCGTTCGAACCAGCAATGTAAGCGCAGGATCGTACTCTTGAGCCGCGGGCAGGTAGATATACGGCTGTCGTCCCTCCCACAATGTGTGGTACTTGATATCGGCAACGACGCCGACCACCCGCCGGGGTTCACCTTCTCCGCGAAGCTCCAGCAGCTTCCCAATGGCGTGCTTGTGCGGCCACATGCTTTCCGCCAATGCCTGGTTGACGATTACAACCGGCGGCGCCTGCGCGGAATCACGAGATGTGAAATCAGTTCCCCTGAGAAAGGGGATGCCGAGTGAGGCAAAGTATCCGGGCGAAACGGTGTCCGTTTGGACGCTGATTCCTCTCCGGGGGCCTTGGCCTTTCCCGCCCAATGGGATGATTTGCCTTGCCTCGCGAAGGTTGCTTAGAGGAAGGAATTCGGTCAGGCATGCCGACCTGACGCCCGGAGAGCTGGAAACCCGATCGAGCAGGTCAGCATAGAACCGGGAGCCTGCCGAAGGCGCATATCGCGAAGGAGACAGGAACAGTGTCACGGCCAAGACGTTATGGGGATCGAAGCCCAAGTCAGCCTTCTCAAGTTGCAGAAGGCTCCGCACAAAGAGTCCGCTCCCGATAAGACAGAGGAAGGCAAACGCGAGCTCTACGATGACGATGCCTCGACGCACCCGGCGGCCGCCGGCGTGGGCGGATGAATAATCTGACCCGTCCTTGAGCTGCTGGTTCAGGTCCACGCGCGAGGCGGCAAAAGCCGGAATCAATCCAAAGATCAGGGTAACCACGATCGAGAGAAGCGCCGCGAAGAGGAGGACGCGCTGATCGACCCGCAAAGTCAAGTTCATGTGCATGTGCTGACTCAGCTCGAAAGGAGGGGCGACGCCGACGAGGACATTCGCAAGCAGCAAACCACCCAGCGCACCCGCGACGGCCAAAAGGAAACTTTCCACCATGAGCTGCAAGATCAGCCGCGCGCGGCTGCTTCCCACGGACAGGCGTACCGCCATTTCCCGCTGTCTTGCCGCGGCCCTCATCAGAAGCAGGTTTGCCACATTCGCGCACGCCACCAGGAGCACGAAGCCAACCGCAGCCCCAAGGAGCAACAGCGCCCGAATCACGGACTGGCGCCAGCCAGGCCACATCCTCGATTCGTTCGCAGTCAGCACGAAGGCGGTTCGGCCTTTATCGGCTACGGGATAGGCTTGGACAAGTTGGCGGGCGGCCACCTTCATCTCTGCTCGCGCATCCTCCATGCTCGCGCTCTGCTTCAGCCTGCCCATCATGAGGAACACTCGCGCCGTACGGTTTTGCAGAATATTCAATTTGGCGCCACCGGGCAGAGTAACGACTGCCATGGCCACGGGAATCCAAATCTCCGGGATTCCACCCCAAGCAAGATCCACTCCCTCGAAGCTCTTCGGAAGAACGCCGGCGATCGTAAAAACGTGACCGTTCAGGACCAACGGCTTGCCGATGACATTCGGGTCAGATGCCAATTGCCGCCTCCAGAATCGATCGCTCACCACGGCAACAGCGGACTCGCTGCCAACGCGGTCTGCCATGGGGAGAAAAAGCCTTCCCATGAGGGGCCTGACACCTAAGACGGTGAAGTAGTTGCTGCTGACGACAGCGGCCCATGGAAAGCTGGTCTCGCTTTCGTGCGTCCAGCGAAGCTGAAGATGCAAGTACGCCATGAGACCCGAGAAGACGTGACTGTGGCTCCGGTAGTAGGCGTAGTCCGGGTAGGAAGTGGAACTGTAGCCTGTTTTCCCAGCTCCGCTGGTATAAACGCCAACGAGCCGGCCTGGCTCTCTTACCGGAAACGAGGGGAAAAGGGCTGCCTCAGCCAGGCTGAATATGGCCGTGTCTGCGCCGATCCCCAGCGCAAGGATCATCACCACACACGCTGTGAAGCTTTTATTGCGCCGGGCCTGCCGAAGCCCGTAACGGAAAGCCTGCAGGAGAGTTTCAAACCATCTAACCATAGCGATGGAACTAATGTACGTTGGCCTCCCGCCGCGGTCAACAGGCCGGTCGACGTTTCGGAGATGATGCCCCGGCCTGGGGTTACGGTTCGTTCTGATTGACATGCGGACCGAAGCGTGATTTAATTAACTATCCAGTCAGTTAGATTTCTGAATGAGCGGAACCCTACCCAAGACGGATCAGCGGCTGTTGCGCGGGGCAAAAGCCCGGGCGGAAATCCTGCGAGCGGCGATGCAGGTTTTTGCGGAATCCGGGCTGGAGGGCGCGCGAACGGAGGCCATTGCGGAAGCGGCAGGCGTGAACAAGGCTCTGCTCTTCTATCATTTCAAAAGCAAAGAAGACCTCTTCCGCGCCGTCATCGAAGACGTGCATGGAACGTCGAGCGGGCAATTCATGGCTCTTTTATCCAGCCGCAGGGCGCCGCGGGAGATTCTGCTGCGTTACGTTGACGTGTTTGTAGAGAGGATCACAGCTTGCCCTGAGTCCGTCCGCCTCTCGCAGCGAGCGCTGATGATGGATTCCAAGCTGGCGGACCGGATGATGGAGCGGTATTTCTTCCCGCGACTCGAGCGCCTGGCAGCGCTCATCCGGCGTGGGGTGAAAGAAGGCGATTTTCGACCCGTCGACGGTCTCCAGGCTGCTATCTCCGTCACCGCGCTGCTCGTTTTTCCTTTTCTGGGAGCGACCTTATTCAAAAAGGTCGAACAGTACCAGCCCTTCGAAAAGGCCAATCTTCGGCGCCATCGAGAGATGGTGAAGGACATGATTCGCCACGGGCTGTTTCGCCACCCCGAAGGACATCATCATGACGCGTAAAATTCTGATCGTCGTTCTCATACTTGCGGCGGCCGGCAGCGCCGTCGCGTACTACGTCCTGCGGCCGGGCGGCGGCGGCCTGGCGCTCACCGGCATTGTGGCCACGGACGAAGTGGTCGTCAGTTCGCAAATCGGCGGCCAGATCACGCAGTTGCGCGTGGATGAGGGTGACCGCGTGCAGCGCGGCGAGTTGCTGGCCGTGATCGACCCCTCGCAGTACGTGGCGGATCTCCATTATTACGGGCGCTCCCAGCAAAGCCTTCTGGCTCAAGTGCAGCAAGCCGAGGCCACGCTCCGCTACCAGGAGTTGCAAACGCGTGACCAGGTGAGGCAGGCGCAGGCGAACTTGGCCGCGGCAAAAGCGCAGGTGGCGCAAGCAGCCGCCAACCGGGTGAATGCCCGGGACACTTTCCGCCGGACGGACGCCCTTACTGAAGAAGGTGTTCTTCCTCCGCAACAAGACGTTCAGGCCCGAACCGCCTACGATGCAGACCAGGCTGCCTACCAGTCAGCCGTGAAGCAGGTGCAGTCGCAGCGGGCCGCACTGGCATTGGCTGAATCCAACGAACAGCAAAACCTGGTTCGCGACCGCCAGTTGGAATCCGAGCGGCGCCAGTGGGCGGCCTCAGCGGCTCAAACGCAAAAAGCACGAGTCATTCTCGACGAGACCCAAATTCGCGCTCCGATCGACGGAGTAGTCGATGTCCGCGCGGCCCTGCAAGGCGAAGTGGTGAATTCCGGCCAAGCGATCGTTTCGCTGATCAACCCTAGCGATCTTTGGGTCAGCTTTGACCTTCCGGAAACTTATCTCGACCGCGTTCGTGTGGGCGATCGCCTGAGCGTTCGGTTTCCTTCCGGCATGACCAGGATTGGAACGGTTTACTTCCGCGGCGTGGACGCTGATTATGCCACCGAGCGGGACGTGAGCCGAACGAAGCGCGACATCAAAACGTTCGAAATCCGCCTGCGTGTGAACAACCAGGACGGGCGCATCTGGCCCGGCCTGACGGCCTTCGTCACCATCCCCTGGAAAATGCTTCGGGTGAAGGGGCAGTGACGAGAGACAAGTGACAAGTGACGAGAGACAAGTGACAAGCAGCGCCCGTTTCTGCAATGAATGCTGTTGAAGTTGAGAACATCACAAAACGCTTTGGAACGTTCACGGCGGTAGATTCCGTCACGTTTTCCGTAGAGCACGGTGAGATTTTCGGCCTGCTCGGACCGAACGGCGCCGGCAAGTCCACGCTCATTCGAGTGCTGACGACGCTCCTCACTCCGACTTCCGGCACCGCCCGCGTAGCCGGATTCGACGTGGTGCACTCCGCAGACGACGTCCGTAAGCGGATCGGCGTGATTCCCCAGGCCATGACCTCGGATCTCGATTTGAGTGCCGAAGAAAACATGCTCATCTTCGCGCGCCTTTATAGCGTGCCCCGCGAGCGCCGAAAGCGTGTGGTGCGGGAGCTTCTGGAATCCGTCCAGTTGTTGGATTGGGCCAAGAAACCCGTGCGCACCTTTTCCGGTGGAATGCGCCGCCGGCTTGAAATTGCGCGCGGGCTGGTTCACGAGCCTACGCTGTTCTTCCTGGATGAGCCAACGACGGGCCTGGACCCCGTTTCCCGCGTTGCCGTTTGGGAAATGATTGGCAAGCTGAAGCGCGAGCGTGACCTCACCGTCCTTATCACCACGCATTATATGGACGAGGCAGACCGGCTTTGCGACCGTATTGCGATTGCCGATCACGGCAAGCTCGTCGCTTTAGACGCGCCGATGAAGCTAAAAGCCGCGATTCCCGGAAACAACATTCTTGAGGTGAGTTTTTCCGAACTTCCGCCAAACTGGCAGGAGACGTTGGAGCGCCTTCCGGAAGTGCAAAGCGTCACCGCACGAGACCACGTCTTCAGAATCGCCTCCAATAACGGCCCGACCACTACCACCAGCCTTTTTGAGGCGGCGCGAAACGCATCCGTGAACGTCACGTCCCTTTCCGTGCAGAGCACCACCCTCGACGACGTTTTCGTGCATTACACCGGACGCCAGTTGCGCGATACCGCGCAGGACGGGAGCCGCTACGACGTCAGCATCTTTTACGACCGGAAGTGACGGATTCCTATGCAACGCATTTGGGCCATCGTCGAGCGAGACCTAAGAAAATTCCAGCGAAGCCCTACCTTGATTTTCGTCACGCTGATGTTCCCGATGGTGCAATTGATTGTGTTGGGGTACGCTTTCGGCGGCAACCTCAAAGGCCTCCGGCTGGGCGTCGTGGATCAGGACCGCGGATCCGAAGCCGTCAAATTGCGCGAGATGCTCGACGCCATCCAGGACAATGCGCGCACCTTCACCACCTACGACTACCACGATCTTCACCGTGCGGTGACTGATTTGCGCGACGGACGGCTGGACGGCGTCGTCAATATTCCTCCGGATTTTTCGCGTAACATCCTGGCGCAAAACGATCCTCAAGTGGGCTTGATCGTCGATAACACGGATAACTTTGTCGCCTCGGCTCTGGAGCAGACCTTTTCAAGCCTGACGGATGATTTCTACCAAAACGGGATTGACGCTCCGATTCAGCCGACCGTCCAGCTTGAAACCGTCGAGGTTTATCCCTATACGCCCTACATACAGTTTCTCTTGCCCGGCGCCATTGCCCTCGCCATCTTCATGACCGCGATGATTGGCGGCGGCATCATCTTCATTGACGATAAGGCGCGCGGCCTGCACGAAGGCTACCTGATCACGCCGATTACCAAAGCCGAGCTCATTCTGGGCTTCAACCTGGCAGGCGCCATCAAAGCGGTCATCGCCGGCTTCATCCTTACCCTCTTCGGCGTTCTCATTGCCGGCATCCACAACCCATTCGATCTCTGGCGGCTGGCGAAAATGTTTCTTCTGATCGTTCCGGCTTCGACCGCATTCATCAGCATGATGTTCCTCATCATGGTGCGGATCTCCGATCCTCTTGTTCCGCGCGCGATCTTTGGCGTGCTCAACACCTTGTTGTTTTTCCCGAGCGGCGCCGTCTATCCGGTGAACGCCTTCCCCTCCTGGATGAGAGTGATCACCGCCGTCGATCCATTCCATTACGCGGTCGATGGATTCCAATCGTTGCTGCTGAAAAACGTTCCTCTCTCTGCCCTTGGAACCGACTTCGCATTTCTCGCCGGCTTCTCCCTTATTATGATCATCTCCGCAACCGCGCTTTTCCAGCGCACGTTTTGAAAGCGCGGAACGCCCTTCTCAGGTCCGGCCGCGGTGTCCAGCCGAAGATGTGGGTGAAGATCAGGGGCGCCGGTGGAGGCTTTTCACGTTATACTTTCTGAAAGGAGCCCCATGGGAATGACGTATCTGGAGGGCACGGTGAGCGGCCCGGCTGGTGCGCAGGCCACAGTCCGGTTCCTGGTGGATAGCGGCGCCACGTACACCGTCCTGCCGTTCGAAACATGGAAAGAAATCGGCCTGGCGCCGCGCCGTTCAATTCAGCTTCGGTTGGCGGATGGAACCGCGATTGAACGAAACGTATCCGAATGCCTGATTCGCCTGCCCCAGGGCGAGGGCCACACGCCGGTGATTCTTGGTGAACAGGCGGATCAGGCTCTCCTGGGCGTGGTGACGCTCGAAATACTCGGATTCATCCTCAATCCCCTTACCCGCGAGTTGCAGCCGATGCAGATGCTGCTCGCTTGACGTTAATTCTCACCTTCATCGGCAAAGCAACCGCACTCAACGGGCTACCGCAAATTCCACTGACTGCGCAGCCGCCGCGCGGGCGGAGCGGATGCAATCGGAAATGCCCACGCCTGAGTAGGCACTTCCGGCCAGAAACAGGCCGGCAGTCTTCGCGATCTCAGACCGGATCCTGCCGACGCGCTCTTCGTGCCCCACCACGTATTGCGGCATGGCGCGAGGCCATCGGTATACTGTCGAAAAAAGCGGCGGCTCCGCAATCCCCAAAATCCTGCGTAGCTCGCGGATGGCAAGGGAGCACAAGGCTTCAGAATCCAGTTCAACCACTTCCGGATCTCTCGCGCCGCCCAGGAAGCAGCGAAGCGAGGCGCTTTCAGCCGGGGCTCGAAAAGGAAACTTGTCATGAACGAACGTGCACGCCAGCAAAGGGCAGCCCGCAGTTCGCGGAACGAGAAAGCCGAATCCCTCCGGGAGAGATGCCGGGCGTAACCGATAGGCCAGGCTGACCGTCACGGCCGATGTGTAGGGAATGGCCGCGAGCTCGGTGGCCAGCGACGGCCGAATGCCGTTTAGGACGCGTCCGCACTCGAAGGCCGGCAAGGCAAGGATCAGCGCATCGGCTGAGACACTTTGGCCGTTGTCGCAATGAATGGAGTAAGCAATGGGGCCGCGTGCGGACGCGCCGGCTTCCAACGCGGCTACGCGCGTTCCCAGCAGCATGCGGCCGGCGCCGCCCTCCGTGGAGGCTTTTTCCACAAGCTTATGAACGAGTTGGTCCAAGCCGCCGCGCAGAGTGGTGAACAACGGCCGTGAAGCAGGCTTCTGCGCCCGGCTCTTCAGAATGCCACGTGCAAGGCTGCCGTACTGTTTTTCCAGAGCGCAGAAGCGCGGCAAAACGGAGCGTGCGCTCAGGCGCTCCGAATCACCACCGTAAACCCCTTCAAGCAGCGGGGCGGCGATGTTCTCCAGCATGCCAGCCCCGAAATGCCGGCGAACCATCTGAGCGACCGGCTCGTCATCCGTATCGTGGCGCCGCTTCACCGGCCGGCGAAAATAATCGCGAACGATGGCAAGCCTGGAGGAGAACGGAAGCAAGGGCGACCGCAATACCGAACCGACCCGTGCGGGAATGAAAAGCACCAAACCCTCCGGCAAAGGAACCAGGCGGTTTCTATGCAAGATGTACGTGCGGCGCCGCACGTCGTTGGAGCCGGTGAGTTGCCCGCCCAAGCCTAATTCCTCAGCGAGGGCCGCCGCCTCCGGCTTTTCAGTGAGAAAACTATCCGGCCCGCACTCGAACGTGAAGTTTTCGATGCGTTCCGTCTGAATCACGCCGCCCGGCCGAGGGCTCGCTTCGATCAGGAAAGGTTCGATGGGTGCGCCCTCGCGGCGTGCTCTTGCCAGTGCGTAGAGCGCCGTCAGGCCGCTAATGCCGCCGCCCAGGATGGCAATGCGACACACGAAGTCCGAGGCGCCGCTCGCCGATTCTCGACGGCCGATCTTGGAAGTTGTATCCACAGAACGCACCCCAGCCCTGACACCGTTGCGTCTTTCAGCAACCTGCTCAAGGAGCGCGGGAGAGCGAGAACTCAAGCTCGCGCCGCAACACTTTTTCTCTTCTTGGGTGGCATGTGCCCTGCTGTTGCGGGCGAGGGTGGAGCGGCCGGAGCAGGCACTCCGACAAGATCGCGAAGCTTCTTCATCATTTGGGGTTGTGACTTTACCTTGCCGTCCAGAACATCCGCGAACAACTGATCCATGATTTTTTCAAAGCGCGGACCCGGCTCAACACCCAAAGCTTGCAGTTCAGCACGAGGCAGCCTGGCGCGTACCTGCGGAACCTTCGTCAGAAAGTGTTTTATCAAGCTCTGAATCCTGGCCTGCGGATAGTGGAGCATAACGTAGAGCAAAAGCAGGCGAGGCTTGGCATCGAGAATCCGGACGACGCCGCTTGGAGCCAGCTTCCTCCCGCTTCCCAGCGTGCGGACCAATTTGCCTGCCTCGCTCTCGAGACTCAGCGCCAGACGCAAAGTGCCGGCTTCTGGCATGACCTTTTGGGCGAGACGTTTCCTTTGGGCGCGGGGCAGCTTTTCAACGAGGCTATCGAAATACAGCACAAAAAGACTGTCCCTGGGCTGCAAACGAGCAATCGACCGGGCCTTCTCCAAGCGGTCAAGGCGAATTCGGGTAAGCACCGGATCGAGTCCGGCAAGCAAGTCACGGCTTTCCAGTTCCTTCAGGATGCGTGCGGGATTTTCCTCCTGCAAGGCCGCCCGAAGCTCGCGGCCCTGCTGGGCTGGAGACAAGGACTGCCAAAGTTTCCCTGCAATGGCAGCGTCGAGCCAGGCCTGCGTGCGCGGCTCGATCTTGAATCCCAAACGTAGCGCGAGACGCAGCAGACGGTAGATGCGCACCGGGTCCTCAAGGAAGCACCGGCTGGTGAGGGCTCGAAGCTCGCGGCTCTCAATGTCCGCGGCGCCGTTGGTAGGATCGAGCAGCAGGCCGCGGGAATTCGGATGAAGCGAGATGGCCATGGCGTTGGCGGAAAAGTCACGCCCCCGCAGATCGTCGAAGACACCCGAAGGAATGACTTCAGGCGGGCGCCCCGGCTTGGCATAGACTTCTCTGCGCGTGCGTTTGATCTCCAACTCAACGCCGTTCGAAAAGGTCATCGCTCCGCTTAGACGGCGCGCGTCAAAATGGGCGCGCTCAACCGCCAAGCGAGCCTGGGCCCGCGCGGGCTGTGCGCGGCTCTTCGTATGCTCGCTCTTTTCTTCCCGCTCAATGGCGTGAAACAGCTTTTGAACATTTCCCTCCGTAACAAAATCGAGGTTGCGCACGGGAATCTGCCCGAGCGTGAGATCGCGCACCGCGCCCCCCGTCAGATAGATATTCAGCCCAAGGCCGGCGGCGATGCGGCTAATGTGGTTGAGCGTCTGAAGCTGAGGAGCAGTCAGCCGGATTTCCAGGAGAAAGTTGTAATCGCTCATAGAGTGTCTGACCTACGCTCGCGGATGATGAGCCTCATAAACACTTTTCAAACGCTCTTTCAGGACATGCGTGTAGATCTGAGTGGTTGAAATGTCACTGTGCCCCAGAAGGAGCTGGATGGACCGCAGGTCTGCGCCCCGTTCCAGGAGATGAGTGGCAAACGAGTGCCGCACGGAATGAGGGGTGGTGGGAGCGGAGACGGATGCCTTACGGCCATAAGCCCGCAAAACCTTCCAAAAACCTACACGGGAAAGGCGCCTGCCATTTTTGTTCAGAAACAAGAAAGAGGCCTCGTGTTTCCCGCCAAGAACGTTGCGGGCCGCACGAAGATAAGCCTCAACTGCCGCGAGCGCATCTTTCCCAGCCGGTATCAACCGTTCCTTTCCGCCTTTTCCCATGCACCTCACAATGCCCAGATTCAGGTCAACATCTTCAGGCTTAAGATTCACCAGCTCCGACACTCGCATCCCTGTGGCGTAAAGCAGCTCCAACATGGCCTTGTCGCGAAGACCCAAGGTTGAAGAAGGATCGGGCTGCTGCAAGAGCATATCGACTTCAGAAACAGCGAGATACCTGGGCAAACTCAGACCAATCCTGGGAGCGTCAATCCCTTCGACCGGATCCGCATCCAGAACTCTCTCGGCAACAAGAAAGCGGAAAAACGTGCGCAGGGCAATCAAGTTTCGGGCAACAGAACGCGCCGCCAAGCCCTGTTTGAACTGGTGTTCGAGAAAAGAACGGATATCCTGGCGGCTAACCGTACCGAGTTCTGCTTTCCGTGACGTCATGAAAGCCGCAAATTTCGTCAAATCTCTTTGATAACTAGTGATGGTGTTTGCAGCAAGTCCTTTTTCGACACGGAGATAGTTTAAAAATCGCGCACTTTCGGTCTTAAATTGGTCTGGCAAAGAAGCCCCGGAGAGTTCGCTGCTTCGTGCCTGGCCCGTCGGGCGGGGTACCGGTCCGCCCTGCGACCCGCTAAGCCCTTGTTTCCGTTGTGGATGCTCGTGTGTCATCGATCAAATAGGCCGGACGCCGCTCCTGAAGTGCAAGCCATTCATTTTCAATTGCTTATGCGTTGCCCCGGCTTCCGCGAACACGGTTTCCGCTCAAGTATCCTTTTTTCAATTGGATACTAACACAATAGAATTCGTCTTGCAAAAGTTCGTTTTATGTGAAAGAGGCGGGACCATTGGTTTTCAACACTTTTGTTTTCAGTCGGGAGGATTGAGAGGATGAAACCTGAGAAACTGAAGACCACATGAGCGCTTCTATCAAGTATTTACCGCTTACTAAATATATATATGTTATCTACTGTGTTAAGAGGAACATCTGCGCGCAACTGAAGAGGATCCGGCAAAGCCGGTGTTTATCACAAGGAGACCTCGAAAGCAATAGCAATTATTGTTCGCCATTGCCGTCAAGCTGAAAAAGAGCTAAGCCTGCGCCTCGGCGCCAGCTATTTCGCCCGGCGCCAGCCGGACCCCGTTCAGAAATTCCCGCGCCGCAACGCGCTTTCGCCCTTCGAGCTGAAGTTCGAGGACTTCGAGGACCGTATTTCCGCCGCAGCCGGCTAATAGCCTGCCTCCATCTTCCCGAAGCTCCCCAACCGCCAGATGGGCATCGGTTTTAGTGCCCGGCCGTGCAGCCCAAAGCCGCAGGTTTCGGCCACGATACGTAGTATGCGCCACGGGCCAGGGTTCGAAGGCACGCACTCTTCGCGCGATTTCCTCCGCGCTCATCGACCATACGATCTGGCCATCTTGCTTCTTAAGCATGGGAGCACGCGTGGCGAAAGCGTTGTCTTGCGGCCGGGGCTGCAACTCGTTGCGTTCGAGCATGCTCAGTGTCTTCACCATCAGTTCCGCCCCCATCTCACTGAGGCGCGCGGAGAGCGTTGCCGTTGTATCGTCGTCTTCAATTTTCGCTTCCCGCTGGAGGAGAATGTCCCCCGTATCGAGCCCGGGATCGATCTTCATGGTGGTCACTCCGGTCACGCTCTCGCCCTGAATGATGGCCCATGGAATGGGGGCAGCGCCGCGGTAGCGGGGCAGAAGAGAGGCGTGGAGGTTGATGCAGCCGTAACGCGGAAGGTCGATCATCCACGAGGGAATGATGTGTCCGTACGCCACCACAACAATAGCTTCGGGTTGAGCTGCCGAAATCGTGGCCTCAGCCGCGGGGTCCTTCAGCCGGACAGGCTGGTACACCTCCATGCCCACCTCGATCGCCACTTCCTTCACCGGCGAAGGCGTTAGGGCGTAGCCGCGCCCGCGCGGCTCATCGGGATTGGTCAGAACGAGCGGAATGACGAAACCGTCTGCGACGAGACGGCGGAGCGTGGGAACGGCGAATTGAGGTGTACCACAAAAAACGAGGCGCAACTACCACTCCCCCGCTTTCACCATTTGCTTCACTCTTCGCTTGATCGAATCACGCTTGAGCATACTGAGGTGCCGGATAAAGAGAATGCCGTTCAGATGGTCGATTTCGTGGCAGAAAGCCCGGGCGAGCAGCCCTTCCCCGCTGAGCGTCACCTCGTCGCCGTGCACATCCTGTGCCCGAACTGAAGCGCTCATCGGACGCGTGGTAGGGGCACGAAAGGTGGGAAGGCTCAGGCATCCCTCTTCATCCGTCTGTTTGCCTTCCATCGACAGCAGTTTCGGGTTCACCAGGACGATACGGTCGGCTGGGTTTTCGCCGGAGGAAACATCAATCACGCACAACTGTTTTCCAATTCCGATTTGCGGAGCAGCCAGGCCAACACCGCGCGCGGCGTACATGGTTTCAAACATATCCGCAACCAGTTTTTCCAGCTCGCCATCGAACGCGGTGACCGGCTCACCGGGAGCATCGAGAACGGGCTGGCCGTATTTGACAATAGGATAGATCATCAGAATCGCTCGACCTGCTCGAGGTAAGCACGGTAGTTCCGGAGCGTTTCATCCATCGAATCGCCCCCGAATTTTTCAAGCAGGGCACGCGCCAACACCAGAGCGACCATCGCTTCGCCCACCACGCCGGCCGCGGGAACGACACAAACATCGGAGCGCTCGTAGGCAGCCTTCACCGGATTTCGTGTGACGAAGTCCACAGATTCCAGCGGCCGGCGCAGCGTCGAGATGGGCTTGAGAAATCCCTTGACCACGATCTCCTCACCGTTGGTCATACCGCCTTCAATGCCGCCTGCACGGTTGCTTTTGCGCGTAAAGCGCCGCGCCGAACGATCGTAGCCGATCTCGTCTTGCACTTCCGACCCAAACCGGGCGACGTTCTCAACCGCCGATCCGATCTCCACGCCCTTCACCGCTTGGATCGACATCACCGCCTGCGCCACCTGGCCGTCGAGCTTTTCATCCCACTGCGCGCACGTGCCAAGACCCGGCGGAACGCCACGAGCCCGAACTTCGAAGACGCCTCCCACCGTATCCCGATTTTCCGTGGCAGAATCCACTTCCGCCTTCATCCTCTGTTCGACGGCGCGGTCAACACAATTGAGCAGAGTCTCTTCATCTTCCCGAAGGGCTAGAATCGCATCGAACGAAACAGCGCCGGGCGGCAACGAGACGCGGCCGACAGCCACTACGTGGCTCGCCACTTCCATGCCGAACTCACGGAGAAACAACCGCGCTACACCGCCTGCGCCCACACGCGCCGCGGTTTCTCGCGCACTGGCTCGCTCGAGCACGTAGCGTGCATCCCGAAAGTTGAATTTCAGGCATCCGGCAAGATCGGCGTGACCGGGGCGCGGCGATGAAAGCGGCCGGTACAGTGCCCGCGTCTCCGGCTGGTCTTCCACAGACATCGCCTGCTTCCAATTGGCCCAGTCGCGATTCTCAATCAAGATCGTAATGGGCGAGCCGATGGTGACGCCGTGCCTGACACCGGAAAGAAACTGCGCGGTATCGGACTCGATCTTCATCCGTCCGCCGCGCCCGTATCCGCGCATTCGGCGCCGCAGGTCCAGATTCACTGAGTCAAAATCAATCCGAAGTCCGGCTGGAATGCCCGAAAGGATGGCGACGAGCCCTTGGCCGTGAGATTCTCCCGAAGTTTGAAACTTCATCATCGAATTCTGCAGCTAGCGCTGCGATATAAGAATAGCAACCCGAAATTTAGCATTCCCGGCTTCCGGTGCCAAGTGTGTTTGAAGTTTTGCAGAGGGGGACGCGGGTTTGAACTCCAGAAGGAGGGCGGCAACCGGCTCATCGACCTGGGGCGTCTCTTCTCGCCCATTTTTGCCAAACAGACGGCAGGCAAAGCATTCTCATAAAGAGAGCGCCAACCACCGGCCGCGCCTGAAAGCCGGTTTGGGTGCCGTCCACCGTCCAATACCAATCGCTCAACGGTACACGCGAAGGAGTGCTGTCAGCATAGCGATACAGCGAAGAAAAGATCAACTCGAATTCAGAGGCGGACGGAGCAAGCGACGCGCACCAAACTTCCCAATCAAGCTTTGTATAATCCGACCGGCTATCGAGCGGAAAGCCGAAGGAACCTTCATGTTGGCGATAATAAGCGAGCTCCTGGCCCGCAAGGCTCGCTGGAAACAGGTGAATGCCGAGGACACGATCCCAAACCAGATTGTATTTCTGGCTCCAGCTTCCCGGCAGATCGTAGGCCAGGCGCGTGTGATCGCCATCGTTCGCCTTCTGCATCCACGCCTGAGCGTATTGCCGCGCGGTGACTTCATACGCAGCCGCCGTTTGCTGCTTGCCCAGCATTCGAGCGAGCATCGCGTAAGCGCCCAGCGCCTCCACCGCCTTTAATGCGAGGTTAGCGTTGTGGGCAAGAAGGCCCGTGAAATCGTCTGTGCAGAGCTGATCTCCCGGATCCAATCCATGCTCCTTCAAATAGCCTGCCCACCGGGAAATAAGCGGCCAGTACCTGCCCGCGAACGAGGCGTTCCCTTCCGCTTTGGCAATCCCAGCAATCATCAGCAGCATGTTGCCGGATTCTTCCACCGGCATGCTTTCCATCTTCGACGGTAGACGCCCCTCCACGAGCGGGTAGGTCCCCAGATCGTGTGGAGCGTAGGGGTACGGCCAATTTCCCGATTGCGCGTAGTCGAGGAGCGGAATGAGGGAATCCTCCAGCAACTTCGGGTTGAGGAGCAGCAAAATGGGTGATTCCGGATAGATCACGTCCGCCGTCTGAGAGCATCCGCAACTCGATATTTCCTTGAGAAACATCAACGGCTGACCCTTGGGTCCGACGGCAAGCTTATTGGCGGCGAAAGCCTGCCGGTAGGCGAGCGCGGCAACATCCGCATATTCCGCACCGCCCGCAATGGTGAGGTCGTGCATCAGCTCTACGTCAAAAGCGCGGCAACGCGCCACGAGCTGCGGGTAATCGCGATCGGCGGCTTGTAGCAGACCGGTCATGGTGGCGCCGTTATGCCGCCACCAGCCCCGGAGCCGCTGATGGAAATACTCGACCGGATAGATTTCGTCGTAGGCCAGAATCAAGTGGCGGGAAACGGAAGTGGTTCCGACGCGGCCTAGATTGAAAGTAAAGGCCATCACCGGCCAGCCCGCATTCGCAGGAATTGGCGGAGTTAACGCCGCGCCTTCCGGCGCAGCTTGCGAGACAAATGATTCAGTGAGAACGCGCCCTCGGCCCACCGCTGCACGCGTATCGCCGGATTGGGGCGCGGCCACGTAAAGATATCCCCAATCGATGCGAATGAAGTCTCCGGCCTTGGCAAGAACGGGCTGAGAGGCAGTTCCCATTTTCAGCACGTCCAGGCCGGGAATGGACATTTGCGCCCACTCGACGGGCTCGTTCGGAGTATTAACAACTAATTCCGCCGTATTGGCGTAGTAAATGGAGACGTCATGCGGCTTTCCATCCATCGAACGAGCGCGCCACGTGAGGTAAGTGACCGGGCGGGAGAGCACGTCGAGATCGTGCGGCAGATCGGGCGTGAGGAAAGTGAGCGTGATGTGGACGGCTCCCGCCCGGAAAGCGTAAATCGTGCGCGTCGGAAAGACCTCCAGGCTCAACTGCCTTGCCGGCTGTATGTTTTCAGGCTGGGCGCCCATCATGCGATAGGTTTTCCCGTCCACGCGGACGAGGCTTTGCATCGTCATGCGCGCACCCGTCCAGTGGCGCGTGGGCTGGTAAGTTAAGTGATTCGCGAAGGACCAGACACTGAAGTAAGGATCGACGGCAACCAAAGGGACTGCGGGAGGACGGAAGGCATGATCCGCGGCACAGGCCGAACCACACCAGGCCATAAGCACACAAACCAGCAATCCGGCGCTCGCAAGCCGGCGTTCGATCAATAAATGAATTGAAGGCGTAGGCGGAGACATCGGTCCGTGTCGAAACATTGTATCGTAGCATTAAAAACGCAAAGAACGTGCACCCTGGCAGCATCCAGCGTAGCGTCCAAGAATTGAGTAGGCCATCTTGGACATGAGCGTGAGCTCACCCAACTCCGCAGCAAGAGGGCTTCCATCAAGCGCCCGCGTGGTTTACTCTTTATTCCCAAACCGCTAGACTTTGCTTTGGCCGCCGGGGCGCATCGACGGCCTCCAGAGATTGAGTCGCACTCGGACGACGCCCAAAAACACGGAGGACATGATTTATGGACGGCAAGAAAGAACTCTTGCGAAGGGATTTGCTCGTGCTTGGCGCAGCGTCGGCGGGTTTTCTTGGTTTGGGCAGTACGCCGGCTAACGGCGCACCCACCCACGCGAGCGCAACGCCTCCAGCGATGCAGCTTGCCTTGCTCCGCAATGGCCGTACCGCCAAAGCGTCTACCTATGACCGCAGCGGCGGCAATGCGGATTATCGACGGATTGAGCCGGGGCAAAGCCTCACGCTGATGAAGTCATCCGGCCCGGGCATGGTAAGTCACATTTGGTTCACGATTGCCTCTTCAGACCCTCAACACCTCAAGAGACTGGTTCTCAGGATGTTCTGGGATGGCGAAGCTGAACCGAGCGTTGAAGCGCCCATCGGCGATTTCTTCGGCTTGAATCTGGGCGACTATTTTCTTTACCAATCCGCGCTTCTGACGGTTGCGCCAGTGAAGGCGCTCAATGCATATTTTCCCATGCCGTTTCGCAAATCCGCAGAAATCACGGTGACGAGCGAAAGCGAAAAGCCCGTGGACGCCTTTTACGCCAATATCGATTACCAGCTTCTGCCCAGCATGCCTGAAAACGCCGCCTATTTCCACGCGCAGTACCGTCAGTCCGCACCTTGTCCTGGCTGGCGAACCGCGGAAGAGAAGAATATCTATGGAACGAACAACTACGTCTTTATGGAAGCAACCGGGCGGGGGCACCTGGTTGGCGTCACGCAGGGCGTCGTCTTGAATCAAAATGGCTGGTGGGGTGAAGGCGACGATATGCTCTTCGTTGACGGCAGCCCAAAGCCTGTGACGAACGGCACCGGATCGGAAGACTATTACAACGGCGCCTGGGACTTTGACGGCAAACCGTTCTGCTATCCGCATAATGGCGCGCCTTACCTGGCCAACCCGTTTTCAATTGGCGGCCAGTGGTGCGTCTACCGCTGGCACCTGGAGGCTCCGCTCGCTTTCGAAGAATCCATTCGTTTCACCATCGAACACGGAACCGGCAATAACCGCTCCGACAGTTTCTACTCGATGGCGTATTGGTACCAGACCGAGCCGCATGCCAAGTTTCCTCCTTTGCCCCCGCCTTCTGAACGCTGGCCGAAAGTGTTCGCCGTTCCAGGCGGCGCACGTCCGGCGAATCTGTCCGGGTGAGAAGTTCGACTCTGTAAGGGGTCGGTCCTTTGTGACAGAAGTCCTGGACCCAACCATCCTCCCGCCGATACGCTAAAGAAGAACATGATGAACCCATCGCGTGCCTACTGGCGTGGGATTTACCCGGCACGGCGCCGGACTCTGGTGTGGCCGCGCGAGCACGGCGCCTGGGGCATCCTGTTCATCTCTCTGATTGCCGGCGCGGCGTGCGGGCTTTCGAACGCTCAGAACGTTCCTCGCCTGTTATGGCTTATGGTCGGGGTGGCTGCCGTGTTTTGCCTGCGTACTCCGGTTGAGAACAGTTTGCCGCGATCGCCTTTTCGTCCCCGCGGAGCGGACGAGTGGCGCTGGATGATGGGTGTGGCAGCGGCCTATGCGCTCACATGCGCCGTTGCGCTGGCAATGCTCGATCGCGGAGGAGCGATTGACCTGATTTGGAAGCCAGGCATTGCGGCAGCAGGGCTGTTTGTTGTGCAAGCGGCGGTGAAACGCGCAGGCCGCGCTGGGCGACTGCCGGGCGAAGTGATTGGAGCGTTCGGCCTGGCTCTCGCAGCCGTGGCAGGCTGGGCGGTGGGCGCCGGCCAAGTTGAGCGTCCGGCGCTCTCTCTCTGGATTCTGAGCGGGCTCTTCGCCACCAATCAGATTCTTTACGTCCAGCTTCGCATCGGGGACGGCCGCGGCGCTGCGCCTGCTTCCTCTTCAAGAGCCAGAAAGTTTTTTCTCGCCGGAGAGGCGCTCATGGCGCTGCTTTTAATGGCCGGCGCGATGGCTCGTCTAGTCCCCCTCTTGGCGCTACTGGCTTTTGTGCCTGTTCTCGCACGGGGCGCAGTCTGGTCCTTCCGGACGGAGCGTTCGCCCCTGCGCATTCATCGGCTGGGAAAAACGGAATTGATCTATTCCATCCTGTTTGGGCTCCTCATCATCGCCGGCTTTCGACTCGCCCACTGAGCGATCCTGCCCGCATGTGATTAGAAAGTGCGAACAAAGTCACTTTGCGCGGGGTGAGCCTGAGAGGAATTTGCTACAATACTGGAAAAAATGGAACGCATACAGCGGCGGAATTGGGGAACGCGGGGCTGGCTATGGCTGGACCGGCTGCTTCAGGATGCAAGCTACGGCCTGCGTCAGCTTCGGCGTAATCCTGGCTTCGCGGCGGTGGCCGTGATCACATTGGCGCTCGGCATAGGCGCCAACACGGCCATCTTCACTCTCATTGATTCCGTCATGCTGCGCGCTATGCCCGTGCGCGATCCATCGCAGCTTGTGCTGTTTCGCTGGCAAGCGCGCCACCCTCCTCAGAACATAGGCACCTGGAGTTTCGGCGATTGCTCCGGCCGTTTTGCCGGGGCCAGCGCCTCCGGCTGCTCGTTACCGCTTCCCGTTTTCGAGAAGTTTCAATCGCAGACCCGCCTTTTTGGCGGCGTTACTGCTTTTGCCGGACCATTGCAGCTCGACATGAGCGGAAATGGCGCTCCGAGAATCGTACAAGGCGAACTGGTATCTGGCAGCTATTTTCGTACGCTTGGCGTTAGCCCGGCGCTCGGCCGCTTGATCGTCCCAAGCGATGACACCCCGACGGCGTCTCCGGTTATTGTCCTCAGTTTCGCTTATTGGCAAAACGCGTTCGGCGGCAGCAAACGGACCGTCGGGCGTACAGTTGAACTGAACAACGTTCCTGTTACGATCGCGGGCGTCGCCGCGCCCAGCTTCACGCGCCTTTCTCCCGGCAAGACACAGGATTTTTGGCTGCCTTTTGCTGCATCGCAACGGCTCAACATCAGCTCGTGGGGTACGGCTTTGCAACGAACCGAAAGCATGACGCAGTGGTGGGTTGTGCTGCTCGGCAGGCTCAGGCCGGGCGTCTCGCGCGCACAGGCCCAGGCCGCGGCAAGCGTGATATTTCACAACATGGTGTTGCACGCAGCCGGTAAGCCGATGTTCAAACCGCACGATGACCCTGCCATTGCGCTTGTCCCAGCGCAGCAAGGCCTATCAGGAATTCGCGGGCTTTTCCGAACGCCGCTTTACGTCCTGATGTTCGCGGTGGGATTCATTCTCTTGATCGCTTGCGCGAATGTTGGCGGCTTGCTGCTGGCACGCGGAAAGGCTCGGCAGAAAGAGATGGCGGTTCGGCTGGCCGTAGGCGCGGGGCGCGCCCGAATTGTGAGGCAGCTTCTGACAGAAAGCATGGTGCTTTCAGCTTTTGGAGGTTTGCTTGGTATTCTCTTCGCTTATTGGGGCGTGCACGCCCTCACCAAGCTGATGTGGGGCCGATCCGACCATTCAATTTCCTTTGTCGTGGGGCCGGATTGGCGCGTTCTTCTTTTTGCGATCTCAGCCACAATTCTTACGGGCATTCTCTTTGGCGTCGCGCCGGCGTTGCACGGCACGAGCGTGGATTTGACTCCGGCGTTAAAAGACAACACTTTGGCGTTTCAGGAGGGCACGAGCGCTGCACGGAGATGGCTTCACTTGGGTGACGCGCTCGTTGTGGTGCAAGTGGGACTTTCCGTGGTGTTACTCGTGGGAGCCGGCCTCCTGGTGCGCACGCTCGAGAATTTGCGGGATATAAACCCCGGCTTCGACACGCACAATCTTTTGACTTTCGGCATCGATCCAACGAGCTTGGGTTACAAAGACTCGCAGATTCGAAACCTTTATCGCGAGATGCGATCCCGGCTCGCCGCGATTCCCGGCGTCACTTCCGTAAGCTACTCCACGTTTCCAGTGCTTGCGGGCTCCTCGTGGACCGAGGACATTTACATCGAGGGACATTCAGGGAAGGATACCGCAGGTATGGTTTCCGCCGGGCCGGACTTCTTCCACACTCTTCGCCTGCCGTTACTTGAAGGCAGAACGTTCGGCTCCACGGATTTCGAGCAAGCGCTTGAAGTTAATAGAGCTGAAAAGGCGGAAAGCGCCAAGAAAAAGGCTTCAGACCTGGCACCCCCTGGGCCAGCCACGGAATCGCAAAAACCGGCCGTCCCCCCAGAGCCTGTGCTCATCAATCGGATGTTCGCCCGCACCTACTTCCCGCATCATAACCCGGTTGGCAAACGCATGTGGACCGATAAATCCAAAAAACACATGTGGGAGGTTGTAGGCGTCGTCAGCGATGCGAAAATTGTCAACCTGCGCGAGCCCATCCGGCCAACGGTTTACGTTCCAGACACGGGAGGCGAGGCGTTTTTCGCAATGCGCGCAGGGGAAGATCCCACCGCGCTGATTCCGACGGTCCGCAAGCTCATGAACGAGATTGACCGTCATTTGCCGCTCTTCGACGTTCGCACACAAACTCAGAACATGAACGATTTGCTGGGCCAGGAACGATTCATCTCTCGCGTTTCCAGCGTCTTCGGTGTTCTCGCGCTTCTCCTGGCCAGCATCGGCCTTTATGGCTTGCTGTCTTACGAAGTAAGCCGCCGGACGCGCGAAATCGGCATTCGTATGGCTTTGGGCGCCGAACGTGGAACGGTGCTGCGGCTCGTCCTGAGACAAGGTCTGAAACTCACGCTTCTGGGCCTTGCTCTGGGCGCGGCCGGCGCGATGGTACTCACGCGCTTTTTGGGAAGCCTGCTTTACGGCGTGAAGCCTTCCGATCCCGTCACTTTTGGACTTATCTCAATCATCCTGATGGCCGTCGCTGCGCTCGCCTGCTATCTGCCATCCCGCCGCGCCGCACTCGTTGACCCCATGGCCGCATTGAGGTGTGAGTGAAAGCGCAACTAATGTTGAACGACGGGCAAAGCAGGCAGGACGTGCAATCGCAGCGCGGCATAAGCGGCGCGGAGAGCATCTTCGACCAATGCGGGCGAGTTGCCGCGCGCGAAAATGAAGCCGGGATAGCTGCACCCCTCCGGCCACGGCACTAAGACTTGACCTGATTTTGCGGTAATGACGACGTCCTCCACGCCCGGCGTGAGCAACGCGTCGCTCACGCCATCAACGCCGTCGTATACCCCCGCTTGTTTCACTGGAATCATCATGACGCCCGACGCGGATTCTTCCCGGCGCACAGCCTGAACGTCTTCACCCAGCGACAGGTGGATGATCAGCTCCTCCAGGGAAATATGCGATTCCGCCGCAGACATCCGAAAGCGGAGCGCGCGAGAGCAAAGCCCGCCAATCGGGCGAGCGGCCAGCTCGAGAGGCCAGATTCCGCGGCCGTTGATTCTGAATTCGGCATGCAGCGGTCCGTGAGACAAACCGAGAGCGCGAACGGCCTGCTGTAGCACCTCCGTTACGGCAAATTGATCTTCGGCGGGCAGGCGGCTCGGCGTAACATAGATGGTTTCTTCGAAGAACGGGCCTTCCAGCCGGTCAGGCTTATCGAAGATGGCCAATATTCTTGGCTCACCTTGTATGACCAATGCCTCGACCGCGATTTCTGTTCCGTCAATGTACTCTTCCACCTGAATATACCGGCTGGTTTCCTCGCGGAGCACTTGCACGTGCGGGGACGCGAGCAGCTCGCGGATGCGGGCAAATGCTGCCACGAATTGCGCCCGATCGTCGGCGCGTATCACGCCCTGGCTTGCGGCCAGAGCCAGCGGTTTGAGCACACAAGGGAAACCGATGCGTGCGGCCGCGACCCCCGCACTTTTTCCCGCGTCGTTTGCTTTGGAGAATCGAACGAACCTTGGTGTCTGTAGGCCCGCCGCGCCTAGCGTTTTCCGCAATCGCGACTTATCGCGGCAGAGATCCACTGCGGCAGGCGGATGAAACGGCAGTCCCAGCGTCTGGCAGGCGCGGGCCGCGGTTTGCGTTGGGCGGTCTCCAAGCGCCACCAGGGCGGCAATGGGCGTGCGGCTGGCGAAGCCGGCAATCTGACTTGCCGCCTTGTCTGGATCCTCGAAGCGCAAGGGCAACGCGCCGTCTTGCCACGGGTCATCGAGGACGTGGCACCGGTCGCTTCCAAATACCACCTCCAATCCTAAATGGGCCGCAGCTTCGGCAAACGAGCGCGTCTGATAACCCGTCGTAGAGCACAGGATCATCAGCCGGCAATTTCTGTTAGTGACTGCCACGGTGAAATGCCCCGACAATGCTAATATAGCGGATGGCCTGGGACCTATGCTCTTCAAAAGCTTTAGTGCCGCAGTTTATGGAATTGACGCCTACCTCGTTGAAGTAGAAGTGGACGTCTCGGCGGGCAAGGGAGACTTTATGACCGTCGGCCTGCCGGACGCGGCAGTTCGCGAAAGCCGGGAGCGGATCAAATCCGCCATCAAAAACTGCGGTCTGGACTTCCCTTTTCAAAACATTACGGTGAATTTGGCGCCGGCCGACGTGAAAAAGGAGGGGTCAGGATTCGACCTCGCGATCGCTCTGGGCATACTCGGCACAACCGGCGCATTGCTCAAACCTGATTTGAAGCATCATCTCTTCCTGGGCGAGCTTTCTCTCGATGGCGGACTCAGGCCCATCAAAGGCGCGCTTTCCATTGCCGCGATGGCGCGCCAAAAAGGCATCCGGAAAGTGGTCTTACCCGTCGAAAATGCGCCTGAAGCCGCGGTGGTGCAGGGTGTGGACGTCTACGGTTTGCGCTCTCTACCCGAGGTTCTCGACTACATCAACGAAACACGCGAGTTTTCTCCCACGCGAGTGAACGTCCAGGAGACGCTGACGCAGGGCGGGCAGTACGCGGTGGACTTCCGCGACGTGAAAGGCCAGCTTCATGCAAAGCGAGCCATTGAAGTGGCGACAGCGGGTGGGCACAACATCCTGATGATCGGCCCGCCGGGCGCCGGCAAGACGATGCTCGCCAAGCGAATTCCAACGATTCTCCCGCCTTTGACGTTTGAAGAAGCCATTCAGACCACAAAGATTCACAGCGTTGCGGGAGTGTTGGATTCGGGAGCAGGGCTGCTCGGCATCCGGCCGTTTCGCTCGCCGCACCACACCATTTCAGACGCGGGACTGATTGGCGGAGGCGCCATGCCGCGCCCCGGCGAAGTGAGCCTGGCGCACAATGGACTCCTGTTCCTGGACGAATTGCCCGAATTTCAGCGCAATGTCCTGGAAGTTCTCAGACAGCCACTTGAGGACGGAACGGTAACGATCGCCCGCGCCTCAATGTCGCTGACGTTCCCGGCCCGCTTCATGCTGGCTGCCGCGATGAACCCCTGTCCGTGTGGATTCTTCAACGATCCGTCGCGCCAATGCACGTGCACGCCGCCGTTGATCCAGCGTTACGTCTCAAAGATCTCCGGACCGCTTCTCGACCGTATTGACATTCACATTGACATGCCTGCGGTCAAATACCGCGAGCTCCGCACGGATTCGGGCGGGGAGGCTTCGGAAGCCATCCGAGAGCGCGTTGTTCGGGCACGGCAGCACCAGCTCGAGCGGTATCAGGGCGAGAAGATTTACTGCAATGCGCAAATGAGTCCTCGCCAAATCCGGCGCTATTGCCCGATTTCGGCGGAGAGCGAGCAGTTGCTCGAAAGCGCTGTCAACCGGCTTGGATTGAGTGCGAGGGCCCACGACCGTATTTTGAAAGTGGCCAGAACGATTGCGGACCTGGATGCCATGCAAGATATCGGCTCCTCTCACATCTCTGAAGCCATTCAATACCGCTCGCTCGACCGCAACTACTGGGCTTGACTGGCCGCAACAACAACGTTCACGCTGCCAGCCTCTTCCTCCAGAATAAGCCCAGCACGGCAAGCCCACTCACCAGCAGGAACACGCTCGCCGGCTCGGGAGTTTCAGTCAGAAACTCCTGTGGTGAATTGCATGAGGCGCCGGTGGGCGTGAGGATCTCGAAATTCGAGAATTCGCCGGCGTAGTACGTCTGGTTCTCGGCTTGTTGCAGCCAGCTTAACGAAGAGTTTTTCCCGATCTTCGTGAAACCCGAAGACCATTCGACACTCGGAGTGAAAACGGACCACAGGGCAAACGATATGTTGCCATAATCCGATGGGTTAGCCAGAAGAGCGTCGTAAAGCCACGCCACTTCCTCGTAATCCTTCAGCGTCTCCGCTGGTGTGTTCTGTTGGAATCGAACTGAGTTGAGGTCGGCAAATGTTGAGACCGTAGCGGTCCAGGTTTCTCCAATGGACGTTTCATGCTGGAAATCGTCGCAGACGAGCACAGCAGGATTTCCATCGATCGTGCCGTAATAGGGATCCGCGTAAACGCCGCCTTGCGTCTTTCCGTTGACGCCGGTCAACTTCACCGTTACCGTATCAGCCGGCGCTTCAATCGCCACCGCTAACAGCAAAAAAAAGACGGCAAGCATGACGAGCAGGATGCTGTTTAATCTGTGGATTCTGTTCATTTCCCTTATTCCCCTTTCCGGTTTTCTCCTCGGGAGTGTGAGTCCGCTGGAAGCCATACGAGAAGGCATCTTCCGTGCCAGATCGATTCCAGCTCGTGTAACTGTCCGCACCAACAATAAGATATGGGCCAATGACAATACGGAAATCGTGCCCGGAGTTCGAGCCCGAACCGGGGAAAAATAGGAATAACTTTTCAAATAGTGGGAAGAATTAAGCGGAGCTAATTAGATGGGAAGACCAATAAGTCCTCAAGGATGGGTAAAAACAGGAAAAAACGGGGGATGCCGCTTGGGGGACGACTTTAGCCGTACCGCCGGTACGAGCCGGCTCGACTTTTTAATCTTTAGGCGCTGGGGAAGGGGGGGAACCCAGCAGCTAAAGCCAGCCTGAGCCTTCGCGCCAATTCGGCACGGCTAAAGCCGTCCTCCAATACCAAAGACCAATAACGCACTTCGAACGCCGCGTTTCTGTTACGCTTCGTCGAAAATAACAATATAACAAAAGCACTATTCGTTGCAAACTTAATTTTTCCCAGAGTTCAGGGCCGTGTCTCTTACTGTTTCAAACATCAATTAAGTTATAGAAAATAAAATTGATAACTAGAATTTGCCTCCGCCCTCCACCATTTGAAAGTTTAAATGCTCAGTTAGCATTTGCCGGCTTCAAACGAAGGTGTATAGTTAATTCGCCGAATTGCAAACCGGGCATAAGAACCTCACGGCACGGCAACTCCAAAAAAGCCTTCGTTGATGAGCACCCTCTTCATTGAGAAATCGGCGCAAAGATACCGTGAATTGAAGGCGCGCTTTGTCACGGAAGTTCGTTGCTGGTGGCAGCAGAGTGAATTCCTGCCGAGTTTCAAATACCTGCTTACTACAGAAACTCATGTGTATGCGTTCTCGATTGCGGCAAATACACTTCTATCTTTTTTCCCGTTCGTGCTGATCCTGCTTGGCGTGTTTCAGCAATGGCTTCACTGGAACGGAGCCGCGGAAGCGCTCGTTCAGATCCTGAAGGCCAATTTGCCGCTGGGGGCGGATGTGGTGGTCAAGGGACTGGAGCAGCTTCTTGCTGGGCGCCGCCGCATCCAGATATTCACCGTGATCGTGATGCTTTACGGCAGCTCGGGCGTTTTCCTTCCTCTCGAAGTCGCGTTGAACAAAGTCTGGCGCATCGCGCAGAACCGAAGTCTCTGGAGAAATCTGGCCATTTCCTTCGTCTTGGCCTTCATCTCGGGAGTGATTGCCCTCTTATCAATTGCGGTCGCCGGCGGCATTCTGGCCGTGTTGCGCTTTCTCCTGGGTTGGCTTCCATGGCACATTGTAGTAGCCGTATTTTCCCGAATCGCTTTGGAAATCATCACCATTCCGTTTCTGGTGGTGATCTATTTCATCATTTACACGCTGCTTCCCAATGGGAAAGTTAAGGCGCGGAAAGTGCTGCCTGCAGCCGTGGTCTCAGGTGTTACCACCGAGATTCTGAAATTTATCTATTTTCTTACCCTCCCACTGTTTAGTTTTCGAGAGACCTACGGTCCCTTCGCAGTACCGGTGACGCTGCTCTTCTGGGCTTATGCCGGCTCGATGGTCTTACTCTGGGGCGCGCATTTTTCCGCGCAAGGACATCGTGAATGTGCTGCCCCGCTCGTGATGGAAGCGGCCGCACCGGCCTCGGGCGATGAAGTCTTCAACGAGGGCACAAAGAGTGCGAATCTCCATTCCTGAGTCAGAACTCCAAGCGCGCCTGCAACGCGATCATCCGGGTGGAGCTGTCGCCGCCTAATCCTACGCCGAGCAACCCGGTCGGCGGCTCCGTAGTAGAAGACAGCACACCAAATCCAGTCTCGGTCGCCGGATTGCCGGGGATGCCTGCATAAACGTCAGCCGGCACTGCAAAATTAGGGTGATTGAAAACGTTGAAGAATTGGGCATCGATGCGCAGCCGAAGGCGTTCGGAAAGCCTGAACCACTTGGTTAGGTAGAAATCGTTCCAGACGAAATCCGGCCCGCGCAGGGCGTTCCGGCCGAGCGTTCCGAACTGGCAATCAGCCGCGCTATCCCCTCCCCGGCACGCTCCCGAGCTGGGATCGACAGCGGAGACGAACGCATTGGGATTGAGCCATTGAACGGTGCCCGCAGGCGTGACACCAGAAATCGCATGGTGTTCGTAAAGCGGCGCTCCTGGAACGACGCTGGCAAACTGAGGACCGCTACCATTGATCATGCCGTTACCGTCCGCTGAATAAGGTGTGCTCAAGACGGAAAAGGGTACGCCGCTATGCCAGAACCAGGCGCCGGATGCCTGCCATCCATTGAGTGCCCCGCGCAGGAATCGTTCGCGCCAGGGCCTGGATCGGAACTCGTAAACGAACTCTGCGGTGAGATTATCTGGAATGTCGTAGTCACAGGGACCTCGATCCCGCGCCAATTCTCCTGGAAGCGGAGAAAGAATGGCGCCGGCGGAAAACGCCAGAAACCCGCCGTTTGACACTTCATCGATACAGTGGCTCCAGGTGTAGTTCGCCCGTCCTTCGAGGCCGTGGCTGATGCGCTTTTCCGCGCTAAGCTGGAGCCCATTGTAGTTGCTCGTTGCGCCCGTATTGAGTTGGGTGACGGCGCCGAATCGCGGATCCGGCGGCTGGCCATAGGGATAAGGGGAGAAACACCCTGGGCACACGGTTTGGTATCCGTTCACTTGCGTCACGTAGGGTTGATTGAGGGCACGCGTCCCAACGTACTGCGCCGTCACACCGATGGTGTTGCCGAACTGGCGCTCAAGGCCAAAGCTCCACTGCATGAAATAGGGAGCTGCAAGCGTGCCACCGGGCGCAACCGCCATTGAGACCGGCGGAAGGCAGGCAGTGGGATTTGCCATGGCGGAAGCGCAGGAAAGCTCTCCGTCTTTGAAGCCAGTCAGGAAGTTCTGATTCGCCACCGCTGTTGCATCGACCGCGCTATCAGGCACGTTGGGAGCAATCGCCACGCCGCCCACAGTTCCCAGGAGACCTCCTTCGAAGCTGTCCACATACGGCGGATCTGCCCCGAGCAGATCGGCAACGCTGCCCGGAAGGAGATCGCTGAAAATGCCAAAACCGCCGCGCACCACCGTCTTCGGCGTGAGCTGGAGCGCCAGGCCCGTTCGCGGCTGAAGAATGGCCAGCGGCACCGAGTGGAAGAGTTCTCGAGCGCCTGTCTGAATCATGTCACTCAGCGGTAGATTGACGTTGTGGGAAATTGAATCAAACGAGCCGGGCAGACGAGCAACAAAGCCATGAGGATTGAGAGGATCGGAGTTGTACGTCGAGCGCAGTCCGAGCGACCAGGTGAATCTTCGATTCACCCTCCAGGTGTCGCCGGCATACAAATCTACATTCAAGAAATTGAATGGTTGTGAGTCCGCCAGCGGATAACTGGCTGTGGCGGTCGATGCGGCCCCGTAAACGAACTCCGGCAAGTCTGTGTAAGTGACCGTCGGCACCACGCCTTCCCCGAAGTCAAAATCGTTCATCCGAAAGATGCGAGTGTTTGTGCCAAAACGAAGTTCGTGCGAGCCGGCGCTCCAGGCAAGATTGTCATTGATGAAAAATCTCGAGGCCGTTCTCCCTTGAACCCAGGTGTCGTCCAATCCGCCGACCGGCGTAAACGGTGCGTTGGCGCCCTGCCCCTCCAGAACGATCGGAAATGCAGCCAGCGTCTTCTTGAAATCCTCTGGCGCGAAAATGCTCGAATACCACGAGAATCCCGGATTGAAATAGTTCACTACGTTTTGCGAGAAGATGTGCGCGTATCCGGCCGCCAATGAGTAGAGCGGCTGTGGAGAAAACGAGTCAAACAGCGAGTTAATGGGATCGGTATAGGCCGCCTGCAAGCCCGTATCGGCCTGGAATCGAAACCATGCAGTGTTTTTCTCGTTGAGGTTGTCATCGATTCGAGCCGTTTGCACCTGCTCGTGATCGTCGCTCGAGTGGGAAACGCTCTGGCGATTCGCGCAGCCATTTCCATCCGGCACAGCGCCCGGCGCCGAAGCGCCATCGCTATTGAACGGGCAGCCTTCAACGGCAAGAGGCGTGCCCGCGGTGTTCTGATAGAGGGAAAACAGATTTCGATAGAACGGCGCCATTTGCGGCGCTGCGGGATAAACGGACCCGTCCACCACGTCACGGCCACCCAGTGGAAGCTGCTGGAGCACATAGCGCTCGAAGGACGGGGTTGGCACGGTTGTCGCGCTGACGATCGGCAAAGCGATGCGCATCCATTCGGCGTCAAAGAAAAAGAAGAGCTTATTGTGAATCACGGGCCCGCCCAAGCTTCCTCCAAAATGATTCAGGGTGTCGCCCGGCTTGATGCTGCCCGGGGTGGAATTCGTGAAGAAATCCGCCGCATTGAGCTCCGCGCCGTTCCAAATCTCATAAAGATTCCCGTGGAATTGGTTGGTGCCGGACTTGGTGACATAATCAATTTGCGAAGCTCCATAACGGCCTTGGTCTACCGTGTAAGACAACGTATTGACGGTCACGGCGGCGATAGAGTTCAGCCCCAGGACGAGGTTGGTGGAGAGGCCGCTGTTGAGATTGGTCAAAGGATCGTTGGTTTCGAGACCATCCACGATATATCCATTCGAAAGAGCCGGCAGCCCGTTGAACTCCACGTTTCCATAGCCGTTCGCGCTTCCCACAAAATCATTGGCGCTGCCGGCGGTGTTCATCAGCGCGCCGGCAGCAAATTGCGCTGGATAGGTCATGTCGCCGCCAGGGTTCGGAAGATTCTGGAGCGCCCGGGCGCTCAGCGTGGTCGTCGTGTTCGGATTCTGCGTGTTGATGAGCGGCGCTCTGGCGTTGACCCGCACGTGTTGTTCAATAACCGTAACTTTCAGGCTGAAATTGACCGATTGAGTTCGCCCAAGCCCTGCCAGCACCGAGCGATTTTGCTGTGGCTCGAATCCGTTCGCCCTGGCCGTCACCGAGTACGTTCCCGGCTTAAGCTGTGGGAAATCGAACTCACCAGCGGCGTTCGTCTCGACGCTTCGCATTAACCCGTCTTGCTGATTGAGGACAGTCACCGTAGCGCCGGGAATCGGCCGCTTCGTTGGATCGCTCACACTTCCGACGATGGCGCTGGTTGTTTCATCTTGAGCCCAAATGGCTCTGGCTCCTGTGGAAAGCACCAACAAGAATAAAAGGAACAACGAGATCGCGCTGTGCGGTCTCTTCTGCCAACAGCAATGAGAAGAGAGCGAAAAGGCGATTTGCGACAAAAGTTTCATGTACTCCTCCCCGCGGGGTACGCAGGCCGCATCGGTCTGGCAACGACGCACGGCGGCTGCAGGTTTACGTCCACTACGGAATAAGTATAAATCATAGTTAACAACATTAGATTAGCTTAAGTCAATCCACTGAATTAAAAGGTCCAGGTTCGGGCGGCTGGCGACAAGCGGGATAAGCGGCCCACGCGCGTGAGCCCAGGCTTCCTTCAGAAGCGAACGCCCGGCTGACCGGCGTCAGCCGGTGCCGCGCCGAAGCATCAACAAACGAGATAAGTTTCGGCAGCAGGCGGGTTAAGACCGGCTCCCGGCTTGTCTTCGGAGAACACCAACGGCCAGGCCGGGCGGTCGATGCGCGGAAGGTGAATGGATAGGGATGGCTTCGCAGGCCGTCAATGCTCTCGAAGCCTGGCTACGTCGCACGCAGCGTTTCAGCCGGGTTCACTGAGGAAGCGCGAAGAGCGGGCAGCAGGCCGGCCAGCAGGCATAAGCCGAGCATTCCGAGGGAAACCAACGCCAGCGTGAGCGGATCCGTTGCTTTGATGGCGTAAAGCTGTGCAGCTACAAAGCGCGTGAGCGCCAGTGCGCCGGCGATGCCACAGCCGATGCCTACTAACGCCAACTTCAACGTTTCGCCCACGATCATCCAAACCACTCCTCTGTTGCTCGCTCCCAAAGCCATGCGGATTCCGATTTCGTGGGCCCTCCGGCTCACCGCGTAAGAAACCGTCGACGCGATGCCCGCTGCCGCAAGCACCAGCGCCAGCAGCGCGAAAACACCCACCAGCAGCAGGTAGAACCGCTTTCCGGCGAGATTCCGGTGAATGATTTCGTCCAGGGTCTCGACGCGTGAGACGGGCGCTTCGGGATCTAACGAGCGGAGCGCCCGCTGCATCGCAACGGAGGTTGTGGCAGCCATGCGCGTCTTTACCACCAGCGTGCCCGCAAATGCGGCAAATAACCTTTGCGTGAAAGGAGAATAGATTTCAGGCATCGGCTGGGATTCCAGTGAATCGCTGCGAACGTTTGCTACTTCACCCACCACACGAATCTGCATCGACTTCTTCGCGGCGCCCGGGAAAAATTCCTCGCCAACGGGATTTTGTCCCGGCCAGTATTGCTTCGCGAACGCCTCATTCACCACCACCACGCGTTCGGAAGTGGCGGTGTCGTCGCTGGTGAAACTCCTTCCGAGGAGCACGCGGATTCCCATCGTCCTGAAGTAACCAGGGCTCACTGCGCAGAAGGCGCCGATGAATCTCCTGCGGGTGCGGGAAGAATCGTACACGATCGACGTCACGACTCCACCCAGCGGAAGCGGAGTGACGAAGGCCGCCGATTCGACGCCGGGTATCGCTCTGATCCGGCGGAGCACCACTCGATAGGCCGCAATCTGCTGGCTGATTTTCGGATACTGATATTTCGGCAGGTTCATGCGCATCGTAAGAACGTGATTCGGGTTAAAGCCCAGGCTCACTCGTTGGAGTTTGAGGAAGCTTCGCAGCATCAAACCCGCAGCCGCCAGCAATACCAGTGTCAGCGCCACCTGCGTGACGATAAAGACGCTTTGCGTCCTCATCCGTCCCGCGCTGGAGCGGACGGAGCCGGGACCTTCTTTCAGTGATTCCATCAAATCGATCTTCGAGGCATGAAGTGCAGGCGCCAGTCCAAAAGCCACCGCCACGAGCGCCGTGACACCCAAGGTAATGCCCAAGACCCACGGATCGACCCCCATATGCTCAAAGTTGGGGGTATGGAGCCAGGCCGGAAGAAACTGCTCCTCGATCCGGATGCTCCAGCGCGCCAATGCGATTCCTACCACAGCACCGATGCCGCCCAACACGAAACTCTCAATGAGCAATTGCCGCACAACACGGGCGCGATGCGCGCCAACTGCGGTGCGAACGGCCATTTCCTTCCTGCGCCCTTGAGCGCGCGAAAGCAGCAAATTCGCCACGCTCACGCAGGCAATTGCAAGCAGGAATCCTACCGCACCCAGGAGCAGAATCAGGGTGGATCGCCAATTCTGCACCACTTCCTGCTCCAACGGCTCAATCCGAATCCGCCACTTGGCGCCGTTTTTGTTCTTTACCCGGCTCATCACCTGCAGAGCCAGCGCGCTCAGGGCAGCTTGTGCCCGCGCCACTGATACTCCAGGATTCAATCGTCCCCACACCGTCGATAGCGAGCGATCGTTCACCTCCGATTCCTGCTTGGCATTGAAAATAAGCGGCACCCAGAAATCAGCAGGAGACTCCCACCTGCCGGGAGCTACGAAGCCACGCGGCATGACGCCGACGATCGTGTGCTCGACACCGTCGAGTGTTACCGAGCGTCCTACGGCGCTGCGGCGACCTCTAAACAGCCGCTGCCACAAGGAATAACTGAGAAGCGCCACGCCGGAACTTCCGGCACGATAGTCGGAAGGCAGGAAACCGCGCCCTACAACGGGCCGAACGCCAAGCAGATCAAAAGCATTCTCAGAAATCGGAAGACCATATTCCTGCCTGGGCTCGTCACCGCCAACCAGCGTCTGGCTCCTGAAACCACCGCTCGCCGCGAACTGGCCGATCCGCTGCGCTCTCTCTCGCCAATTCAGGAAGATCGGAACAGAAACCGAGTCTCCTTCCTCCTGCGCCTTCACATTCGTCGTCGTTACTGCCACCAGGCGAGAGACGCTCTTGTAAGGCAGGGCGCGAAACAGCGCCGCTTCCGCAAAGCTGAATATGGTGCAGGTGGAAGCGACGCCCAAGGCTAATATGGCAATGGCTGCGGCGCTGAACGCCGGATTGCGGCGTAGGATTCGCAGACCAAACCGAATGTCCTGAATCATGGCTTACCTCCGGGTTCTCGTTTGGGCAGCCGATGCCAGCCGCGACTCAAATAGACAGCCAGCAAACAGCCCAGCACTGCACCAAGAGCGAACTTAGCCGCCGCAGGAACCGCCGAAGGCGAAACGAATGCTTCGATGATCCCAGCCGCGAACAACAGCGGAATAATGCCGAGAGCAAGTTGCACGCCTTTACGGCCGTAGAAAACCAAGGCTTCGCGGCGAGGCAGTAAGCCAGGGAAAAGCAAGCCCCGCGCCAGCAGCAGTCCTGCTCCGCCTGCCATAAAGATCGACGGCAACTCCAGCACTCCATGCGGCGTAACGAACGCTGCAAGCTGGCTCAACATGCCTGCCTGCCAGCACGCCGCCGTCACGACGCCCAGCAACATTCCATTGAGCGCAAGCATCCACGCCGTTCCCAATCCGGCTGTGATGCCCAGAGCGAAGGTCGAAAAGGATACGCTGAGGTTGTTGGTCATGATGGCGCTTGACGCCAGCGGCTTGATCGTGACGATCGAAGTCGTCCACATTTTGCGCCGATCGATCGTATCGCTCATTCGCGCCCCCAGGAAAAATCGCTGGAACGCCGGGTCGCTCAAGGTCAGCAGAAAACCGGTGAGTGCGGACACGAGAAAAATGATCAAGGCAAGGAGCGTATAATTGAGGGTTTCGCGGAAGATGCCGGGAAAGACTTCCTGATAGAACTTGAGAACGCGGTTGGCTTCGGCTTTGCGGCTCCCGTAGAGCGCGCCGTGCGCTCGCGCCAGGAGTTGGTTGAGATAGCCGGCCAGCAGCTCCGACTCTTCGTCTTCGCGAAGCGAGGCGTAATCAGCGGCCGCCTGCCGGTAAAGCAAACTCAGCTCACGCAAGTCGTGGTAGGAAATCTTCTGACGGCGCCGGCTGCCGCACCGCTCCACCAAGCTGGCGAGCCGCTCCCAGCCTGGCTTTCGCTTCTGAATCCATCCAGGATGAACCACGGAGATCGCCCTTTGGACGATCATCTTACCATCAACACGCCGGAAATGATTCCTCTCGAGCTGCCGGTTGCCGGCATTGGCAGCCGTTTTCTGGCCCTCGCTCTCGATACGCTCATCCAGATTGCGGTGGTCGCGGTGGCGGGCATCCTGTTGACGGTGCTGTTCAGGCGGCAGCCCACGCGCCCGGCGCCAGCACTCACGTGGGCCGCCGCAGTCCTGGTGCTGTTTTATTTTCTTGTTATTTTTGCCTACTTTGCATTCTTTGAGGCCGTCTGGAACGGCCAAACACCCGGTAAGCGCTTTATGCGCCTGCGCGTCGTCAAAGAATCCGGCCGGCCCGTCCACGCCATGGATTCGATCGCACGCAATCTGCTGCGCATCGTCGACAGCATTC
>JASHON010000107.1 GCA_030041095.1 Terriglobia bacterium
GGGCGCGACGACGAAGTACGGCGTGTGATTCAAGTGCTTTCGCGCCGGACCAAGAACAATCCGGTATTAATTGGCGAGCCGGGCGTGGGCAAGACCGCCATTGTGGAAGGCATTGCGCAGCGCATCGTCGCCGGCGATGTGCCGGAAACGCTGAAATCGAAGCGAATCGTTCAGCTTGATCTTGGCTCTCTGGTGGCAGGCGCGAAGTATCGTGGCGAATTCGAAGACCGCCTGAAGGCTGTGCTCAAAGAGATTGAGGAATCGGGCGGCCGGATGATTCTCTTTATCGACGAGCTGCACACGCTGGTGGGCGCTGGCGCGGCCGAAGGAGCGATGGACGCTTCGAACATGCTGAAACCGGCGCTGGCACGGGGCGAGTTGCGCTGCATTGGTGCCACGACGCTCAAAGAATACAAACAGCAGGTGGAAAAAGATGCGGCTCTCGAGCGGCGCTTTCAGCCCGTCTTCGTGGGCCAGCCAACCGTCGAAGACACCATTGCCATTCTGCGCGGGCTTAAGGAACGCTATGAAGTCCATCACGGCGTGCGCATCAAGGACTCGGCCATTGTGGCGGCGGCGGTTCTCTCGAATCGCTACATCTCAGACCGTTTCCTTCCCGACAAGGCCATTGACCTGATCGACGAAGCGGCTTCGAGCCTGCGTATTGAAATCGATTCCATGCCTGCGGAAATCGATCAGATCGAGCGCCGTCTCACTCAATTGGAAATCGAGCGGCAAGCTCTAAAGAAGGAAGAGGACCCTGCCTCACGCGAGCGCCTGCAGAAGATCGAGCCTGAGATCTCGACGCTTCACGAAAAAGCTGACCGGCTGAAACTGCGTTGGAAAGCGGAAAAAGAGGCGATCTCAAACATTCGCCGGCTCAAGAGCGAGATCGAAGAAGCGAAGACCGCCGAGCAGCTCGCCACCCGTGAAGGCGACCTGAACAAAGCCGCAGAAATCCGCTACGGCAAGCTGGTGGTGCTGGGAAAAGAGCTGGCGCAAGCCAACGCCAAGCTGGAATCCACCCAGAGAGAAGGGCGGATGCTCAAGGAAGAAGTCGATGAAGAGGACGTAGCCAAGGTGGTCTCCAAATGGACTGGCATTCCGGTGGCTAAGATGCTCGAAGGCGAAGTTTCGAAGCTGGTGAAGATGGAAGACCGTCTGCGGCTGCGAGTTGTCGGGCAGGACGAGGCGTTACGTTTGGTAGCCAATGCCGTGCGGCGTAGCCGCGCCGGCCTTGCTGATCCGAATCGGCCTATCGGCTCATTCCTCTTCCTCGGCCCTACGGGCGTCGGCAAGACGGAGCTTGCTCGGGCCCTCGCTGAGTTCCTTTTTGATGACGAGCGCGCCATGATTCGAATCGATATGTCTGAATACATGGAGAAACACGCCGTCGCGCGCCTGGTGGGCGCTCCGCCAGGTTACGTGGGATATGAGGAAGGCGGGCAATTGACCGAGCGGGTTCGCCGCCGGCCTTACGCCGTGCTTCTCTTCGACGAAATCGAGAAGGCCCATCCCGATGTGTTCAACATCTTCCTGCAGATTCTTGAAGACGGACGCCTGACGGATGGCAAAGGCCGCACCGTGGATTTCAAGAATACGGTCGTGATCATGACGTCCAACATCGCCTCTCACTTCATTCACGAGATGGCCGGCCGCGGCAAGACGGAGTCTGGAGCGAACGGAGAGGAGGGCGTGGATGAGGAAATCAAGAAGCGCGTCCACCAGGAACTGCTGGCGCACTTCCGGCCGGAATTCCTGAACCGAATCGACGAGATCGTCATTTTCCATTCCCTCGGTAAGCGGGAAATCGAGAAGATCATTGACATGCAGCTTGGGCGGCTGCGAACTCTGCTCGAAGAGCGCAAGGTACAGCTCAATCTTACGGATGGAGCGCGGGAATTGCTGTTCCGCGAGGGTTACGATCCGCAATTCGGAGCCCGGCCTCTGCGGCGCGCCATCCAGCGGCTCATTCAAGACCCGCTGGCTCTTGAGATGCTCGAAGGCAACGTCAAACCCGGGGACACCGTCGTGGCTGACGCGGACGCAAAGAAGCAAAAGATTGTCTTTGAAAAGCAGACTGTGAAAGCCGCGCGAAAAAGCAGGTAGCCAGGCCTTACATCAAAACCGTTGAAGACGGGAAAGAATTGAACTCTCGAGTGCTGGTGTGTTGTCTCTAACCCGTCAGGCGGAGCGCTCGCAGCCGGGATAGCTCGGGAAGAAGACGTCGCCGGTCCAGCCTATTTCCCGAATGCCTGCTTCAGTTGAGTAGTAGGCGCCAATAACCCAATTTCTCAGGTCGAGAAAGTGACCGTGAAGCGTGCCCTGTGTTTCGGGGTGGGCAGAGTGTTCCGTCTCTGCCTGAGAGATCTTCAGTTCGGACGGCGGACGGGAAGCATCGCTTAAAATAGCCGTCTGCTGGGATTCAGAAAGGCTTATGAACGTCACCCCGTAACGCCTCCGAGCCTCCGCGTCAAACGCGCCAAGCGCATCGAACAATCTCTGCCGCGCGGGAGCGGGAACAAATGTGGTCCCTTGGGGAACGCTGTTGCCGGTGGCAAAACCTTGGGGCGCATCCGGCGGCAGGACGCTCAGGAGCAAATCGATAAAGCGGTTGACTTCAGCCTTTCCCGACCCGGGTGCGATCACTTCACTCAGGGCAATGAGGGTAGCATTCTGGTGCTCGTCCAGAAAGGCCGGACGCCAAGACGCGGACGAACTCGCGCCTGGCGAGGCGGTGGGCATTTCCATGCCGGGAGCACTCCGGCCAGCGGCAAGAGAATTCGAAGCAACCGCAGGCAGCGCAAGTCCCGAGCCGGCCCCGGCCAGCAGGGATCGCATCATTTTACGGCGCGTCAGACGGCCTTTGTCCGTACCTCTATTTTCCGCCCTTAAGATCTCCGGGTCAGCCATCAGTGATTCCTCCTTCGATGAGAGTAGCAAATCATAAGGACACATTCCAGAGATCCTCAAGGTCAGGCCGGTGTCCCGCGTTCATAACGCAACGCTCTGCCCTCCTGCCCCCAAAAAGGGTCAGTTTGTCATGCTGAGCGAAGCGAAGCATCTCTGCATTTCTTCGGAAACAAATGCTGGGATTCTTCGCTGCGCTCTGAATGACATTCGTTGGAAGCGTTTCTCCGCAGCCTGTTAGGGCATGGCGGCCGCACTACGCGATTGCGCCCTTCTGAAAACTCGGATAGACTCTTCATTCTCGTTGAGGAGATCATTTATGGCTGTCGGAGTATACGACGCAATCGTCGTTGGGTCGGGAGCGTCGGGCGGCTGGGCCGCCAAGCGGCTCTCAGAGGCGGGGTTGAAAGTAGCGCTCGTTGATTGCGGGCGGGCTCAATCGGACGCCAATTTCACTGAGCACAAACCTGCGTTTGAGCTCAAGTACCGCAATCTCGCTCCTCAGTTGCTGGAAAAAAGACAGCCGGTCCAGACGCAATGTTACGCCTGCACTGAATTCAATTATTCCTGGTTCTGCGACGATCTCGACGAACCCTATACAACCGCCCCCGGCATGCCTTTCAGTTGGCAGGGGCGAATTCGGATGATTGGCGGGCGCACCAATTGCTGGGGACGCTGGAGCTTACGGCTGAGCGAATACGACCTTAAGGCAGCATCTTACGACGGGTATGGAGTAGATTGGCCGCTCAGTTACAAGGATCTCGAGCCTTATTACGACTTGGTGGAAGAATACGTCGGAATCAACGGAATGGCAGAAGGGCTGCCTCAGGCGCCGGACGGGAAATTCCAGCCGCCCATGGCGATGAACTGCGCCGAATCTATGGTTCGTACTCGCGTCAAGCAAAGGTTAGGCCGCACCGTCACACCGGGGCGAGCGGCCAACTTGACGCGCGCCGTCAACGGCCGCGCCCCCTGCCATTATTGCGGTCCCTGCGAACGCGGTTGCGTGACGCACTCTTATTTCAACTCCGCATTCACCACCGTCACGGACGCGCTGGCCAGCAGGCGATGCACGTTAATTCCAAACGCCATGGCCTTCCAGGTGCTGATGGATCATGACCGCAACCGCGCACGTGGCATCCTCTACATTGACCGCGCCACGCGAGAGGTGAAGGAAGTGTCGGGGCGGGCAGTAGTGCTATGCGCCCAGGCCCAGGAGTCAGTTCGCATTCTGCTGAACTCCAAGAGTCGCGAATACCCTGCAGGACTGGCGAATTCGAGCGGCGTGCTCGGCCATTATCTGATGGATAACATTATGGGAGGGGACGCGGCTGGAGAACTGGAACTGACTGCCAACAAGCCTGCCATCGAAGGGCCCGTCAAGCCCACCGGAATGCTCATGATTCCTTTCCGCAACCTGCCGTTCGATCCTTCGAGCCGCGCAAAATCTTTTATCCGCAGTTACCAATACTTTGTTGGCACGGGCGCGGGCTACAACTGGAACGCCCACGGCTTCGGCGCCCATTTCAAGAAAGCACTCTCGGAGCTGGATCCCAGAGTCGGGGTCTCTTTCCAGGGGTTTGGAGAGAGCCTGGCCCGGTATGACAACTACATTGAGATCGATCCGAATGTAGTTGACACTTTTGGCATTCCTGTCCTGCGCTTCCACGTGAAGTATGGCGAAAATGAAATGGCGATGGTCAAAGATATGGCGACTGCCGGCGGTGAGATGCTGGAGGCCGCGGGCGCGAAAAACATTCGAACTTCCGCAAGACCGACGATTCCGGGCTGGGCAATCCATGAGGTCGGCATCGCGCGCATGGGGAATGACCCGAAAACATCAGTGCTGAATCAATTTCAGCAGTCCCACGATGTGAAGAATCTTTTCGTGATGGACGGGTCGGGCCTCCCATCCTCCGGCTGGCAAAACCCGACGCTCACCATCATGGCCTTGTGCTTGCGCTCCTGCGACCACTTGCTGGAGCAAATGAGACGCGGTGGAGTCTGACAAATCCCCTCCCTGCCAACCTGGCGATGTGCCTTCATGCGTCGGGCTAAGGTATTTTTGACCCTCCTGTGTGAACGTAAATAGAAACATTTATTTTGATGAGGAACCTTCCCGAAGCAGGCCAAAAACACCCACGCCATCCTGAGTTCCTACATAAACCTTTCCATGAGCGATCATGGGAGTGATGAACTTGTCTCCCGTGCCAAAGTGATCTCTTCCAGAGGGCGCCTCGTCGCTGTTGTATAGTTCGCGAGCCAGATCGCGGGCATCATAGGCGTGAAGCACGGCGGGAGAGCCGTTTTCGGCAGCCCAGACGATTCCGTTCTTTGACCCGTCTGCGGAGATGCTGGGCGTCGCTCCAGGATAGATGAACTTGGTCTTGGTCAGAGAAATCGGCTTGGGAATGAGGCGGGCATTGGCAAACTTGAACTCGCGAATGAAGTCGTTGACTGACCCATAATAGAGCCGGCCGTCAAAGTAAGCCGGCGAGGCAAACTCGCGGCCGCCCAGGCCGTGACGGATTTCCTGATAGATATTCTGATTTCCGCTGGGATTGAACCTTCCCAGGTCGTCGCGGTTCACGAGATAGATATTCCGGTCTTTTCCCGCACCCACCGCCAGGCGCCAGACTTTTCCGGAAGCATCCCGCATGGGAGGCAGAACCAGAGGGCCCCCGGAGCCAAGATCCTCGTCGCTCCCATTCTCCGCCGTGACATTCGACATGGCGAAATAATCCACAATTGACAACCTGCGGCCGAGGGTCGAAATCTTCAAGAAGGCGTTGCCAAAATCTCCTCGCGAAGGAAAACCCTTCGCGTTCACCGTCGTATCAAAAGTCCCATTCGCGGCCAGTACATCAATATTGCCCTGAGAATCTGCGGCAGGCCCGGCGCCGCTTTGCCATACTGAGCCTTCCTGGCCGTTCGGTGTAAAGTTAAGCACCGACGTTTGCTTCAGCGTTCGCTCGCTATATCCGATCACCCATCCGTTATACGGATCGATATCGCAATGCGACGCCCAGCCCGTGTAGACGACGCCGTTCAGCAGCAGCAGCCCGGCGCGCTCTTCGTATTGCTTCGGATCGAAGATCTCCGTTCCGTCACGGCTTGCCGCTCCGTTTCCCGGAAACGTCGCATGAACATCTACCGGGCCACCGAACTCTTCCGCTCCGGTCGTGAGGTCCAGCGCATGAAGCCTTTGAAAATAGTCGCCTCGCGAATTTTTGCTCATGGCCACGACGTAGATGGTGCCGTGTGGGCCACGGTGCAGGTCAATGACGGGGGTGGACGTGATGCCGATCACCGGAATCACTTGCGAACAATGACGGTTGTCGGAGGGCGTCTCGCCCGGCTTCAGCAATCGCACATGCCAGAATTGCTTTCCCGTATCAGCATCGAATGCATAGATGCTATCACGCTCAGTGGCGACGAAGAGCACGGCACGCCTTCCCTCGTGAGGCATTGCCAGTCTGGCGACGTAAAGAGGCTCCGCATCGACCTTCCCATCGACGTGAATGACGAACAGCTTGCCGAACGTCGCGGGGTTGACGTTTTGCAAGGTCAGGACCTTCTCGTTAAGGTCAGCGCCAGTTCGGGCGTTGTTATTATGCCAGGTGAGAACATCTTGCGCGGCAGCGCGCGGGACCCCTGACAAGATGCACCACAGCATAACCAGCGCCAAAATCGCTGCGAACTGAGGGCCGCTGTTTTCGATTCTCGAAATGATCTTCATCGCGAAGCCTCGCTACCTCTCGGGTGGCAGTTCACTCTCACTTCAGACGCCGTTTGACGCGCCCTAAAGCGAGTGTACAATGTCTCGTTGCCCTCAGGAGGCGAAAAAATAATGAGACGACGGGAATTGCTCAGGAAGACCGCTGCAGGAATGCTGGCCGGAACTACGGTTTGGAAAAACGCCTGGGCTGCAGGCCGGCTCGCCTGGCCGGGACCCATTGGCCTCGAGCTTTACACGGTGCGTCACCTTATGGCTCAAGATCCCGTGAGAACGCTGAAAGAAGTCGCGGCAGTCGGATATAAAGAGATCGAGATTGCTTTCTATCCCCATGCGACCTGGTTCAAAGCCGCCCTTCGCGAGACTGGCCTCAGCGCGCCCAGCGGCTATTTCAACGTTCCGAAAGACATCGACGACATGAAGAAGCAAGTCGATGCGGCCCACCGCGTTTTCGGCGTGCGCTATTTCGTGGTGGGAGACAATCCCAAGCTCGACGCCGATGCCTGGAGGAAGCGCGCTGATTTCTTCAACGAGTGCGGAAGACTCACCCAGCAGGCCGGAATTCAATTTTGCTATCACGCTCACTTCCACGAGTTCGCCACGGTCGACCACACCTGCGGTTACGACATTTTGCTGACACGGTGCGATCCGAAGCTTCTGAAGATGGAAATGGACATTTTCTGGATCACTTACGCCGGCAAAGACCCCATCGCCTATTGGCGCCGTGCTCCCGGCCGCTTCCCGCTACTCCACATCAAGGACATGCGGAAAGGGGTAAAGATTAATCCACAGAAGTCACCAGCGCCCGGCGGCCCTAATCCCTTCACCGCAGTGGGCCAGGGCCGTATCGACTGGCGGCGAATCTTCGCTCACGTCCGCCTGGCGGGCGCCAGACACATCTTCGTCGAGCAAGACCAATGCAATCGCCCGCCGCTCGAGGCGATCAAGACCAGTTACCAGTATTTGAGGAACCTGCGCCTGAGCTGAAATACCGCATACGGATTAGAAGAAGATGCGGAGCCGGCGTCTCGCCGGCCTTTGGAGTTTCCGCAGTTGAAAGCCCGAAGGGCCGATACAATCTGGCCCTGGGGCAACGCTCGCGTTTTGGAGTCCCAAGCCTTGGAATGGCGTACCACCCCTTCCTTGATCCCACACGCGCCGTTCCTTGTCCTCCGTTCATTTCTTTGCAGAGCTTGGCGGCTTTGCGCCTTGGCGTGAGGCCGTTCGCCTTTTTCCCTCCTTGACTTCAGCTATGATTTCCTATCAATATGTAGCTATGCAACAGTCAAAATCCACAGTTCTTGACCGTGAAATGAAAAAAGGCTGCGCGGAGTTGCTCATCCTTGCTCTGGTAGAGGCCCGTCCGCGGCATGGCTATGAAATCTGCAAGATGATCGAGCAGCAATCCGAGGGCGCGGTGCGTTTCAACGTGGCCTCGCTCTATCCCCTACTCTACCGGCTGGAGAAGCGCGGCTGGATCATCGGCCGCTGGGTCGAAAAGGCCGGAGAGCGCCGCCGCCGCTTCTACAAGCTGACAAGCGAAGGTCGCGAAATGCTTGCCGCCCAGCGGCGCGGCTGGCAGGCGTTTGCCGCCGCGGTGAATCGAATCGCCGGCCTCGAACATGCCTGAACGGTACGAATGAAAGGCAGAAATCGGGTTCGGCACACTGGTTCATTTACATCGCGCGCACCAGCAGGCCAGTGATATCGTCGTGTTG
>JASHON010000108.1 GCA_030041095.1 Terriglobia bacterium
GGGGTTTCACAGGCGGCGGAAAGACTCTTTCGGGAGTTGACGTAGCGCCGGCTTCCAGCCGGCAACTCCCTTCAATTCAACGGAGGCCGGCAAGATGCCGGCGCACCATTCGCGGCGTCGCCGAGTTTTTCCGCAACCTGTAAGGCCCGAGCATGAAGTCGCACTTGAACCCTTCAGCAGCCATTTCCGCTGGAGACACCAATACCTCCCGCCTCATCAGCACTACAAAGATCATATATCGCTTGCAGGAGCGGTGCCAAAGCCTTCCCACAAGGCGGCGCTGAATTAAAGCCTGCGAAAAGGGTAAGTACTTGTTGGGGGACTGGTTACCCTTTGCGCTGATGCGGCCGAATGTCGTTTGAATTGCCTTGGAAAAAAAGTCGGGCTCGCGGAAAGAATTGCTCGGTCCGTCCGGCGGGAGTGGTCAGAAGTCAGTAATCAGCGATCAGCAATCAGTAATCAGCAATCAGCGATCAGCAGTCAGTTGTCAGTGGTCAGTTGTCTGTGCGTCTCCCAGCTTCGACGTATGGCCTGGTGCCTGCGGCCTATGGCCTGTTACCTATGGCCGGTTGCCTCTGGCCGCCATTCTCGCAATCACGATTGCCAGAACAGCCACGGCCGCGGCGGCGACGATAGGAATACGAAGGACTTCTCGAGTGCCGGCGTCGGCCATCCAGCCGCCGAGCAACGGCCCAGCCACTCCGCCGACGAGACCCACCGTCATGATGGCGCCGAAGACGGTCCCGGTCTCCAGTGGGAAGGAATCTCCGGCCCAGCCGAGCGTTGTGGGATAAATCGCAGAGAGGCCAAGCCCGACCAAAGCGAATCCGGTTATGGCGCCCAGGAATGTGGGGTGGGCGAACACTTCAACGGAGCCGGCCATCACAATGGATGCGGAAAACAGCAGCGTGTTCCGGCTGCCGAGGCGATCCACAATCAAAGCAGCCGCCAGGCGCCCGGCGCCCAACGCCACACTGACCGTGACGAGCGCCAACTCCGCACGCTGCGCGCTGGTGTGCGCTGCCGCTTGCGTGATTTTCCCCGCCCAAACGAACACACAATTTTCATTTCCTGTCTCGAAGAATAACAGAGCGCCGAAAACCCAGACTAGCGGATGCTTCAAAACTCCGAGCAGACTTCCAAGCGGCGTTCTCGCCTGCGCTGGCGCCGGGAACTTCTGCGCGAGGACCAGGATCAGGACCGCGACACATGCGGCGGAAAGAAGATGCAGCGCAGACGCCGGGGAAAACCGCCCCTTCGTGAATAACATCAGTAGAGGCGAGGTGAGCGCGCCCAGACTAAATGAAAATCCCAGCAAGTTCAATGCGGCGCTCCGGCGCGATTCACTGAGCGTCGCCACCAGCGCATTCGTCGCAGTGTTCAAGACTCCTCCGCCCAGGCCGTAAACGAGCGCCGCAATGGCCAGGCTCGGATAACCTGAGAGCGAGGGCACGGCGGCGAGCGAACCGGCAACCATGGCCAGCGCAATGACGAGCGCATGCCTGGCGCCCACTTTGTCGAATACAGGACCGATGAAAATAGTGGCAACCAGGATGCCGGCCAGAGGAATCGATCCTAAGCTGCCGGCTCTCACGCCTCTCACGTGGAGGCTGGGCAGCAGCGATCCCATTAGCAGGAGCACCACGCCGAAGACAAACATGCAGGCGTTGGCAGTGAGCAGCAAACTGAATTGACGATGGACAACTGTCGATTGATGGCTTGGCATTGGGAAGGCAGAAGTCAGCGGTCAGATATCAGCAGCCAGCAATCGGCAGGCTGATCGCGCACCTCTGTTATAGCAGGCGCGCTAAAGAACTGCGCCTCAGTGGCTTTTGGCGCATCGCTGGCTGCCCAATGCCGATCGCAATTTTCTGATTGCTGATTTCTGATTGCTGACTGCTGATCTCCGTTAGCTGGCATTTTCCATCGCCATTTTTGCCACGCCCAGGAGCGCGGCGTCCCCCCCAAGGCGGCTGCGGACCACGCGAACCTGCTTCACTGCCAGCGGCTGAGCCCACTGACGCATCGTTTCGCGGGCTGGGCCAAGAAGCAATTCTCCCGCGGCAGCCACGCCGCCGCCGATGACGATTTTTTCCGGAGCAAGCGTGCTCACGATGTTGGCCAGCGCCAAACCGAGCAAACGGCCCGCTTCCCTGAAAACTCCTCGCGCCTTGGAATCGCCTTTCCTCGCTCTGGCGACAAGTTCTTCCACGCTGATCGGCCTCCCATAGACGCGCTCCGCACTCTCACTAATTCCCCGCCCTGCCACGTGCGATTCCAAGCAGCCGACGCGCTGACGGCGAGGCGCCAAAGTGTTCCCAACCGCCATCCAGCCAACGCAGCCGGAAAGCTCTCCGTGGCCTCGCAACAACTTGCCACCGCTGATGATCCCTGCCCCAATTCCCGTTCCGATTGCCACGAACACAACATCCTGGCATCCTCTTGCCGCGCCTTTCCACGCTTCTCCGGTCACACAGGAGTTTCGATCGCTTTCAACCAATGCCGGCAGCTTGAACCGTTCCTTGAGAAACCGGCGTAAAGGCACGTTCTTCCATCCGCGAATATTCGGCGCCCACACGCTGCCATCCGGATAAACCAAGCCGGGAACGTCCACACCGAGAGCGGAGACGCCATCAAGCGACAATCGATCGGAGAGACTGGCGATGGCCTGGAGAACTGCCTTGCCTCCTTCGGATGGCGTCGCAGCCGTCAGCCGGCCACTAACTCGGCCGGCCACGTCAACGCGGGCGGCGGCGATCTTTGTGCCGCCCAGATCGACAGAGAGGACAAAGCTGGACATAGGATTGCACGGCCGATTCGGTGAGCGGGCGAGGCGCAGCCTCGCCCTAATAAATTCAGTCGTCGGTGCTCTTGGAAAGGCAAGCCTTTCCACACGTCACGCGGCACAGCCGCATCATGCCAATGTCACACCGCTGCGCAACGGCAGAAACTTCAGGGCACGGCTCCCGCCGTGCCCTGATAGCGGCCGAGTCGGCGGGCTTTCCAGCATGCTGAAAAGCCCCCTCAGCGGATGTCATTCTGAGCGTAGCGAAGAATCCCAGCATTCGTGCCCAAAGAAATGCAGAGATGCTTCGCTTCGCTCAGCATGACACACTGGCCTTTTTCCGCAGCCTGTTTAGCCCCTGCGGCTTTTCGCTTTGCCAGATAGCTGAAGCCGCACGATTACGGGTAGGCCTTGACATCAGCAGGGGCTAAAGCCCTCTTTACCTTCAACATCTGTACGGCATGACTGAAGTCATGCCCTGATACGACGCGGCTTCGATCAATGCCGAAATGTAGAAACTCGGGGGCGAGGCGCAGCCTCGCCCTGGATAATTCGATCACTGGCCTTGCCGGAAAGGCAAGGCTTTCCTCGTCCTTGGCCGCACGTCTGGCGGCGGAGCCGCATCATAGCAATGCGGCGCCGGGCCTGACTCCATCAATCGGTAATTCGTAATACCCAAACGCTTTCCGGCGCGAGACTCTTCTTCAAAACAACCTGGCCCTTTTCGATTTCTGCCGGCACTTTGGCATTCTCAACAACATCTTCCACCGTCTTCGGCTGCCATGGAAGCCGGAGGGTGATTGTGGCATCGGCCGCATGGCTCGAATGATTAAACACAAAGACCCACTGCTGGCCGGATCCCGTGAGCCGGCGGACTTCCAATTCGGAAGTTCCGGAGCCCGAGACAGAGACCTGCGGCATCACGCCGACCTCACGCGCCAGGCTGCGAAGCAGCGCTGCGGTCTTGGCATTGTGGATCCGCTGGAAAGCCAGGCCGGCAAACGAGCCAATGAGGATGGCTTTACCGCGCCCAAACGTGTTTTCGACCATCGCAGGCTCGCCATCCGGGAAACGCGCCAGCACGCGCGCATCGGCATAGGGCTGCAAATCCTCTTCAAATGCGGTGACGGGAACGGCTTCACCCGCGGCCAATCCGGGCAGGCCGGCGCCGGGCTGAATGAGCAAACCCGGCTCGTTCTCCGGGCGAATCACTTTTTCGCGCGCCCCAAAAACCCGATCCAGTCCCTCGCCAGGAATTACGGAACTGGCATATCCGCGCGCGTTGTTCCAGGCCAGGCGAGCTTCAGCCACCACCGTCCCACCCTGTTCGACATATTGCCGGACGGCCTGCGCGCTGCGCCCGGAGATCATCACGGGAAAAGGAAGAAAGAGAATCTTATATTGGCTCAAAGGCCGCGTTCCAGTGACCGCCAGATCGACGAAATCCACTGGAATCTGTCGCTCGAAAAATGCGCGGTAAACGCCCATGAGGGAATCGCGCTCCGCGTTGCCGAGCTTCGAAAGCGACGGCTCGCCTCCGCCCACCATGTAGGACAGGCGGTCATAGACAATGCCCACGCGAGCTGTGGCCGGGTGGTCATGATTGATCCCGGCGGCGTGCGCTTCGATTACTCGCGCGATCTCACCCGCGGCGCGCGAGCGAGCGGTGAGGGCGCCGTCGAGATGAATTAATCCATAACCGCCGGATTCGTATCCGGAACTCATCGGATACCAGGCATAAATGGCGATTTCACGAGCGCCGTGCGCGACCACTTCCCACATCCAGTCGCGAAGATCGCTGGAGGTGACCGGCGCGGCAATCCTCATGCTCGTTACACCCTGGCCGGCCTGCAACTCTCCAATCCAAAAAGCTTTGTGATGCGCGTAGCCGGCGGAGCGCGTGAAGTCGAGGCCGGCGGAAAGCATCCAGTAAGGCCACGGGCGCGTGGCTTCCGCATGTTTCGGATAAAGCGACGTGCCGAAGAAGTCCGCCACGGCGTTCATCTTCCAGTCATCCGGCTCGCCGTAGCCGTCTGTGGGCGAGGTGAAAAGCGCGGGCGCGGCGGCGTGGCTGGTGATGGGGTGAGTGTGATCCGCACTGCGCACGGCCTCAACGCGAGTGCGAAGATCGCCCGCCAGCTTGTCATCGATGAAGGCGCGCCAGTCGAGATAGTCTGTATAGCTAAGAATGGTCGAAAAGCGCGGCGGCGTCACCTGCTGCCAGCTTCTATAATCGCGATACCATGCAGCGTTGAGCGCTACCAGCGTTTTGTATTTGGCGCGCAGCCACTCGCGGAATCGCTCCTGGCTATACCGGCAATAGCAGAATCCTGCATTCTTCAAATAAGGAAAGTCCGCCCAGTTCACCACGTGGGGCTCGCTCCAAACGTCCCAGCCGTAAAGCGCCGGAAAGCCGTTGGCGTCACGCGAGAGGGCCGCAATGAAATTCACAATTTCTTCCCGCACGGCCGAATCGTCAATGCAATAGCCGGGCGCGGATTGGGAATCAATCACCGCGCCGCTCCGGTCAACGAAACGCGCGTCCGGGTAAAGCGCGCCAACCCACTGCGGCGCGGAATCCGTATAAATCTGCACGATGACGCGAAGGTGACGCTCGCCCGCAAGCTTCATGAGCAGATTAAGATTCTTGAAATCGAAAACGCCGCGTTCGGGCTCAGCGGTGGACCAATCCACCCAACACTTGACGGTATTGAACCCAAGCGCCTTGATCTGGTCAAGATCGTGGCCCCAGCGCGCTGCACTCGAGGGATTAAGCGGCGAGAGCATCGGCGCGCGCGCTTTGCCTCCGCTGTACCACACGGCGACAGGATAAAAACCTGGCGACGCCGAGGGAGCGGACGCGCAGGCCGCGGTGACCGAGAGCGCGAGCAAGGCCAGCAGCAAAATCACGCGATGAACAGCTTTCGTCATGGTTGACCTCACAGCCGCGGCGAAGAAAGACTTGACCGGCAAGCCAAAGATCTCACGCAAAGCCGCCAAGTTTCGCAAAAGAAAGACAAAGTGTTTTACCCGCGAATGAACTTCTCGTATTCCCGAAACACCTGCTGATTGTGGCCGGGCGGAAGGCCGGCATTCGGAGAAACAAACGTTGCGGGCTTCGCTCCAGCCTTTACGAGCTTCGTCCCAGTTTCCGCAACCAGCGCCATGGCTATGGACACACCGGCCACGGTGGACCCGGCAGCGAATTTCTCCTGGCGCCCGTCCACACTGACGAGCGCGTCTTCCGGTGGGACGCAATTATCAATGGCAATATCCGAGACGGCAGGAAGCGTCTTGCCGCTCGAATGGGTGGGCCGGGCTTGACGCTGATTCTCGTGCGAAGACACTGAAACTACGGTCAGTCCGTGCTTCTTCGCCTCCATCGCCATGTCGATGGGAGCGGCGTTCAGCCCGCCATGCGAAAAGACGAGCATACAATCACGCGCTTCGAGGTGATAGCTTTGGAGCACGACAGGAGCGTAGCCTTCCTGTCGCTCCAGCCAAAGCAGCTCCCGCGCTCCGCCCGGGCCTACCACGTTGAACCACATCAGGCGCGGATCGTAAATGGGAACGAAACCCACAAAGCTGCCGTAGCGCGGGAAGACATCCAACACGGGGATGACGGAATGCCCGCTGCCGAAGAGGTAGACGCGCCCGCCGGCGCCGATAGAACCGGCGAAGCGATCTGCAGCCTCTTCTATTTTTGCTTTCTGTGTTTGCCGGATTGCGGCGAGTATTTCGCTGATGCGGGAGAAATAGAGGTCAGCCGACATGAAACGCTCCCTTCTGGATTGGCGTGTTGAATTCGACCGGCCATTTTACAACGGAACCTCGGCAAGCCGCGCCTTGTTCTTCTCAAACGGCGCGAGGCGCAGCCTCGAGCCCTGGAGTTTCTACATTTGTTGACGAGTGTCGCCCGGGCACGGTGGGGCTCCGCCGCCTGACGTGCGGCTGTACTTGAGGAAAGCTTTTCGTTTCCCCGGAGCTCCGACATTTCACACGCTGTTTCCCCGGGGCTCCGGCCGAGAGATGCGACCGAGTCAACAGGCTTTGCAGGGTGCTGAAAAGCGCCCTCAACGAATGTGGTTCTGAGCGTAGCGAAGAATCCCGGCATTCGTTCCCGAAGAAATGCAGAGATGCTTCGCTTCGCTCAGCATGACAAAGTGGCCTTTTGCCGCGGCGTGTTTGGCCCCTGGTTGCGCCGGCCAGCGGCTAAAGCCGTTGGAGTCTGCGACGCAGTGCGGCATGACTGAAGTCATGCCCTGATACAGGGGGTACCGAAGCGGCTGCTGGGGTACCCGGGAAACGGCGTGTGAAATGTAGAAACCGCCGGGGCGAGGCGCAGCCTCACCCTAAATAATTCGGTCACTGGCCCTCTCGGAAAGGCAAGCCTTTCCGCACGTCGTGCGGCGGAGCCGCATCATACGCATGCGACGCCGCCGAGCAAATGTAGGTTCAGTCATATAACGGCTGGTCCCCTTGAGGCCGGGTTTTCCAGCGCCGGTGCACCCAGAGCCACTGATCGGGATATTCCCGGACGTACTGCTCGAGCAAGCGGGTGAAGTGCGCGGTATTCACGCGAATCTCTTCGTCGGGATCGCCGCTCGCGATCCACTCCACCGGCTCAAATCGAAGCCGGTAGCGACGCTGGCCGGCTTCCCAAATCACCAATCCCAAGACCAGAGGGACGCGCGTTTTCTGCGCGATGCGCGCCGGGCTGGCGGTGGTTGAGGCCGGGCGCCCGAAGAATTCCACGAATACTCCTTCATTCGCCATCATATTCTGATCCATCAAAACACCCACGGATTCGCCCCGGCGCAAAGCACGAAGCACCTGCCGGGCGAAATCCTCCTTATCAATCGACCTTCCGCCGCTCATGCAGCGGTAGGAATCAATCAGGGAACCCAGGAGCGGGTTGTCGAGCCGGCGAACGACGAAAGCCACCGGATGGCCGTAAACGCCGTGGGCAAACGAGCCCAATTCCCAATTGCCGAAGTGCGCGGTAAGAAAAAGCACGCCTTTGCCTTTTTCCTGCGCGCGCGCAAAATGCTCGAATCCGTCGTAGACAATGAGCCGCTCGATATTAGCGCGGTTCCAACGCGGAAAGTGGGCGAAATCAGCGAGCGTGCGTCCGAGGTTTTGAAAACTTCGGAAAAGGATCTGACGGCGGCGGCGAAGCGGCCATTCGGGGTATGCCAGCTCGAGATTTCGAAGGCCAACACTGCGCAGCCGCGGCCAGAATGCGTAGCTCAAAGCGGCCAGGCCGGAGCATGAGAGGCGCGCCACCCGGTGCGGCATCCTCCCAAGCATCCTAAGCACGCCACGCGCCACCCAATATTCCAGGCGATGCCAGAACGAAACCTTCGCAAGAGATCCCTCCTGCTCCACTCGCCCGTGATCTGCACTTTGGGAATTCAACATGTTGCCGGGGCACGGTGGAGAGAACGGCCACCGCCGCCCGCGTTTTACCGCCAGGGTTAATCGAAAGCGTCCCGGGAAAAAAGCCGATTATAGCAACTCCAGGAAATTTGTGGTGACCCGCGGACGCTGGCCGGAGGCGCTCCGATCCGGGAGTGGACGGATGAAAGATTAGGCTATAATCTGGCAGAGAATCTTGACGGCAGGGGCGCCCTAAGCAAACCGGAAGGATAAGAAATTGGCGATCGAAGTGGTGGACATCCGCCTGATGGAAGCGCAGCGGTTCGCGCCGTTACTCGACACCGAGTCTTCCGCCTGGCTCAGCTCGCTTCGCTGGGACTACGCGCCCTCCGTGCGGCTCATCAGCTCTTGCCTGGCGGATAAGCGGCTGCCGGGATACGCTCTCGTTTCCGACGGCCATGTGTTTGGCTATTGCTTCTTTCTTTATGAAGGAGAAAAAGGGCTGATTGGGGATCTCTTTGTCGAACCGGGGCAAGACGATCGAGAGCACGCTCTTCTGCTGCTCGAGAATGCGATTGAAACGCTCAAAGCCACGCCAGGCCTCAAGCGGATTGAGGCGCAATTACCTCACTACGGCGTAGACGCTCTTGAAGGCTGGTTCGAGCGGCAAGGTTTCCAAGTGTTTTTGCGCCGCTTCATGGCGTTGCAGCTCGATACACGCCCGTCGCTGGCTCCTGCAGCCACGCCCACTGCCGATGACGACCGGAAAAGAGATCAGCGGGCGGCTGACGAGTTCATCGTCGAAAGCTGGCAGCGAAAGCATGACCAGGAAGCCGCGCGGCTTCTCTACAGCACTTACAGGACCCACGTGGATGGATTAATCAATGACCAGTATCGATCCGTGGCGGGAACGTCGCGGCTGATCGAAAACATCGTCCACTTGCACGGCTGTGGTGAGCTGCTTTCAGGCGCGTCGCGCGTCGCAATCCATCGCGCCTCGCAGAAGCTGGCCGGCATTCTCGCGCTGACCGCCGTTCGCCGCGGGACTGCTCACGTGCCCCAGGTGGCCGTAAGCGCCGAGTTCCAGCGGCGCGGCGTTGGATGCGCCTTGATGGAATCGTCGTTCCAGGAGCTCGAGCGGCAAGGTTACCAGGAGGTTTCGCTCACCGTGACGGACGGAAACTCGGACGCTGTGCGTTGGTATCAGCGGATGGGATTTGAGACTTTCAGAACGTTTGGCGCTTATGTGTGGGCGGGAGAAAAGCAATAGGGGCCTGTGGCCTGCTACGGGGCGGCCAGGGCGCGGCGGAAATCATCATGCAGGGCTAAGGGTTTTCGCGTTACCGCATCAATGCGGACGACGGTGATCCGCGCCTTTGCGGCAAGGCGCTCCGTCGTTTTCACCTCAAACAACACCGTGAAAGACGAGCGTCCGATTTCCCCGACTCCAGCTTCGATGACCAGCTCGTCATCGTACCGGAGCGGAGAAATGTAATCGCATTCCACGTGAACGCGCGGATAGCACGAGCCGGAGGACTCGAGCACTGAATAAGGGAATCCAATCGAGCGCAGGAACTCATGCTCCGCAGCTTCAACGTGGCGGAATATGCTGGCGAAGTGAATTCCTCCAGAGCGATCAGTATCCATGTACTGGACGCGGGACTTCCATGTGAAACGACTGGGCATAGGCGTCAGGCGCCGGCTTCTTCCCGGAAAAGCCTCAAGGCGCAAAGGACCGGCTCATCAGTGAAGGAGAGGAGTACGGCGTTCTCACCCGGCGCGGCATGCTCTAGCCAACTCCAGGTGGGAACGGCCATCGTATCACCTTTTTTCCAATCCAGCCGAACGCCGCAATCGTTCAGGACAACGGCAGCGCCCGCCTGCGCAACGTATCGCGCCAGGCTCCGTCCATAGCGCTGCTCCGCTCGCCACGCGCGCCCTCTCTTCACCCGCCTGGGTGGCGCGAACGTAATTTATATCCCAATTTGCTGAGAGTATTCAGGGGAATGTGAGCCGTCAACTCGCCAACGCCGGCTCTTGAGACGATAGAACTGGCAGAAATAGATGTTTTCGGCGGTTTGCGTAGAGGAGTTTAGAAGATTTTGGGGTATTCATTATTTTGGGACTTGACACATGAGTTAATATATCTTATATAGTTATCGGAGAGCGTCTTTCTCCCCGAAAGACGCCTTCTCTGCTCGCAAGAGGGCAGGTTCCAAACAGCGTATGGGGCATCGCAATCCAGGCCGCGTGCAAGGGGAGTCCCAGAATCTCGATGGCTGGCGGCGGTGTTGGCACGTACGGGACAAGGAATGAGATGGCGGACCAATTCAGAGAGGTGATGACCGTACGCGAAGCCTCCCACTATTTGGGCGTTTCGAAGGAGACTCTTTACAAGTATCTACTCGAAGATCGCGTGCCGGCGTTCAGGCTCGGAAATCGATGGCGCTTCAAGAAGGCCGTGCTCGACCGCTGGATGGAAGCGCAAAGCGCGCAGCCTCGGCACGCCACAAACGCGAAGAAGTCAGCCGCGCGCCGTTCGTGAGGTATTAAGGATGAGACTTGGCCGAAGTAAGAACTCGCATGGTCTGGTCGGGCTCGATATCGGATCGAGCTCTCTGAAGGCGGTGGAACTGAAGGGGAAGGGCGGTGAATACGAGCTGGCGAACATCGCGCTCGGCCCCCTGAACCCCAACGCAGTGGTTGACGGCGCCATCGTGGATGCCGGCTCCGTCGCAGCCACCATCGAGAAGCTTTATGCGGAGAACAAACTCGAAACGGCAAACATTGCGACTTCCGTCTCCGGCGATTCGGTAATCGTCAAGCGAATTCGGGTGACCGCAGCGGATGAAGAAGAGCTCGCCATGGCCGTGCAACAGGAAGCTTTGCCGCACATCCGGTTCGATCCCGCCGAAGCCACCATGACTTACTACGTTCTGGGCCCCCTGCCCGGGGGCGACGCCCTTGACGTGCTGCTGCTGGCCGTGAAGCGCGAGAAGATCGAGAGCGCCACTGGGGTGCTGGCAAGGGCGAGCAAGGTGCCGATGGTTGTGGATATTGACGCCTTCGCGGTTCAAAACGCCTTCGAGCACAGCTACGAGCCTCCTCAAGACCAGGTGGCGGCGCTCGTGAATATCGGCGCGAGCATGATGAACGTCCACGTCACGCGCGGCGGTCTTCCGCTTGCCACGCGCGATGTGCCGGTCGGGGGGAACCACTATACCGATATCCTCCGGCAAGGCTTAGGACTGAGCTTTGAGGAGGCGGAGAAAGTCAAAGTTGGGATGGAGAATCCTCAAGTCCAGCCGGAAGCGGAATTGACGTATCTGCGGTCCGTTTCCGAGCACGTGGTGACGGAAGTGCGGAAATCTTTTGAAGCTTACCGCCAGACCTCGCCGGATCCTATCCAGGTGATTTATGTTTCGGGCGGCTCCGCGCGCATTCCGGAGCTGCCGGAGATGCTTTCGGCAACGTTCGGAATTCCGGTGGAGGTTCTCGATCCGTTCCGCAAGATTCATTGCGATCCCGCGAAATTCGATCCTGAGTATATCGCCAGCCTGTCGCCCCGCATGACCGTGGCCGTGGGGCTGGCGCTGAGGAGCTTCGATCCGTCATGATCCGAATCAATCTGATCCAGCCGCCCGGGCAGCACGAAGGCGGGAAAGAACGCGAAGTCGGAGAAGCGACAAAGATGATGGCGCTTTACGCGCTGGCGAGCGCGGCGGTTTGCGTGATCGTCGTCGGCGGGCTTTATGCGCTTTGGAGTTTCCAGATCACCTCGCGCACTCACGCGATTGCCGCCGCTCAGGCGGAGGCGGCCCGGCTGGCCGGCATCCAGTCTGAAAATCACCGCCTTCAAACGGAGCTGGCCGGAATCGAACAGCACATCGTGCTCATTCAACAGCTTCAAAGCGACCGCACCGGACCGGAACGGTTAATGACGGCCCTCGGCGGGCTGGTGGACGGCGTTAACGGCCTGTACCTGCTCGCCGTTGACGCCAAGGCGCGCCAGTTGACCATTCAGGGCCAAGCAGATGATGTGCCCGCGATCGCGAGATTTATTGCCGTCCTGGGGGGTTCGCAGTTTTTCACTAACGTCTCCCTGCAGCAGCTTTCGGAAGCGGACGTCGGCAGCAGGGTCAGCTTCAAGTTCGGCCTGGAGTGTATCTACAAGCCTCCAGTAGAAATGGCCGCTTCGATGGCGCCGGTCGCCCCAACCGGCGCTGCGAAGCGGCCCCCAGGCCGATAGACGCGGTGGGTGAAAGTGCAAGGGGCGTTTGCGCCGTGCTGCAAGGGGCGGCGCTGTTTGTGACGTCTCAAGGAAGCCAGAAAAGACTATGGCCGCGAAAAAATTCAGTGACCTGACGCCCCAACAACAAGGCCTGCTCCTCGCCGCCTTCGTCGTTATGGTGTTTGGCGTACTGTTCTACGATTTTGTGAAGCCTTTGGAACCCAAAGCGGCCTCTCTCGAGACTCGACTCAAAACCCTCAAGCAGCAAAACCTACGCGACCGGATGCTGGAGTCGAGCTGGAAGCGGTTAACGAAGCGCGTTGCGCAGTCTCAGCAGGAGCTTAGACAGCTTCGCGAGATCGTTCCCGATGAGCCGGCCGACGATCAATTCATCGAGACGGTTCATGCAGCCGCGGCAGCGTCGGACGTGCACGTCCGATTGCTGAAAGCGGGAATTGCGGTAGCGGGCGCGGATTTCAGCTCGCTGCCCTTCGAGCTTCGCGCCGACGGCACTTATTACCGCATGCTGGGCTTTTTCACCCGGCTTGCGGAAAGCCAGCGAATTGTGAACGTATCCGGCCTGACCCTGTCGACGGCCAGCGTGGGTGGGGGCGCGTTCAAGATAGGACCGCAGGAAACCGTCAGCGCTGATTGTACCTTAACGACCTATTACAACCAGCCGGCCGGGACGGTCACCAAGAAGAAAGCGGCGGCGCGGCGGAGGTGAGGCTGCAATGAGAAAGTGGTTTCTGAGCGCGCGCGCCCGATCTTTCGCGCTGGTCCTGGGAGCGCTGATCGCGGCACTGGCCTGGGCAGGCACGCGGCCGGCCACGCGGGTGCACGCGACCGGGGCACGGCACTACACGGCCCAAGTGTCCTCGCGTGCAGGCTCGCGGCCGGACTATCGCTTTGCCACTTCAACCCCTGCTGCGCCCAAATCTCCCGACCGCCAGACGAACGTGACGCTGCCGAACCAATTCGCGGAACGGCCGGCCGCAATGATGGCGTTTCGTCTACCCGAAGGGCGTGATCCTTTCCGCCTGCCACCGCCGCCGTCACCAGGTTCAAAGAAAGCCAGCGATTTGCCGGCCTACCTCCCGCCGGGCCCGAGCGGGCTGATTATTCGCCAGCTCATCATCGAGGGAATTGTGGAGGAGGGAGCGCAATGGACAGCAGTCGTCACGAACCGCTCGGGCATGGCCTATTTCTTGCGTCCTGAAGAAGCGCTGTATGACGGGTTCGTATCTCGCATTACGCCCGACGCGGTTTATTTCATCGAAAGGGCGCCGGGCTCCGGCCGCGCAACCCTCTACCGCACGGTGGTGAAGCGCTTGAGTTCGGCTCAAAGGAAATCACGATGAACGCTAAACACAAATTTTTGCTGGCCGCGCTCGGCCCGCTGCTGGCATGTCTCAGCGCGGCCGTCCTGCTCTTTAACTCTGGCGTGAGGACGGAAGCGGCGAACTGGCAGCGGCCTGGGGAATGTGCGGATTCCCCGGCCTCTACCGCCCTGCAGCCACCTCGCCTCATTCCCTATAGCATCCCATCCGTCTGGAACGGGCTCGAAGGATCGCCGGCCACCTCTCAGCCGGCTGCAGGCAGCGGCTCAGCGCGCAACTCCACAGCCAACCCATGCCTGGTTACCCGACCGCCAGCCCTCGCGGAAAGCCGCGCCAGTGCAAGCCATGCCGGAATCTCGCGTCCTGCGGTGAAAAGCGATCAGAGGCAAGGCACGACTCCGCAAACCTCACCAGCGAAAAACGCCCGCACCGCGAAAGCGAAGGAGAACACTTGGCTCCGCCGAGGCCAGCAGGATTGGGAAGAACTGCTGACCGCGGGATGGCAACTGGCGGCAACGGCGGGCGCTCCATTCCAGCATGCTCCGGCGTTACACACCGTAAAAGGAAGCGGGCTGATCAAATCTGACGCGCTGGATTCCCAAAACGTTTCTTCCTCCTTAGCCGACGTGGATCTGCGACGCCCCGTAAGACTTAACCTCGCCTCCCTGGGGCTGGCGCCAGCCACTGTTCCGGCTAAGTCCACTATTATCCCCAGGCCGGACGATCGCTCCGTCAGTGCGGCGCCGGTCGCGGTTTCCCGGATCGACGTTCCCAGCCCGGCGCCCAAGACGGCCGATTCCAGTCCCGGCAACTTATCTGTTGCGCCCCCGGAAACCAGACCCGTGAGCGCGGCACAGATGGACCCCGACTCGCTTCCCGGCGCGCAAAGGGCAGCCGCGGCAGCCCGCATCCTGGCTGCTTCGACGGATATCACGGTCCCTTCCCCTGACTCAGCTTTGCTGTCCGGCGAGCCGGCTCACATGATGCCAACCTACACGGGCCGTCTGATCTCGCTTGATCTTCGCGGTGTCGATATCCGCGACTTTTTCCGGCTGATTCATCAGGTAAGCGGATTGAACATCGTGGTGGATTCGGACGTGCAAGGCGATGTGACGCTGGCGCTCAGCGATGTTCCGTGGGACCAGGCGTTGGACCTGGTGCTGAAGGACAACGATTTGGGCAAGGTGTTACAAGGAAATGTCCTGCGAATTGCCAAGGTGAAAACGCTGGCCAGTGAAGCTGACGAAACCGTGGCTCTGCGCAAGGCCAAGCTCAATTCCGAGCCGTTAGTCAGCATCGTTCGCAGGCTTCGCTACGCCTCGGCGGAAGATCAAATGCCCAATATGTCGGCTGCGTCGGGTACTGTTGCCGGCTTAACGAGCAGCGGCGCCGGCTCAATGTCGGGCAACATGAAACCCATCTCCGGCGTTGCTACCCTCCTGAACCAGTCCAAAGGTTCCGTTTTGAGCCCACGAGGCAATGCCGTAGCGGATCCGCGGGATAACGCAGTCATCGTGACGGACGTTCCCTCCCAAATGCCGATTATCAAGGCATTCATCGATAAGCTGGACACGAAAACAAAACAGGTATCAATTCAGGTGCGCGTGGTGCTCGCCAGCAGCGACTTTACGCGCAGTCTCTCGTCGGTGCTCAGCGGCACTCTCCTCAACAAGTCCGGGAGCACGCAGACGGGCGGCGCCACGGGAACCGGAGTCGAAAGCGGCGCGCCAGGCGTGGGGATTCCGGCAAGCGGCTCAACGGGCAGCTCAACCACTCTTTCTTCGCCTTTGACCGCCGCTGGATTTGGAGCATTTGCCATCACGAATGCCGGAGCCCGGTACGCCATCAACGCAGCGATCAGCGCCGCCGAGGAACGCGACCAGGCGCGCACCATCTCCAGGCCGGTCATCGTCACCCAGAACAATTTCCCGGGCGAAGTGATGCAGGGCGTCCAGATTCCCATTCAAACCACGATCAATTTCACGGTATCTGTTCAGTACGTGAACGCGGCGCTGCAGCTCGTGGTTACTCCCCAGGTGACGGTGGACAACAGAGTCTTCCTCACCATCTTCGTGAACAACGCGTCGATCGGATCCCTGAGCGTTGCCAATGTGGGACCCTCGATCAATACCCAGCAAGCGACGACGCAGGTTTTAGTGCCCGACGGCGGTACGGTTGTTTTTGGCGGAATCTCGGTGATCACGCGCACGCGCTCCGCCAACTACATTCCCTTGCTCGGCAGCATCCCGATTCTGGGTAATCTCTTCAAGTCGAGCTCCGTGAACGATCAGAACCAGCAACTGCTCTTCTTCGTCTCACCCACGGTATTGACGGAGTGAAGGGGCGCGGCGTGCAGCTTCTGACGCGCCGCGTTCTCACTTCAGCGTCATTCTCAAATCCATTTGTTATACTCGCATTGTGCCGGCGGGCCCACCGGCCGATGGTCACGGAGCTCCGTTTGGGCCCGCTCGTTCACCCATACGAGCCACAAAATTGCTCTTGAGGGGCCTGGAGTGTTTGTTCGTGGTAGCCGGCTGAGAGATCCGAGAAAGATCATGATCCGCGCCACCAACTGGATCGGAGACGCGGTCATGTCTCTGCCCGCCATTGAGGCACTTGAAGCGCGCTTTCCTACGGCAGAGATCGTTCTGGTGGCGAAGCCCTGGGTGAGCGATGTTTACAGCCACTCCGATCCGGCGCGGCGGATCATCGTGTACGATTCCCGTGGAGAGCATCAGGGCATAGCTGGATTTTCGAAGCTGATCGGCCAGTTGCAATCCGAGCGATTCGATGCCGCCGTTCTTTTCCAGAATGCTTTTCACGCAGCATGGATGGCATGGCGGGCAGGCATTCCGGTTCGGATTGGCTACGCGAGAGACAGTCGCGGGTTTCTGCTGACCGATCCGATCGAGCCGCCGCCCGCGGCCTCCTACGGCCACCAGACGTTCTACTATTTGCACCTGCTCTTTCGCGCCGGATTGATTGCTCGCCCGGAGCCGCCCAGGCCGCTGACCGATCCGTGGCTTTCCGTCGGGGCCGGAAAGAAGAATTGGGTCACGGGCTTTTTGGAATCGTCCGGTCTGCACGGTCCGCGCTTCCTCGCCGGACTTTTTCCTGGCGCCGCCTTCGGCCCGGCCAAGCGATGGTTTCCCGACCGCTTTGCCGCCCTGGCTGACCGGCTTGTTGCCGCGCTCAGCGCCGATGTGCTCATTTTTGGCTCGCAAACTGAAAGGCCGCTGGCGGAAGATATTGCGCGCCAGATGAGCCACACGCCCATACTTGTGGCGGGCGAGATTACGCTTGGACAATCGATGACGTTGATGGAACAGTGCGGTTTGATTGTGACGAACGATTCAGGCTCCATGCACGTTGCGGCGGCCTTGGGTTTGCCGGTTGTCGCCATCTTCGGATCGACGGACGCGCGCGCTACCGGCCCTCTCGGCCCGAACGCCCGCGTCATTCAGCATCTTGTGCCCTGCAATCCGTGCGGGCTGAGGACGTGTCCTATCGACTTCCGCTGTATGGAAGGAATGACGGTGGCCACGGTCTATCGTGCGGCCCTCGAGCTGGTGAAAGCCTCGGAGAAGCCGCTGAATCGCCCGGCGCACACCCGCGGGTCGTAATTCGTGGATATCGCTGCCAGAGACCGCCGGTCGTTGCTTGCCCTGATTGACCAATTCCCGCGCCACACGGTCGTGGTCTTGGGCGATCTGGTAGCGGACGAGTACGTGCGCGGAGAAATCAGCCGCGTTTCCCGGGAAGCGCCCGTGCTGATTCTGAAGCAGCGGGAGAAGCAGATCGTTCCCGGCGGAGGGGGCAACGCCGCGAATAATCTCGCCGCGCTCGAGTGCCGGCTTCGCGTGGCGGGGTTCGTCGGGGAAGATGAGCCCGGCGAGGCGCTGCTCGCTTGTTTCCGCGAGCGAGGCATTGCAACAGACCGCATCCTCCGATTGCCGGATTGCGTGACGCCTGCAAAATCACGCATTCTCGGCGGCCTTGGCCACGGCCACGCCCAGCAGATTGTGCGTGTGGACCGCGAGCCCGCTCTTCCTCTTCTTCCGCGCCTCCGCCGCCAGTTGACCGGGAGCGTGCTTCCTGAGCTTGAGCGGGCTTCCGCCGTGCTCTTTTCTGATTACGGATACGGTTCGACGGCGCCGCAGGAAGCGCAGTGGATCCGCTCCAAGTGGCGCCGCGCGCTGCCGGTGACGGCGGACGCGCGCTACAATCTGATGAAGTATCGGAATGTGACCGCGACCACGCCGAACGAGCCGGAAATCGAAGTGGTCTTCAGCACACGCATTGGAAATGACACAGACCTCCTGTGCCGGCTGGCGGCCCGCGTTCTTCGCACTTGCGCGCTTCAGGCCTTGCTCGTCACTCGCGGGCGGGAAGGCATGGCGCTCTTTGAGCAGCGAGGGAGCCAGCATTTCCTTCCCATTTTTGGCTCAGACCAGGTTGCGGACGTAACGGGCGCAGGCGATACCGTCATCGCCGTATTCACTCTTGCCCTTGCCGCCCGAGCGAGCTTTCTCCATGCCGCGATGTTGGCGAATTGCGCGGGCGGCCTGGTGGTGATGAAGAGCGGAACCGCCACGGTGACGCGTCACGAGCTGAGGGAGGCGATCCGAAACTCTTGAGCGGAACGATTCTCCCACGCGAAGAATTGCAGGAGCTTGGCGCCCGCCTGCGTCAGGAAGGAAAAACTATTGTTCTTGCCAATGGTTGTTTTGACCTTCTCCACATCGGGCATGTGCGCTACTTGCAGGAGGCCAAGCGGCAAGGAGATGTGCTGGTGGTCGCATTGAACAGCGACCGGGCAGTTCGCACGCTTAAAGGGCCGGGACGGCCGGTGCTCGAGGCGGCCGCTCGCTGCGAGCTGATTGCGGCGCTCGCTTGCGTCGATTTTGTGACCGTCTTTGACGATCTTTCCGCGGACCGTGTTTTGCGCGAGCTGTGTCCGCACGTCCAGTGCAAAGGCACGGACTATTCGGAATTCACCGTGCCCGAGCGCCGCGTGATGGAAAGCCTCGGCGGAATCGTCCGAATCACGGGGGATCCCAAGTGCCACTCAACCCGGGAAATTCTTGCAGAGATTCGGCAGCGTTACGGCAAATGAAAGGTGCGTCCGGTCCAATCGACGGCCCGATCCCAAAGCACAGGGACTGCGAATGGTGTGAATGACCCAGAGATACCTGGTCATTCGATTGAGCTCGATCGGCGATATCGTTCACGCGCTTCCGGCGGTGTCGGCGCTCGGCCATTCTTTCCCTGACGCTGAGATTACGTGGCTGGCGGAAAAACGCTATGCAATGCTCCTGGAAGGCAATCCGTTCGTTCAGCGGATCATCACTGTGGATACGCTGGGTTGGCGAAGGCGGTTAGGGTCCCCGGCCGCGATCCGCGAAATCCTGCATGCGGTCCATTCGTTGCGCGAGCGCGAATTCGATGCCGTGATCGACTTTCAGGGGCTGGTCAAAACCGGCATCATTGCCCGGATTTGCCGGTCGCGGACTCGAATCGGATTCGAGCGGCCATGGCTGAAAGAGGCGGAAGCTTCGATTTTTTATTCCTATCATGTTTCTGCGCGTGGCCGTTCGCACGCCATCGAAGAGGGGATGGCGCTGGTCGAGCATCTGGGCGCGTCCTGCATAGCCTGGCAATTTCCGCTTCCTGATTCTCCGGAAGACACTCGCGCCGTCGATACCATGCTGCAGGAAGCCGGCATCAGTAACTTCATTCTGGTGAGCCCCGGCGGCGGCTGGCTTGCCAAACGCTGGCCGCCCGCCTCCTATGCGGCGCTCCTCCAACGCGCCGTCCGGGAGACCGGCGAAAACGTTGTTCTCACGGGCGCTCCCGTGGACGAGCCAGACATCGCGGAAATCATCCGGCTCTCTTCCTCTGCGCGCGTCCGGTATCTTCCGACCACGCTTCGCCAGTTCATCGCGCTGGCACGAAAGGCGCGTCTCTTCATTGGAGGCGATACGGGCCCATTGCACCTGGCTGCGGGTCTCGGGATTCCGATTGTGGCCTTGTACGGACCTACTGATCCGGTGCGCAACGGGCCGTTTTCATCTGACGATATTGTTCTCAGCACGCACGAGCCGGTGAATCATACGCGTCGCGCGCGGAAGCCGCATTACCTGGAAGGTATCGGCGTCGATGACGCCCTGCGCGCGGTTTGCGAGCGCCTGGCAAGGACTGCATGAACGGCATTGCAACATCACCAAGACTCCGTGTTTGGGCGGCGCGTTGGCGCGTTCCATCCGGGTTCGCTTTCGCCATTGCCTACCTGTTCCTCAGCCGGCCCACACCTCGTCTGTTGATGGCAGGCAGCCTTGTCGCTTTGGCAGGACTCGCATTGCGAGGCTTAGCCGCGGGCTACATCGAAAAAGGAACGAAGCTTGCCACAGCCGGTCCGTATTCCTACACCCGGAATCCTCTCTACCTCGGCAGTCTTCTGCTGGGCGCCGGTTTTCTGATCGCTGCACGCTCATGGATTCTGGCGGCCGCTTTTTGCTTGCTCTTCCCGGCCATCTATCTTCCTGTCATCAAGCACGAAGAAGCGTTCCTGCGTCAACGATTCGAATTTGACGCCTATGCTCACACCGTCCCGCTCTTCTTCCCGCTTCCTGGACGCCGTTACCATGGGAACGGAACGTTCCGTTGGCGCGCCTATCGCCGGAACCGCGAGTACAACGCTAGCATCGGTTACGTGGCGCTTTTGGCATTTCTCATCCTGAAATTGGTGTTACGATAACGCAAAACGCGGTTAACCCTGTGGGGAAACTGAACGTCTAAGAATCTATGCGCTACCATTCCAGACTCTTCGCGGCTCTCCTGCTGTTCGCCGCCAGCGCAGCGAGCCAGGCTGGCCAGCCCAAATCGGCTCACGCGCCGCCGTTTTCCCCCGGAGAAACACTGAAATACAACGTCACGTGGTCCATCTTTCCCGCTGGCCAGGTTGTGGCGACACTGAAACAACTCGGAGACGGCCAGAACGATGCGTATGAAGTGGATACGACCGCTCACTCCACGGGATTCGTTTCGCTGCTGTTTAACCTGAATAATCAGTACAAGTCCATCTTCGATCCCCAAACGCTCTGCTCGCGAGCGATCTACAAAACCATTAACGAAGGACGCCGGCACAAGCAAACTCAAATCGTCTTCGACTCCGCCCGGAAGGTCGCCGTTCTGAAAGAAGTCGATTTGTCCGGCTCGGCTCGCCGGGTCAAGCACGCCGAGCACCCTATCCCTCCCTGCGTCGAAGACATCATCAGCTCGTTCTATTACCTTCGCCGGCAGCGGATGTACGTGGGCGAGGAAATCCGTCTTCCCATCAACGACGGCTCGCTGACGCGTGAAGTCGTCGTCAACGTGGAATCGCGCGAGCGTTTGCAAACCGCGCTTGGCATGCGAACTGCTTTCCGCGTGGAACCGCACGCGATGGGGAACCTGTATAAGAAAAACGGGCGCCTTTTCATCTGGCTCAGCGATGACTCCCAGCGCCTGCCTCTCCGCATCAAGGCCGTCATGCTGATTGGGGCCATCACGGGCAACCTCGTTTCTGTCACTGCCCACTCCCCGGTCCCACCGCACTCGTGAGCACGTACTGGAAAATCCCCGAGGTCCCGTCATTCTTGAGCCACCATGACCGTAGCGGCAAGTTTGAATGCCCCCCTGCGGCCGGCGCTTTTATGCGCAGCGCCTGCCGGTCTATGGCGCGTGCGGCTCGGCTGGAATTCCTGCTTGCATATTCGCCTTTTATTCGCCAAAATGGCTGTTGGCGGCTTGGATTGCGGGACGCGTATCTTCCCGAGCGCGGATCACCATGGCTTTGACGCGACGACAGAAACAGGTCCTGGATTTTCTGGCAACATTTATTACCGAGCGCGGCTATTCGCCCAGTTTTGAGGAAGTCGGCCACTCGCTTGGCCTTTCATCACTTGCGACAGTTCACAAGCACATTGACAACCTCGAGCGAAAGGGCTTCATCCGCCGCGGCTTCAATCAAAGCCGGTCCATTGACGTGCTTTCCCTGCCCGGTCCTGTGGCGTTCAAGAGAGGCCGCAAACGCAACGCGAAAGAGACCGGGCGCGGCACAGCGCCGGCGACGCCTGCTGACGCCGCAGGCCATTTCGAATTTCCGCTGCTCGGCCGCATTGCCGCCGGCAAACCCGTCGAGGCCTTTCCGGTGGCGGAAACCTTCTCACTGCAGGATTTTGCTTCTGCCAGAGGAAGTATTTTCGTACTGAGGGTCAAAGGCGATTCGATGATTGAGGACCACATCTGCGATGGCGATTACATCCTCGTCGAACGCGCGCGGGATGCCGTCAGCGGAGAAATCGTCGTCGCCTTGGTCGAGCGGTCTGAAGCAACGCTGAAGAGATTCTTCCTGGAGCCCGGCGGCCGGGTCCGGCTCCAGCCCGCCAATTCTCAGATGGATCCCATCGTTCTCCCGGCTCGCAACGTCGAAATCCAGGGCCGCGTCATTGGCGTTCTCCGCAAATACTGACCCGAAGCCTAAGGAATTGACTGGCCCATTTCGCTGTGATAAATAATATCGAGTCCTGACACAGCTAGCGTTACGCCACTCCACTTTGTGGGTGTAGTGCGCGAACGCGCAGGTGGGCTGGTGTCTCCAATCTAAGGAGCCCATGCATGGCCAACAGCGAACGCCGAGGCTTGTTAATTTCGCGCGGCTGGGTGCAGGCCGTCATTATCGTCCTGCTGTTTGGATTTACCGTCCTCGGAATCCTAGCCTATCGCACCTATACGAGCGAGCCGCCCATTCCCGAGCGTGTCGTCGATCCGGAAGGGAATCTTCTTTTTACCGGGGTGGATATCACGCATGGGCAGGAAGTATTTCTCCGCAACGGGCTGATGGAGTATGGCTCGATTTTCGGCCATGGCGCTTACCTGGGTCCGGATTTCACCGCGGATTATCTTCATCGTGCTGCGCTGTTGGCCATCAAGGCGTACGGCGGGAAGTCGTCGGATCAGGCGCGGTTCGAGACGGTACAGGACTTCAAAACAAACCGCTACGACCCCGCAACCCGGACGCTCACTTTCACCACAGCGCAGGCAAGCGCTTTTCATGAGCTCGAAGCACATTACCGGGTTTTCTTCGGTCAGCCCAGCACGAAGTTGGGTCTGCGTCCGGACGCCATCACCAACCCGCACCAGATCGACAACCTCACCGCATTTTTCGCCTGGTCGGCTTGGGCGGCAGCCGCGCTTCGTCCCGGCCTCCCTTATTCCTATACCAATAATTGGCCTCCTGAGCGACTCGCCGGCAACCAAGCGACGGCGGATACCATCTTGTGGAGCGTGCTTTCCCTCATTGCACTGCTCGGAGGCATCGGCCTTCTGCTGGCGGCGTTCGGCCGGTGGAACTTCCTCGGCTGGCACGGGCGCGAGCGGAAAGCCGTCACGTTCCGTCTTCCTGACCAGGTGAACCTCACACCCGGCCAGCGCTCCACGGCGTGGTTCTTTCTGGTGATGGCTCTTTTATTCTTGATGCAGACCTTGCTCGGCGGCGCAACGCAACACTATCGCGCTGATATTTCCAACTTCTTCGGCCTCGATCTGGCGCGGATTCTGCCCTTCAACATCGCGCGAACGTGGCACATCCAGCTCGCGATCTTTTGGGTGGCTACGTCTTATCTAGCTGCGGGGATTTTTCTAGCGCCCATGGTTGCCGGACGCGAGCCTCGACGGCAATCGTGGCTCTCGTACTCCCTTTTGGTAGCGCTCGCCGTAGTAGTTTTCGGGAGCATGGCGGGCGAATACGCCGGCATCGAGGGCTGGATCCAGCGCGGATGGTCGTGGTTCGGCGATCAGGGCTTTGAGTACCTGGACCTTGGGCGATTCTGGCAGGTTTTACTCTCACTCGGTCTGTTCTTTTGGGTGATCATTCTGCTTCGCGGGCTGCGCGGCCGGTTGAAGCAGGAGCAAGTGGGGAACATGCCGTGGCTGTTCTTTTTTTCGGCTCTGTCGATTCCGGCATTCTACGCAGTTGGCCTGCTTGCCCGCCCGGAAAGCGCCTTCACTTCAACCGATTTCTGGAGATTCTGGGTGGTCCATTTGTGGGTGGAGGATTTTCTGGAGCTGTTTACCACGGTCATGGTCGCGTACATTTTCGTCCTTCTCGGTGTGGTCGAAGAACGCGTGGCGCTCAACCTGATTTATCTCGATATCCTGCTCTACTCGGCTGGCGGCGTCATCGGCACCATGCATCATCTTTACTTTTCCGGCGAGCCCGCCGTGCACATGGCATTGGGCGCGTTCTTTTCCGCGGCGGAAGTTATTCCGCTGACGTTCCTCACGCTTGAGGCCTGGAGCTTTCTGCAACTCGGCGCACGGCAGGAATCCAAACCCAACAATCCGTTTCCCCATTTGTGGGCTGTGATGTTTCTGGCGGCGGTGGGCTTTTGGAATTTCCTCGGCGCTGGCATCTTCGGTTTCCTCATCAATCTTCCCATCGTCTCCTATTACGAAATCGGAACCGCGCTCACTCCGAATCATGGACATGCGGCCATGATGGGGGTGTACGGAATGCTCTCAGTTGGTCTTGCGCTGTTTTGTCTGCGCTATCTGATTCCGCAGGAAAAGTGGTCCGAGCGGGCCGCGAAGATCAGCTTCTGGTCGCTCAATGTAGGCCTCGCATGGATGGTCTTTGCATCGCTGTTCCCGCTGGGGCTGATGCAGTTGTATCATTCCGTGCGGTATGGATATTACAACGCCCGCACGCTTAAATACCTGACCAACTCCAGCAATGCAGTCATCCAGTGGCTGCGCTTGCCAGGCGATGTGTTGTTCATCGTCGGAGGCGTGCTGCCGCTGGTCTATCTTGCCTGGCGTGGCGTTCGCTCCAGCAAGATTCATGAGGCCGAAGCGACGCTCGAGGGCGAAGTGCTCTTCAAAGAAGTGGTTGAACCCGGAGGCGCGCGGTGGTAATCGGGGGTATTGATGCGAGTGCCGCGCTGGCCGCGGCTTATGCGGTCTTTCTCGGCCTCACCGCTCTTGGTCTGGAATGGCTGGCGCGGCAGGCGCATCGGCGATCAGAACGGTTCGAGGTGTTTGGGTTCCAATACCACGCAGAAGTAGACACGTGGGAATGCCCCACTGGAAAGCACCTCCACCGCACCAGCGGCGGCGCCGACCGGCGCACCGTCGTCTATCGTGCGCCGGCACCTCACTGCAACTGCTGCCCTATCAGGTCGCAGTGCACGGATTCCGATTACGGGCGAACCATCGAGCGGCGCGTCGATTCGTGGCTGGATTCCGAAGTTCGCAAATTTCACGTTGGACTTTCGCTGGCTCTTGTCCTCCTCGCCGTTCTTATCGTGGCAATCGAATTGGTCGTGCATCCACGTGGAGCTGACCGCCTTCTTCTTCTGGCCGCACTCGCCGTCATCGCCCTTCCGGGCCTGCGCGTGGCCCAGGCATTCTTTTCCCACACAATGTAGCTGTATCCCACGGCGGTGGATTCGCGTCCTTGGACGGAGCCGAGCGGTCCGCGTTCGTTGCAGTGAGTGCGAAGGCCGCTTGCAAGGGTGTAACGCCGGTCACATACCTATGGCCCGGACCTCCGGAATGATGATCAAATGCCCCGAGCGAATCCTGGAGGCCAACCTGCCAGGTCGCATGGACGACGGCCACGTCCACCGCTTCAAAGGCTATCGCGTCCAGCACAGCACGGCGCGTGGCCCTGCAAAGGGCGGCATTCGGTATCATTCCAACGTTACGCTCGATGGAGCGAAGGCTTTGGCCACCAGGATGGCGTGAAAACGCGCTGTGGTCAATATTTCGTTTGGAGGCGGAAAAGGCGGCGTCACCTGCAGCCCAAAGGATATGTCACAGGGCGAGCTGGAGCGCCTCACCCGCCGCTAAGCCGCTTCCATCCTTCCTCTCATCGGTCTGGAGCAGGATATTCAGGCTCCCAACGTCCAGACGCCTGTCGCCTATGGCCTAAGGCCTGAACCACTCGCTGGGATACGCTGGGTTCCTTCGCCCTGGATTTCAGATATCCTACTTATTTTCATAAACTTACTGGGATACAAGCAGCATGCATCCTATAACTCAGTTATTTTCAAACACTTACTGGGTTTGTTGGTCATAGCAAAATTTATATGTTGATTCTAAAGTACTTACTGGGTTTGTTGGTCACGAAAACCATCAGTGTTCTGACTGTTGAAGACGTAATATATCTTGTAACTGCTTGTCGAAAATGTCGCCAGCCACTTTAAGAGTTGTGGCAGACACGATTGCATTCAAAGTCACCCGCTTGTTCCATCTCCGCCCAACTCGCCGCCGCTCGACATTCTTGTCTTTTGTCATCGCACCTCCTTCTCCACCGATGACGCATTCGGAGAGGGGGCCTCTCGCTTCTGTGCCAAGTTTGGGGCCGCACACATTGTAGAAGACGGCAGAGCAAAAAACGAACGATGCCGGGGCACGTTGCCTCCCACTCGCTGAGCCAGATATACGGTTTTCCCGGTCCGGCCCGTCGCTTCCTGCGAAATGGCCGCGCTGAATACGAACGACCGCGCCTTTCCGAAAGTCCCGCAGCCGGCGCTTGTCGCACGCGATGCAGCGCCAATCCGTCCCGGTTTCAAGTGGCGCAGGCCCGTCCGTATCATGGGAAATGAAACAGCGGTGTCCGGACCGCGGTCGGGCTCCTCGAGGGTGGCGTACGAACTGGGCTCGTTCGAGCGTTCTCCACGCAACCGTCCCCGGGCGCAAGCCACGCAAGACAAGTATATCTGTGTAGCCTATTTAAGTCAAGAGGGCGCCGGCAGCAGAGGCGCCGGCAGCAGCTTCGGCACCCCTGTATCAGTTGCTCACGTCGCTTCGCGACACCCACGAAGCGATGAAAGCGTTTGGGGTAGGGGCGGGTTTCAAACCCGCCCCTACTCAATTTTCAAGACAGGGCATGACTTCAGTCACGCCGACTCAGCTCCGCCGATGGCCGGGCTTTACAGGCTGCGGAAAAACTCGACGCCGCCGCGAACGTAGCGCCGGCATCTTGCCGGCCTCCGTTGAATTGAAGGGAGTTGCCGGCTGGAAGCCGGCGCTACGTCAACTCCCGAAAGACTTTTTCCGCAGCCTGTAAAGCCCTCTTTCCTTCAGCATCTTTGCGGCATGACTGAAGTCATGGCCTGACACGAAGCGGTTTCGATCAATCCCGAAATGTAGAAACTCCAGCCATGCTTTGCTTAGGGACTCGACCTTGGCCAGCTTTGGTGTACGACCGCTGCGTCTCGTGGAAT
>JASHON010000109.1 GCA_030041095.1 Terriglobia bacterium
GCCCTTTCTCGAACCTGAGTTCGAAGTGTCTCTCGTTTTCGCGGTGCGAAACCTCGGCGGGCTTCGGTAGTCCACAAAAATCGTAAACGCTCCACGAAATTAGCGAACCCCGGAGCTGCCTCGGTCCAAACTCTCTGCCGCGTGGTTCGAGAACCCGGTTGAGTAAACCGCTCCGTCCCTTATCGACGGATCGGGGACAGGCTGATGCAAAGCTCGGCGGAGGTGTGTGACCATTCTCGTCCCGTTCGCTCTCCCGCCGCGAGCGGTGTTGAGCGAACCGGACAGGGGCACGGCTTCAGCCATGCCTGGAGGGCGCCGCACTGGCACGACACGGCTTGGCCACCAGACGTGCGCAAAGGCTGGCCTTTCCAAGACCGCCGGTGACCTAGCTCCCTAGGGCGAGGCTGAGCCTCGCCCCTCACCGTGGCCACCGTCAACAGGGGCTCGCCCCGCCTTTTCGTCGCCACCGTGGCCCGAGGGTTACTCGCCGGAGCTCCGCACGGAGGGCCTGAGGGCGGTGGCCTGCGCCGCCCGACGGAATAGGAGGGTAGGCCATCGATGCCAACCGCCGCCGTAAGCACTGAAGTAGGCTAGCACGGCCAGCGGGGCCGGCTGGTCCATTGGAAGAAAATAATCGGCCCGACAAAAAAAGTGTCCTATTTGTCCCCACCGTCTCATTCGGGACCGGCAGAGTATTAAGGTATGCCAAACGGCTTCCGCTTAGCGCTTCTCTGCTGCGCAACCCTGGCGTGCAATCCAGTGAAAGCCAGATGCGTCGACCTGCGCAACGTCTATCGGCGGCCCAACAAGCCCCGGCCTGCTCGCGATCTCCAACTGGACGAGGCCGCGCGCGACCGCCGGCAAGGGCTCTCTCCAAACCTGCGGGTGCGTTGGGAGAAATGCCTGAATAGCGCCGTGGTTGCCAAGCACCATAACCGCCGTCCTGCCAGGCATGCCGCAGCCAGACCCCGGACAATCTACTCTCTGAATGTACGTTCGCGAATCGGAGCGGCAAGGCGTTCCGGCTCGGAGCCCGGTCACCCAGAAGTCCCGAAGAGAATACGGCAGTCCTCTTTGTATTCCGACGAATGCGAGTTCAAGGAAGGGCCCTCGGCCCGACCAAATGGCTCGGAAGAACGGACTATGCGCGAATCTGAGCCTCGCCATCTCCTCGGCCAACGGCTTACAAGCCCTGTCTTCAAAGGCCAGCGCGGCCGCCCGCGGCGAGCCAGTTCCTCCGGTCGCCAGAGCCTCCCGAACAAGGTCATCGACGTTAATTCCGGATCTCGGATCAGAATGGAAATATGCAGACACCCACACCAAGCCCCCTGCCCGACTGATCTTGCAGACGGTGCCCGGGACAGCTCTCAGATTTCCGTTCGACACCCTGCTGTCGGCCGCTATGACAATGACATCGCTGTTCCGCAGAATCACGATCGTCGTCGCCCGGAGCCAGACCGGCAGCAGCACGGCGGCCAAAACCACATGCACTACTTGCGCTTTAGCGGGAACGGACCGCTCGTGGCGTGGGTGGACCGCAAAACTGGTGGGGTCACTTTCGATATTTTGCTGCAGGACACCGAGGTAAGCAAAGACGGCAAGCATTGGGTACACCTCTCTCAGATCGACCTCTCGCTGCCCGGAGGCGACCCGCGACCCCTTGCTCGGGGAACTGCCCAACGCGGTGACGCGACCCGTCACATGAACGATAGCCAAGCCAACCCAGAGGGCGGGCAGCCGCCGCGGGATATGCCGTTGACGGGGGGCGGCCCGCAGATTGTATCAAACGGGCAACGCTGAGGCAAAACCTGCAACACGAGGACAAGCATCTGAGGCAGCCTGCTCGCCAAAACCCAGCCAGGGGATTGTGAGAATGCGCCATGGTGTTGTAAACTGACCCACCTTCGGGTGGGGCCATGGATCACGACCATGCGCAGCAGGAATTCCTGGGCAGGCTCTGGGAGCACCGGCGGACCGGCATCGCCATTTTGCTCGTTTTCGCCGCGTTGGTGGCGTACTGGAACTTGCGCGTTCCGGCACCGGGGATTGCAACAGCAGCGCTAGCCGTTGCCGCCAACTTCATGTTGTTCCGGGGCGAAATGTCCGGCAGGGAAAAGACAGCGTGGGCGCTCATTACTTTTTTCCTCCTATACGTGGAGATACGCTCCATCAACACCGACCAAGCGAAGGCTAGGGCGGAGGCTCAGGAGAGATCCGTGGCCTCCCAAAGGCGATTCGAGGAAGTGCTTAAAGCGAATGAGCGCGACTTCCGCGCAACGGAGTCGCACTTCGAATCTCTAATCAGATCCGGCAAGGCGCTTCGACACCTCACCGCGGAGAACCTACTCAACGCCACGGGTGGCAACAGCTTCTGTTACTTCGAGCTGGGGTTCCCGAAACCGCCGGGCAGCGAGCTAGTTGGCATAGTTTGGACTCAAGGGAAGTATCCACTTCGCCACGTGTGGATGTCGCTGGTGGACGTGCCGAAGTTCCGCCGGGACGTTGGGAGCCTTCCCAGGCCACCCTCCCTAAATCAGATCCTAACGCTCGATCGTCGGATCGTGCACTTGGGCGACTTGCCGGCCGGGACGGGCCGAACGGGGCACAAAAACGAATCGGAGCGGATACTCACGGAGCTACATTTCAGCGATCAGGGAGACAAGATCTACAACATCCAGTTCGGCGCTCTCAACGGGAACTGGAACGAAGCCTACCGCCTCAGGCGCATCAACGGAAAGTGGTGCGAGGCGATCAGGGTCACCAGCGCAAAGACAGGAGCCGTCCTTCTAGAGCATGTCGACCCCTCCTACCCAAGGGCGAACGGAAGGGTGGACTGGAACCACTAGCCGGGCGCGGTCACGCCTTGGGGAGGGTACCACACTAAAGTCCGAGGCGAGCCTACCGGCAAGCAGTGCGCGTCCGAACAGCACCACAATGGGCGGTTCAGGTGTGGCGGTCAAGTCTCTGTAGGCCAGGTTCGCGACCCAGTGGCGCCCAACAGTGGTCGGGCGAACGCCGTCCCAAAACAGGTGGTCGTTGGGACTTACGTTCTGGCCTTGCGCGGGAGTACCGCCATTGGAGAAGCCGCACTTCGAGGGGTCGGACAGGAACGATTCGGTCAGATCGTCAGCATTGACGCCAACCATGTTGATGCCCGGGCCCTGACTGTCCAACGAACCGATCGCTTCGAGCCAATCGGTATTGCACGCTTCGCAGAGCTCATCGAGATATGCGCCTTCTCCGGACGCCAGTCCGCCCCGCGTGCTTCCGAGAGGAGGCATGTTCAGGCACAAAACATGAGACATAGGCATCGTGCTGCTCTGACTGCGCCGAATACTTACAATATTCTCCGGGGGAAAATCAAGCGCCAAACCGGCGGAAGCGTCGGCCTGCCCAGGCTCGCACAATCGAGTGACCCTTTGCGTAGCGCCGGCATCTTGCCCGCCTTGAAAGATGCCGCCGAGGGTGCGTCATTCTAGCATGCGCGTTTTCAGTAGAAGAAGATCTTGACACGGCAGCCTCCATGTGTTACTCATTGTAACGTTACAATGAATAAAGCAGCAAAAACTCCCGCGGCCAGCCTGGGAAATCTCGAACAACTCGTCATGGACTATTTGTGGTCTCAGGGACCGTCTACGGCCGAGCGGTGCCGCGAGGCGCTGCTCTCCCGGCACGCCATGAAGGATTCCACCGTCCGCACGGTGCTGCGCCGCCTGGAAGAGAAAGGTTTCGCGGGCCACGAAGTCCAGGGACGCACCTTCATTTATCGGGCCGCGCAGGCACGCCCCAGCATCGCGGCCCGCAGCGTTCGACACATTATCGACCGCTTCTGTGGTGGATCCGTGGAGCAATTGCTCGTCGGAATGGTCGAGAATGATGTTCTCGACCACTCACAACTCGAGCGCCTGGCGCGCAAGATCGCAAACAGGAAGAGGCGCACGTCGTGAGTGCCATCGCCCAAACCGCTGCTGGCGCGCTTCGTCACTTGGCCGATCCTGCTGTGCGCGCACTCCTCGTGGCGGCCGTGGCGGGCATCGTGTTGCGGCTCTTGCGCATGAGGCAAGCCTCGCTTCGCCTGGGTGTGTGGAAGGGAGTGCTTTACGCGGCCATCGCCCTTCCATTCCTGGGCGTTTTCCTGCCGCAGCTTTCACTGCGCCTTCCGGCGGAGGCGGCCGTGTTCGCACCGCCCGCCGGGCCAAGCTTTCGCTCTGTAGCAATCCTTCCGGCCACGTGGGCGCCGGCGCCAGTGCATGCCGCTCGTCTTCGCCTGCCCGCCACAGGAGGCCCTCCAGCTCGCGATCGTTCAATACCGTGGACGGCGATTGCGCTCTCGGCCTATGGTCTCGTCAGTGCGTTTTTGCTGGGACAGCTTGTGATGGGACTGTTCGTGGGCCGAGGGATCTCGCATCGGTCGCATCCTATCGGCGACCCCGCCGCCCGGCTTGCGCTCGATACGCAATCCAGGGCTCTCGGTCTCAGGCATGCGCCCCGGCTCGTTCAATCCAGCTCCGTGGCTGTGCCGCTCACTCTTGGAGTACTTGTGCCCGCCATTATTTTTCCAGGCGATTGGCGTGAATGGCCGAGCGCCAAGCTCGCGGCCGTGCTTGCGCACGAGTTGGCGCACGTGAGGCGGAAAGACGCCCTCACGCGCATCCTTTCACTGAGCTACCGTTGTTTCTTCTGGTTCAGCCCACTCGCTTGGTGGCTGCACCACCATTTAGCTGACTTGGCGGAGCAGGCCAGTGACGAGGAAGCCATCGCCGCCGGCATCGATCCTGCCCGTTATGCGGAGGTTCTTATGAGTTTCTTGAAAGCAATGAACCGGGTGAGAGGCCGCGTGCGCCTGCAAGGCGTCTCGATGGCCCGCGGCGCTCGCGCGCGGCGCCGCATTGAGAACGTGCTCGCCGCTCCAGTCCGCGTGCCGGCGAAGCTCCGGCGCCCGTTGGTTGTTCTGCTCGCGGCCAGCGCGGCGGCCGCTGTTACCCTGGTCGCTGCCGTGCATCCCGTCGTGGCGAGCGCCAGCGCTGCGCCGCCTGCTGGAACCAACTGGACGTTCGGCAACCGGGAAGGAATGGATTTCGCCATCGTTTCGGACCAATCCGTAATAATGAATGGATCCGAAGATGACCGCACTGAGGTGGAATCGCTCCGAAAAAGGATTCACGGAGATTTCATCTGGTTCATCCACAACGGGAACTCCTACGTCATCCGGGACGCGGCCACGGTGAAAGCGGCGTGGCAGCTTTATGAGCCGGTTGAGGCGCTCGACCGGCAGCAGGAAGCGCTTGGCAAGCAGCAAGAGACCCTCGGCAAACAGCAAGAGGAAATAGGCAAGAAGATGCAGGAGATCAAGATCAAGGTGCCGGGCGATCTTGAAGCGCGGCTCAAGAGCCTGGAAGCTGCCGTCCGCAACCTGGGCGCGACTGCAAGCCAGGAGCAACTGGGCTCGCTCCAAAGCGAAATTGGCGATCTTCAGTCTGAAATTGGAAATCTGGAGAGCCACGCCGGCGATGCTGAGGGATTGCTCGGGCAGCAAGAAGGCGCGCTGGGACGCAAACAAGGCGACCTGGGACGGCAGCAAGGCGAGCTCGGCCGCGAGCAAGGCCGTCTTTCGCGTCAGGCGTCACGCAAGATGCAGGCAATCCTCGAGAACTCGCTGTCGAATGGTTTGGCAAAACGAGTTCGGTAGTGGGCAGCGCAGTCTGTGGGCTTGCAGACCGTGCGGCTTTTACTAGAGGACCGCAAAATTAGGGTGACGCTTCGCGTAGCGCCGGCGTCTTGCCGGCCTTGGGAAATGCCGCCGGGACGGCAGCGCTACGTTAAGAGTGCGTCACCGTAGAATGGAGAGTTCAGCAGGCTGTGAGTGGATGCGTGGAGCAGCATGTGGGGCGTGACCGGAATCGAAAAATGGAAATTCCATGAAAGGACCTTCCCGTGGATGACAAGATCAATCTGTTGCGCCACACCATCGCGACGCTGGCTTATCGGGGTGGAAAGGCGCTGCGCGGCGCCCCGCCGGAATTCAGCGCCTTCCGCGCCGGCGAAACCACCCGCGCTCCCGGACAGATTCTTGCGCACATCGGCGATTTGATGGATTGGGCGTTTTCGCAGGCGGAGGGCAAGGAAACGTGGCACAATTCTCCGCCGCTCGCCTGGGAGCAAGGAACGGCCCGTTTCTTTGCCGCCTTGGAAGCACTGGACAAACGGCTCGCTTCCGGTGTTCCACCCGTGTGCCCCGCCGAAGGGTTGTTTCAAGGAGCGATTGCTGACGCCCTTACGCACGTGGGCCAAATCGCCATGCTGCGTCGCATGGCAGGCTGTCCCGTGCGCGGCGAGAATTACCATAAGGCGAATATCACCGCCGGCCGCGTCGGGCCCGACCAAGCCAAGCCGAACTTGGAGTTTGATTGAGCGATTGAGAGAATCCGGCTTCGATAACAATCGCACCGGAACCGCCCGAGAACGGTGCGGACGCTTAGGACCGCGTGCTGGGGAACGAATCGCGGAGTTTCAAGAAGCCAACCTTCGCCGTTGGCCGCTGCTTTCCACTCGCCTCAGATTTCCCCACGGCGCATTTGCTGGATCAGGTAGTCGCAGGAGCGCACGCACAAAGTCATGATGGTGAGGGTGACGTTCTGGCAGCCCGAGGAAGGGAACGCCGCGCCGTCCATGACGAAAAGATTCTTGATGTCGTGGGACTGCTCAAACTGGTTGAGGACGGACGTTTTGGGGTCATTGCCCATCCGCGCCACCCCCACCTCATGGATGGCCCAGCCGGGAGTGGAAGGTCTGGCATAAGTCCGAATGTTTTTCGCGCCCGCCGCTTCCATCATTTCCGCCATGGAATTGGCCGCGTCCTCGACCATCGCAAATTCGTTATCGCCGTACTTCACGTGGAAGCGGAGCACGGGAATGCCGAAGGTATCCACCACGTTGGGATCAATGTAAACGTAGTTTTCGTAGCGGGCGAGCGACTCACCGAAGCAGCCAAAGCCGATGGTTACTCTGGGATCGAAGACCGATTTCTGGAAATAGCCGCCGAAGCCGCGATGGTTCCAGTTGAAGCCCGGACCACCGCCGCCTTCGTACCCATAGCCCCGTATGAATGACTTGGCGCGCGTGGAAGGATCGAACGGCAAATTGCGAAAGCGGACGACGTAGTCGTCTGCGGGCCGGTGCGGCCCGTTGATGGAAGGCTTGCCCGCCACGTCGTCGAATTCACCCGCCGCGCCGCCGCCCATGATATTGTCCATCAGGTAGTGGCCGAGCACGCCGCTCGAATTGGCCAGCCCATTCGGATATTCACGCGTGGAGGAGTTCAGCAGGATCTGGACCGACGCCTGCGCCTGCGCACAAAGCACCACCGATCGCCCTTCGACGGTCTTGGCTTCCCGTGTGATCCGATCAATGTAGAGCACGCCGCGGGCGCGATTCCGCTGGGAGTCCATCAACACTTTGTAACCCTGCGCGTTGGGGATCAGCGTGCAGCGGCCAGTGGCGAAGGCGTCGGCGAGGGTCGTGAAAACGGAGTTGAAATAAGAGTGCGTCGTGCACCCGCGATGGCACGGCCCGCAATAATGGCACGGAGCCCGGCCATTCACGCTGCGGGTG
>JASHON010000008.1 GCA_030041095.1 Terriglobia bacterium
GAGGAAGTCCATTTGTATCAAGAAGCGATAGATTCTTACACCAAGGCGATATCGTTAGCGCCCCACGACCCAGAAGGATATATTTTGCGGGGGATGGCCTACGCAAAACGCGATCAAGCTGGAAGGCAAAGCGTGGTAGTGCAATCGTCGGGCGGTGGACTTCCAACGGCAGTCGGCGCAGTCGCCGAGTTTGGCCCAGAAGCTATAGCCGATTTGAACCAGGCGATTTCGTTAGCGCCGGGAGACGCCGAGGCATACTTGACCCGCGGGAGAATCTACGAAGCTCAGTTTCACAACAAGTGGATTGTTTATGAAAAGAGTGTGAGGCTTGGCAGCACACAAAAGGCGTCTTCCAGCGTCAAGCCCGATATTTCCCTCGCACAAAACGCCGTCGCAGACTTCGGAAAGCACGAAGTCTGCGCTACCGGCTCTGGCTCAGCTTTGGATCGTTAGGCGGCATGAACACAACAAAACCAAAGGACAAAATATGAACGACGGCACCCAGAAATCACAAACCGAAACGACACCGGAACCAGAATCAGACTCCGCACTGTCTCGCGCCTCTGCGATAGTTGGGATTATCAGCGCGGTTCTTTACTTCGCACCAATCTTCGTAAAGCTACTATTCGGGTCTAATCGACTAGCGTTAACCGCTTACGGAGAGCATTTATACCAGATTGGATTTTCTTATCCGCTCGCCGCCGCACTCGATCCGACTCCGCTCATGAGGATCGGGTCTTTGATTGCCATTATCGGATTCGTAATTGGGATGATTTCGGTTTTCCGCAAAGGCAGGAAGCGTCTTGCAAAAGTAGGAATTTATACCAGCGGAATTGTGATTATGTTCGTTCTTTTACTTCCAGCATTGTGATCGATGGCCAGTGGCCTAACACCGCGCTGGAGCCAACGCCGACTGCCTCACGCCGCGCGTCAACTGGCCGTGGTCAAGCTGGAGGTTCTATTATTTGGAGGACTCGTCTATCCTGCGCATGGACCGGCTGTGTTGAATTCCGATGCAAAAGGTCCCTTCGGGATCGCAGACTCCCAAAGACAGGAGTCTGCGCCAGCCAGCGGAACAGACAGGAGAAGCGGCGATGAGAAAACTGACTCGTACTTACTGTGTGTTGTGTATGGTCGTTCTGTGCTGCGCGGTCGTGTGCAGTCCATCGCAATCAGGAGCGGGTAATGAAGTCCCAGTGGGCGTCGCGCCAGATTATACGATTACACTGCCGCCGCAAGGATGGTCGAGCGATGAACGTGATGCCCTCAGTGATTATCAATGGCCCACAGCACAGGGCGTCATATTTGTCGGTCCTAAAACGATGAGTTTCCTCAAGACTCTCCCGCCTGACATCATCTTTTTCACCTCGAAGGGACATCCGCTAAAGCGCCTTGCCGACATCTGCGGCGGCGATGAATTTGCGGCTTGGGTTTCCAAGGCGGATGTCGTGGATGTGTTGCATTTGAAATATATAATTTGCGGCTCACAACTGAGTCTGCGCATGATTGGCAATGGTAATTGGGAAGGGTTGTTTAGCGAGACCGGGCCAGATCCGAAGCTGAAGCTTTTCGTAACAAGCAGTTCGGCATACGGAGCGGAGGCAATCGAAAGCAGTGGTGGTGGGATGAAGGTCAGATTTATGGAGCAGTCCGCCACCGCGTCAACGGTCGCACCTGCTGCGGTTAACACCACCGCGGGCCAAACCGCCATTATTGACGCTGCCAAGACTGACGACTTGGAAAAGGTCCAGGCGTTGCTCAAAAACAATCCTGATTTAGCCTTTAGCAAAGATGGGAACGGCGCAACGCCTTTGCACCTGGCGGCGGCAAGGGGCCATAAGGATGTGGCTGAATTGTTGCTAGCGCACGGGGCCGATGTCAGTGCCAAGAATAACGTAGGCGATACACCGTTGGAGTTAGCGGCAGCCAAAGATCACGCGGATGTCGTGGAATTGCTATTGGCCAACAATGCCGATGTCAATGCCAAGAACAACTACGGTCAGACGCCTTTGATCTGGGCGGCGATAAATGGTCACAGGGATATGGCTGAGTTGTTGCTAGCGCATGGAGCGGATGTCAATGCCAAGGACAACCACGGTCAGACGCCTTTGAGGTTTGCGGCGGCCTTTGGCTACAAGGACGTAGCGGAATTACTGCTGGACAACAAAGCTAATGTCAATGCCAGCGGGGTCGACGGCGTAACGCCTTTGCACGTGGCGGCGATGAATGGCCACAGGGATGTGGCTGAGTTGTTGCTAGCGCATGGAGCCGATGTCAGTGCCAAGAATAACGTAGGCAATACACCGTTGGAGTTAGCGGCAGGCAAAGATCACGCGGATGTCGTGGAATTGCTGTTGGCCAACAATGCCGATGTCAATGCCAAGGACAACCAAGGTCAGACGCCTTTGGAGTGGGCGGCGGCCAATGGTTACGAGGACGTGGCCGAATTGTTGCTTGCCAAAAACGCTGATGTCAATGCCAAGGATAACAGAGGCCGTACGCCACTGCATCTCGCGATAGATAATGGCCACAAGGACATGGCGAAATTGCTGCGCCAGCATGGAGGGAAAAAATAATCGTGAGATCGTGTGGCCTAACACCGCGCTGAAGCCAACGCCGACCGCCCCTTGAGTTTTCGATTGGGCGATGAAAATTGGATGTCATTATTACATTCGGAGTGACCTGGCCGCCAGTGGCCGTGACTCAGCTTTGGATCGTTAGGCCACGAAAGCGCGTCAAACCACAAATGGAAAACAAAACATGAAAAGGAACAAAACCTTATTTCTCGTTGCAGTTTTCGCAAGTGCCATCAGCGCACTCATTCTCTGCGGGCGCACTGTCGCGAATGCCCAGGCAACCCTCGGCAATTTTTCTTCTAATTTACCACCCTGGCTAGATGAGTTTCGTTCTTATCCCGCAAATAGGGATTTTACTCCCAAATCTGGCAAGGCGAGCGTATATGTCTGTCGCCGTGGATTCGCCGGCAGTGCCGTCATGCTCCATGTGTTCTTGGATGGCCAAGTCTGGGAACCGTTGGCAAATAACACTTTTCAATTAATGACTGTCTCGCCGGGACAACATTCAGTGGTAGTCGCAGGAGGAACGAGGCGCCCATTCGTGGGTGGCGCATACACCGCGCATTTTGCGATGTGTGCACCCTCGGAAACTTGCTAAGAGCCAGCGCATAAATAACGCGAGCCAGAGGTAGCGCAGAGTCTCTGTTTTTGAGACTCTGCGGCCTGTCGTGACTTATTGGTGAGGTTCTATATAAAAGCCACAGAGTTCGGAAAGCGCGAAGTCTACGCTACCGGCTCTGGCTCGGCTTTGGATCGTTAGGCCACCATTGAGCGAATTGCTGAAAACACGTCTGACCCAAAACTCTGAAAATTAACTACCAAAATGAGAGAAGGAAGAGCAAGTAGCGCAGAGTTGTTTTTCAACTCTGCGGCATGTAGGCTTGGGCGATATCGCGCCTGCGCCGGTTATTGGTTTTATCGAACCGGCATTTTTTGTGACGTGCAACCTGCGCCGCCTACGCGCGTTGTTCCAGGACGCGGAGAGCGACAGAGTGCATTTGTCCGCAGAGGGGTGAACATGAATTTGAGAAATCAAAAAACCTACAAACATCAAAACCAACAAACATGGAGACGTAGGTTGAAAAAGACCTCAGTCATGGCACTGGCCCTTGCTGCGGTCCACTTCTCTGTGTACGCGCAGAAACCCAAGGCGAATGCACCGAAAACCCTGGCCGTGCATGTGACGCCGCTCAAGGTTAGTGTCACCTCGGTCGCCGTGGCAACAAAATTCCAAGTGTATGTTGGCGGGGGCGCAAACATATCAGTGCCCGCACCGTTTCAGAGTCCTCTCGGTGGCGGAGGGGGCATGCCAGCTATTTCCATGTCCGCGGGAGCAACGTTTCTGGCCGGGGAAGTAGAATCCAAAGATGCCAAGACCAAGCTGATAGAGCTCCAGTTAGTGATAGACAACCCGACAGAGAAGACTCAAACTTTCAGGATTGGCGATTTATCGCTATTGCTCGCCGGGGCGCGGTTGAACGATTTCGTGGCCGTTGGTTACAAAGACAGGCTATGCGCAATGTCCGAGGCCGACCGGCGTATCGTAAAACAGATCGTGGTTGAAGTTCTGCCGAAGGCACAGCGCACAGTTTCTTATATTTTCCCTCTGCTTAACCCAAATGCAAAACAAGGCGCGGTTGTTCTTCAGCATTCGCTGCCGGTGACCTTCCAGATTAATGCGGCGAGCTCCAACAGCGTCGCTGGCTATTCCCAAAAACCACGAATCAACTCAACTCCAACAGAACAATTCGGCACGTCGATGGAGTCAAAAACGAGCCAGCCAATTTCAACGCCGACTGCCGCGAGCGAGACGACTCCGCACTTCCTCGAAGTTGGAAAGGGTTATGAACGCCAAGCCGATCAAGCGACGAAGGAAGTGTTGAAAGCAGATGCCAGCGGCGGAAGCACGGCAGGCTTAATTGGCGAGGAAGTCCATTTGTATCAAGAAGCGATAGATTCTTACACCAAGGCGATATCG
>JASHON010000110.1 GCA_030041095.1 Terriglobia bacterium
TTCGCCGCGAGGTCTGCGCCTGCATCGTCGTGGCAAACGACTCTCGCGGGTCCAGATGGATGGCCAGATCCTCGTGCTCCCCAGCCCTCAGCCGGAACACCGCCAAGACGCCGACCACTGCCGCCAGAACGATCCACGAAATAACGTAAGGAGCCAAATACATGGGAACCTCCCGATCCGTGACCTGGTTGCGAGGACTTTCCAGCGCCTGGAAATTCGGCCAGGCGTGTGGTTATTCCCGCAAGAAAGGCGATGCCGATGCATCGAGACCATACCTCGATTCATCATTCGTCGTGAACGGCTCATTGACTCAAGCCGCTCCGTCGCATTCTGATTGTGCGCCTCTCCTCGGTTTCCCGCTGTGACCGGCATCACAGAGTTCAGTGTTTTCGCGCCAATCGGCAGTGATACTCCGTTCTTTCCGGCCGCTTGCAGCCGGCCAGCGCGGAGCGGAGCGCAGATTTTACTTCCGGCGGCAGCTCAATCCGACCCGCCGCTCCATAGTGGCGGCAAGCCTCGATGGATGTCTTGAGCGTTTGGATAAATTCGCCGCAGTTATCGCAATTCTTAAGATGCAGCTCAAGCTCCCGGCAACGGCTCGGCGCCAATTCGCCATCGAGAAATTCGGAAAGGGCAGCGAAGAGCTTTCTACAATTTTGATCGGGCAGTCTTCTTGGATTTCGTCGAGCCATAATCCGAGCGGAAATAGCTATCGAGCGCGTTGCGAACAAACAGCCTCGCTCGATGCAGTCGCATCTTGACGCTTGCCGTCGAGAGACCGAGAACACGAGCGGTCTCCTGCGTATCCAACTGCTCCATGTCCCGGAGGATCAGGACGAGACGATAAGGCTTCGGGAGCAGGCGTACGGCCCGCTCCAGTTGCTCGCGCATTTCCTCTTTCAGCACGATGGTTTCCGGGCTCTCAGGCCACCGGGCGGCGACGGCGCCGTGATCTGCGTCCGGCATGAGATCGCTCAGAGAGATGGTGCGCCGAGGAGCAAATTTGCTGACCCTCCGGCTCATCAGGCAGCGGGTACGCGCCACTTTGTACAGCCACACGCCCAGAGCGCTCGCGCTATCGAATCGATGGAGAGCCGGAACGAGGCGCATCAGCGTTTCCTGAGAAATATCCCGAGCATCTTCGGCATTGCCGCACACTTTCATGGCAAACGAGAACGCGCTGGAGGCCAATGATTCCAGCACTCGCTCGGCGCCATCTCCGTCTCCTTCCTTGAAGTCCCGCAAAGCCTGCTCAACGCGCACGTTCATTGCCACACCATTGTAGCACCGGGCATTGCAGAGACCTTGGTAAACCCCTGGGCGCGCGCCAGCGGCTAAAGCCGTTGGAATTTACGACGCACTGCGGCATGACTGAAGTCATGCCCTGATACAGGGGTACCGAAGGGGTTGCCGGAGCGCCCAGGAAACGGCGTGTGAAATGGAGAAACTTCGGAGCGAGGCGCAGCCTCGCCCTAAATAATTCGGTCACTGACGCTCTCGGAAAGGCAAGCCTTTCCGCACGTCAGGCGGCAGAGCTGCACCATAGCCATGCAAGCCCCTTCCTTGCGATGTACTGACACTTATATGTACAACCGTTAGTATCGACCGGTGGAAGACGCCATCGCAGGCTTTCACTGGGACGATGGAAACAGGAGCAAATGCGCCAAGCACGGCGCCTCAGCGGAAGAGGTGTTCTGCGTCCAGTTTCGCTCTGACTCGACAAAGTCTGAAGGGAATCCTATTCGGTTCGTAGCGCTTCGGAAGGAGAAATCAGACTTGCTCGCAAGGCCGGAATGAACGACGCAACCAGCGCCACGAACGTCAAGGTCAGGACCGCGAGGCAAATCACCAACGGGTCATACGGATTCAGTCCGTAAAGTTGGCTGCCAAGAAATCGTCCGGCGATCAGAGCCAGAGGCAATCCAATCACAAGACCAGCGCCGACCAGCGCAAAAGCTCCTCGAACAATCAGCGCTACCACTTGCTTGGGAGTGGCGCCGAACGCCAGACGCACGCCCATCTCGCTCGTCCGCCGCCCGGCGTTATAAGCCGTGACTCCATAGAGCCCGATCGAAGCCAAAACCAGCGAAAGGATTCCAAAGAACGAAGTGAGCTGTGCAATCAGGCGCTGCTGCCGGAAGTTACCTGCCACCTGCGCACGGAGGGGCTGGATGGAAAGGACGGGCAGGTTGGGATCCACGGATGCGATGGCCTGGTGAACCGGTGAAGAGGACACGGTAGCGCCCGGGCGGGTGACGATGACAATATCGTCAAGGAAATGGGAGCCTGGATCGACGTCTTGTCCGGTCTTTGGGAGATGGTCGTGCTGCGCTTCCGGCAGGAAGTACATCGGACCCACGGGCTCCGCGAAGTCGTCGAAATACCGGGCATTCTGAGCGATGCCTACGATTCTGTACTGGTGGGACGTTCCCATTCCGATCTGCGCGAAATACTTTCCGATGGCGTCTTCGTGCCTGAAAAACTTGCGTGCGAAAGCCTCATTGATTACGGCCACGTGCTGCGAAGTGGCGGTGTCATCTGCGGAGATGCCGCGTCCCTGCATGATGGGAGTTCCGATGGCCTTAAAATAGCCCGGTGTTACTCGATCCCAAAAAGCAAGGTCATCGTCGTTGGGCCCAGGCGCCGGACGCCCATCGATCCAAACGCCGGCGCCCCAGTTGTTGCCGTTCAGCGGTGAGTACTTGCAGAGCGCTACATGCGAGAAGCCGGGAACATTCGATAACGAATCCTGGATGCGCGTGTAGAGGGAAGTGAGTTGGTCCATGGGATAGGCGACAAGGCTCGCGTCAATGCTGACGATGGTGCGGCGCTTCTGCACGAAGCCAAAGTTTTGATGTTCGAGGTTGTGAACAGCCGTAGCCAGCAGTCCGGAAGCGGCAAGCAATACCAAGGAGAGCGCCGCCTGGAAAACCACGAGTGTTTTGCGAGGAAGCGATCCCGTGCGGGCGGTGGACCGGCTTGCTCCGCGAAGCGATTCAATCGGATCCACCCGCGTGGTCATCCATGCGGGTGTGACGCCGAACACGAGTCCCGCGATCAACGAAACGGCGAAAGCGAAGAGCAGCACGGGCATGGAAGGCGATGAGTTAATGGGCACGCCTGCCAAACCGCCGGCTGGAGGAAATGCAAAATGCAGGATCAAGCGCGTCCCGGCAAACGCGATCGCCAAACCCGCAGCGCCTCCAGCGAGCGAGAACAGGATGCTTTCAGCAAGCGCCTGCCGCACCAGCCGGCGCGCTTGCGCCCCGAGTGCGATTTTCAGCGCGATCTCCCGCTGCTGCTCCATTCCGCGAACGAGCATGAGGTTGGCGACGTTCGCGCAGACAATGAGGAGGACGAATCCCGAAACCGTCATCAGGATCTGAAGCCAGTGCTCATACTGCTCGCGCATGCTGGTGATGCCGCTTCCTCCAGGGCGCAAGAACAGGGTCTGCTCGGGAAACTTCGCGCGATCATTGGCGCTCATGTCGCCCCAGTGCGAGCGCAGCCATTGCTTCAGCTCCACGCGCATCTGGGCCTCGACCGCGACGGGCTTCGCGCCGCCCCGGATGCGGCCGATCAAATCCAACCAGTATTGGTCAGGCTGATGAATATCACCAGCAGCGCCCAGGTAGGGTTCAGTCCCGAGCGGCAGAAAGAAATCAGGCGGATGGATGCGCAGCGCGTCGCCATAGAAGCCTGGGGGAGTGATTCCCACCACCGTGAAAGGCTTACCGTCTATGTCGAAGACGCCGCCGATGACGGATGGATCCGATCCATACCTCTGCTGCCAGAGTCGATAGCTCATGACAACGGCCGGCGGAGCATTGGGTTGATCGTCTCTCGCGGTCACCAGCCGGCCTGCATACGCGCGGATGCCGAACATGATGAAGTAATTGCCGGAAACAAACTCTCCGGGATAGGCTTGCGTTGGCGCGCTCGCGCCGGAGCGCCGCACACCGAGCAGGGATTCGCCAGCCTGGAACGCCGCCAATTCCGCAAAGCCCTGGGTGTGATCGCGAAAGTGTTCGTATAAATCGTACGAGAAAATGGAAAACTCATTTTCCTGGCTGTATCCGCCCCAGTAACAGCAACGGGCTTGCCTGCCGACACGATAGAGCTGGGCGGGATTCGCCACGGCCAGCGACTTCATGAGTACGGCGTAGACCAAAGTGAAAATCGAGGTGGTAGCGCCAATGCCCAGGGCCAGCGTGAGCACAACCGTCGCGGTGAATGCGGGGGACTTCCGCAACCGGCGCAGCGCATAGCGCGCGTCGTGCAGCAGGGCCTCGATGAATGGCAACCCCCGCTGGTCCCGGTAGTCTTCTTTGATTGCTTCGACCGCGCCGAACTTCAGCACCGCCTGGCGCCGCGCCTCGTCCGGATCGAGACCGGCGCGAAGGTTATCTTCCGTTTGCAAGGCGATGTGCGTCTCAATTTCCGCTCGCAACCGTTCTTCATGTTCCCCGGTCGTCGCCCACCAGGTGAGCCGCTTCATGAATCGCCTCAGCGTCTTCATTTCAAATCCTCAGCGCTCACGGCAAAGAAGCGGGCGATAATCGCCGCGGTCTCATCCCAGTCCTGCTTCTCCGCCTGTAACTGTTTGCGTCCCTGCCGGGTGAGCCTGTAGAAGCGCGCCTTGCGGTTGTTTTCCGAGGTTCCCCACTCCGAGGTAATTGAACCCTCCTGCTCGAGCCTTAACAGGACGGGATAAAGCGTGCCTTGATTCACGGCGAGCAGGTCTCCGCTGATCTGCTCGATGCGGCGCGCAACCCCATAACCGTGCATCGGCCCCAGCACATCGAGCGTCTTCAGGACCATCAGCGCCAATGTGCCCTGGAGGACTTCTTTTTTTTTGCTTTGGCTCATCCATTTGGTTTCCAACAGAAGCATCGCACAATTTCATTGGGAAAGCAACAGGGAGGAGCGGTTCCTGCAACGGTTGTGAGAAATCCTATGCGACCTTGACGTATTGATGTTGGAATTTAACCGGCAACCGTGACGAGAACCGGCGTACTCGAACTTTGAGTCCGTCGGGTCACCGGAGTTAGTTGCCGCCTTCAGCCCGATGGGCTTCCTATTTAACCGTCAGAGTGACGGTGGTTGAGTGCACAATCTGGCCCCACGTGCCCTCTACAACGATTTGATAGGTCCCGGCCGGCGTCCCGCCGACCAGGCCCGAACCTGAAGAACCCGAGGCGCCTCCTGAGCCGCACGTGGCCAGTAAAACCACGGAGACGAGCAGCACCCCAAGCGGCGCCAGCACCCGGACGCGCCGAGGGATGCGTCTTGGCTGGATCCGGCCTACCGTGGCAATGCACATGAGCGCTAACAGCGCCGCTAGCGGGGCCGCTATCCAGCGGCCCGGCCCCGCAACGGGCAGAGCAACCCCGCCCTGGGTGGGAGCGGTCGTTTGGACCGTCAGCGTGACCGTGGCCGTCGACTCCGCAACGATAAACGCGGATGGCACGGAAGCTGAGCACGTGGCATTGACCGGCTGGCCGAAGCAACTGAATGACACATCGCCAATGAAGCCGTTCAGCGAGGAAATTTGGATGCCGCTGTAGGTTGCCGTGCCACCCGGCGAAACGGTCGCCGTGCTGTTGCCTGTCGACGCGATTGCGAAATCCGGAGATTGTTGGGAGGGCATCTGGAGCTGCACCGCAATCTGGCTGGAGGGGTCCGCGCCGGTGACCACGTCCAGCTCCCCGTCATTATTGAAGTCGCCTACCGCGACGGAGGCCGGGATGTCATAAGTGAGCGTGGAGTAATCGCTACGGGTAAAAACCGGGTTGGCATCTCCGTTTCCGTGCACGAAGGTGACAAAGCTCGTGTTGATCCACTCGAGCCCCATCGCCAGGTCCAGATGCCCATCGCCGTAAAAATCGCCAATCTCCATGGCGAAAGGGCTGAGAGCGGTCAACATCGTCCCCGTGTCTTCGATGATCCCGCAACATGTGGTTTGCTCGGTAAACGTTCCGTCGCCGTTTCCAAGCAGCGTGTCTATGCTGTAGCCATAGGAGCCTCCCACAGCCAAATCCAGCTTGCCGTTGCCGGTGAAATCTCCCGCAGCCATGACTTCCGGCTCGACGGTAACGGTGAGGGTTACAGGTGAGCCGGGCGCCTGCGTGAACGTTCCATCTCCGTTTCCCAGCAGGATCGTGACCGTGCTGGTGGCGAAGTTCGCAATCGCCAAATCCAGTTTGCCGTCACCATTGAAGTCCCCAACCGCGAGGGCGGACGGGAGAATTTTAATGCCCAAATCAACGGGCGAGCCGGGGGCAGGCGTAAACGTCCCGTCCCCATTGCCGAGCAGAATTGTAAGCGTAGCATCGACATTGTTACCGGTTACGAGGTCTATGCCGTCGCCAAGCACAGCCAGGTCGAGTTTGCCGTCACCGTTGAAATCCGCCACGGCCACGTCAATGGGATCGAAGCCAACGGACACGGGCGAGCCGGGGGCATTGGTGAAGGTTCCATCACCGTTGCCCAATAGGACGCTCACGCTGTTGAAGATGTCCGGCGTCGTCTGCTCGTTCGGTGCAGGGGCGGCGTTCAGGACAGCCAGATCGGGCTTGCCGTCGCCGTTGAAATCGCTGACGGCAACCGCCGTCGGTCTCATTCCGACTGTTGCCTGGGTTGGGACAACCGCAAATGTTCCGTTTCCGTTTCCAAGCAACACTTGGAGCACGCTTGGGTTGCCGAGCAGCGCCACTGCCAGATCCAGTTTCCCATCGCCGTTAAAATCAGCGGCCGCAATTGCCATAGGCACGTGGGGCGTGGTCGGCGTTCCCAGAGTAATAGGCGAAGCCAGCGCGCTGGTGAATGCGAGCTGTGACCTTGGCTGAGCGATGGGGAAATAGACGACGTTGGAAGCGGCCCCCGTTCCGGGGTTCGTCACGGTTACAGAGGCCGTGTTTGGCGCGGCAATGAGGGCCGCCGAGACGGCGGCCGTGAGCTGCGAAGGCGAGACGAACACCGTCGACAGCGGCCGGCCGTTCCAGTTGACCGTTGCCCCGGAAACGAACCCCGTGCCGTTTACCGTAAGCGTGAACGCTCCGCCGCCCGGTGCGGCATCCGCAGGAACCAGCGGCTGATTCACGAACGGCACGGGGTTAGCTGCGACGGCCGTGCCTAAGCCTGCAAATAAGCAACATATCAAAAATGCGAGTCCCCGCATTACCCTCCCTGAACCCGCGCTGGAAGCTCCGCGCCGGCGGCCGCAGTCCCGGGCGCCGTGCCTGCCTGCACGGCCAGCAACCCCTGCATTTTACCGCTAATGGGGCTCCGCGTCAGGCCCAGGGCGCACCCAGAGAGCGCGCGGCCCAGTGGCGACACAGGCGGCGGACCTGACCCTCGCCCCTGCCCCCGCTTGATTCATCCTTCAGCCCCGTGGCTCAGTCCACCGGGTTAAACATGAAAGTGCCGTAAAGGTTATCTTGAAACACAACGAAGTCATTCAGTCCGTTATAGCCGGACGGCGCGGGGCCTATTGTGAAGCTCGCCGTATGGCTGCTTGAGTTGTTCGTCGCCTGACTGAACATATTCGTCCACGTGAGCGACGTCGAGCTCTTCAAGTCCGCGCCGAACGTATCGCCGAACTCGCTGCCCTTGATGTTTGACTCCTCGGAAAACGTCTCGGAATACGAGTACGTTGCCGTCTCGCTGCTGGTTGAGGTTGTGGAGTAGCCTTGCGTGTAGGCGTACGCGATATCAGGCACGTAGGAGATTGTAGTGTTGCAGCCTGTCATGTGACACTGCGTGAAGCGTCCGTCAGTGGTGGTGTAATCGGAGCCGAGCACTGGCGTGTAACTCGCATTCGAAAACGGATCCGCCGCCGCGATGTTGTCCAGGTCGGTTGACGTAAGCGCCGGGCCTGAGCCATCCATGTTGTCCAGCGCCCAGGAGCGGCCGGTCTCCGTTTTCGCATAGCCGGGCATCGTGCTAGGGTCCTGGATCCAGTCCAACTGGATCGGGACAACGTCAATCTCCTTAGCGGGATCATTCTCGTCGAATCCATAGCCAAACCAATTGGCGACATTCGAATTCGGCACAACGCCGAACTGGACTATCGGATTCAACCAAACGTTAATGTAGTCACAAGCGTGGCTCAGCCCGGTGGTGCAGCCGTAAACGGTGATGCCGTAAGAGGCCTTCAGGCTGGTGGCGACCGACGAAGAGCTGGATTCCCCCTGCGTGTACTCATTTGAGTCTGTTGTCGTTACCGTATCCGTGAATCCGGGGATGCCCAGCCCGGCGCTCGCGGTTAAGGAAGAACTCACCGAGTCTGAACTCGTGAATGAGACTGACGTCGACGCAGTGTTGCCAACGACCGTGTCGTTCGTGTAGGTTACGCTGCTCGTGGTGCCGGGCGGCGCATATATGACATCGACAACGGCGTACTTCGGGTTGACGTACCCCGGAACCGGAAGCGAGGCGGCGCTTGCTGTTCCCGACCCGGCGCCGACGTAGAAATCGATGATTTCGGCAGTGCCCAGGTAGAGCGGCGTCGTGGCGCTTATGGCCCCGGAGGGCGGGCAGTACGGCAGCCCCGGCGAATTGAAGTAAACCGCCGCAGCGCCTGCCTGGAGGGGATAGTCGTTTCCCCAGGCATCGACGTAGGTGAAGCCGCTGAACGTCCACTCAGTGAAAGAATAGGAACCGTTAGGCCCGCAGGTCCCCGACGTAGTGGCGACGGTCCATTCCAACGTCCCGTTCGGACTGGGAAACTTGTAGCTTTGCTCCGTGCCTGACGCTACCCTGGCGGGCTGAGGGTGAGCAGAAGAACGATGGCGCCAACAAAACGGCTATGCGTGAACATAGATTCCTCCTTGTCGAGTTTGGTTTTCGCTGAATTCGGTTTGTGGCGAAGCTTCCGATCATTTGCAGTTCAATGCCTACCAGAACTCACCACGTGCTGTCTACTATCCTGGTGGCCAGGTACTTAACCCAGCCACGGCTAGCTGGCCGGGCGGACAGGTTCAGAAGGAGGCCTCAGTGTGTCATCATGTCTCGGCCATCGGTCGGCCCGCCCGGCGGGAATGACCGCAACAAGGATGAGCGTTCTGCCGATGAGACGGGGAGGAGGGATATGGCTCCGCGTCGCCAGGTCATCGCTTGCATTGTCGGAAGCAACTGCCTTGGCTCGCGGTACATAGCCCACCTGCTGAGGGGGCGCACGGGCATTCGCCTGGTTCGTCAAAACCAGCCTGGGGCCGAAACTCTCATAGCAGATGGGACGCGAGTCGTCTTTCTGCTCCACGTCCCGGAGCTGGAGGCGCCTCCAAATCAGTACGTGAGGACCCTGCGGGCTCGATTCCGCAAAGGCCGCATCCTGGCCATAAGCAGGCCGCTTCCGGCCGGCAAGCAGCGGGAGCTGCTCTCGGCAGGGATAGACGGAGTCGTCGGTTGTGAAGAGGCGGATGTGCAGCTCGCGCCAGCTATTCTGGCTGTCGCAGCGGGCCAGACATGGGCGCGGGCAGAGGCTCTCAGGGAGTACGCAGGTTACCTGAGGTCGATGTGGACCCGAGAAGGGCGCGCGTTGACTAAGATGGAAGCTGAAGTACTCGAGCTGCTCGAGCGCAAGCTCTCCAATAAGGAGATTGCCACGATCCTCCACATCAGCGAGAGCACGGTAAAATTCCACCTCGCAAACGTTTACCACAAGCTTAAAGTCCGCGACCGTCACGAAGCAGCAGAGTGGTCTTCCTGGGCGCAGGAGGCCACGGCATGCGCACGGAGGGTGTTGTAGCTTCCGCCCGCCGTCAAGCCGCCTGCCGGCATGTCGGCCGCGGATTTTCAGGCCGGTGGGCTCGCTCCGTTTGACTTTGCCGGCTCTGCGGGCCAGAATGTGCGCTATGTCCAAAATGCCTGAGTACGACGCTACCGCGGGGTTCCCGAGGGTCCATATCGAAGCGTTTGAACGTGTCGCGTGTCGAAACAAGATGGTCATATCCTCGCGCGAACTGAATCCTCTCTGCACCGACCTGGTGCTCGAGGGGTACGCTGCCAAAGGCTTTCACATCAAGGCCAAGACCTGTGATTGGGGACCAATGGCGGGATTTGTGCCCGAAGATCCCCGCTTCACAAAAGGCAAACAGAAGCTGGAGGACCAGCAGCGCGACATCGAGAAGGCTTTCGAGCACGGCGCGAAGTGCGCGCCGTTGTTCATCAGCGACGAACGCCTGCAAAAGCTGATCGATCACCAAATCGTGGCGGTGGTAAGCCGCGATGCGGATCAGTGCGAGGTTGCGGCAGCGCCGGACAGTGGTTCGTCCTATCGATTCACCTTGGTAAAGCATCACAAGAGCATCCCCCAACAGGCTCCGCCCGGATGCGATACCGACATGTGGGGGATCTATTACCAACGCGAGCAGGAAGGGCTGCCTTCCTGGTACCGCAATCAGCTCCTGGCGGATTTTCCCAAGGTGCCAAACCTTCGGCCCGTGAATGGAATGACCAACCCCAAGGCTTCAACGAGCCTGGGGGTGAAGGCTGCCGTGGCAGGTGATTACGACCTCTGGTGCGTCTTCCCACATTCCTCCCTGGGGCCCTCGGGAGTGGCAGACAGGCCCATGCCCCTTCGCGCGACTCTCGTTATGGGATCCGGCCAGGGACCTCGCATGCAGAGGCTCACCCAGCAGTTCGGGATCGACGCCAGTCCGCTCCGTCCGTCCGGAAACGTAGTGACGCAGGCAGCGAAGGCAGCCGAGCTGATCTGGCGGGATAAGGACCAGCTTGTCCAGACCGCCCGAGAGAAAGAGGACCCGCACCTCGGCAATATCTCCCTCACGATCAACAAGATTCGAGCGGAACTGAATCGCGAGTGCAAGGCCAAGGGAGGCGACGTGGTCCAGCATAGCGACTATGGGGGGAATCCATTCGCTACAATCGACTATCCGCTTATTTTCTTTGTCCCGGATCCGAAGACGAACTTTGCTCTGGCCGCTTACGAGGTTGCGAAAGACCAGCCAGAATTGACAGAAATCCTGAAAAGCCTCCTAAAAAGTGAGTATGTCCTGAAGCTCAACCCCGCCTGGTCCCTTCCTCTGTATTTGAAATGAGCAGGGTGCAGGATTCCCTCCTGCAAACAAATGGCGCCAGATCCTACACCCACACGGCCGGCCATCAACGCGGAGCCGTCGAGGGCAGGCACGAGGGCCTGCCCGCGCCGGTGCATACGTTCACGCGCGCCCTCGCGGGCCTAGCTCCGTCACGTGAATATTCTGCGAGACTTCGCGCTCTCGGGCAGCCTGCCGCTCGAGCGACTTCGGCAGAGAGTAGTGAAGGACGATGCCGGCCTGGGGCAGATCCAGATCGGCAACGGCGTAACGGTTGCCCTCCCGGAGTACCCTCAACGAGCTTTGGCCCGAAAAGCTCGCGTCGTGACCCTGGCTCATGATGAGCGCCACTCCCTCCCGACCATGATAGAGGTGTAGAAGGTGCGCGCCCCAATCCGTGGTTTCCAGACTGAAGGAGTAATCTCCAGCCGGCAAACTTACGGCGGCCCACCGAACGTCAAAGGGCAAGGTGAAGGTCCCGGTCACTTGGTCCATTTCCGCGCGCGCCCTAGTGAAGGCTCCAGCCGCCAGGAGCGCCGAGCCTAACATCCCCACTGCAACAAGATTTCGAATCTGCTTCATAAAAATCTCCTTGAAGTTTAGTTCCATCGCTCGGGCTGCCAAGCGATGGCGCGAACTTTCCTTCGCAAGGACAGTTCAACATCCCTGAGTAAAGGATTTATGTGGCGGTTGGGGGAAAATTGTGAAGGTGAAGTAAAACTTGCCGGCATTAACGGTGTTCGACCGAAGCGGCCAGATTGTAAAGCAATGGTAAAAGTGGTCAGGGTTTGGTCGGCGGCAGTGCTAGAATACGCCCAGGATCACTTCAGTGCCACGCTCGGAGACATCGGACGATTCACGCCTTCGGATTCTTATCGTCGATGACGATACAAAGCTCTGCCACCTCATCCACGACTACCTGGAACCGCTTGGATATGAGGTGACGGAGGCGAATGACGGCGCTGAAGGTCTGGATCTCGCAGCGAACGGGCAGTTTTCTGCTGTGTTGCTCGACGTGATGCTACCGGGCATGAACGGCTTTGACCTCCTGCGCGAGCTGCGCAGTAAATCCAACGTTCCGGTTCTGATGCTGACCGCACGGGGAGAGGAGCCCGATCGCATCGTCGGGCTGGAGCTCGGCGCGGACGACTATCTTCCCAAGACGTTTTCCACACGCGAGCTGCTGGCCAGGCTCCGCGCGGTGATTCGCCGTTCCACCGCGGCGCGATTGCAGGAAGAGGCGCGCATGCCGAGCGTGGTAGTGGGCGATCTTCACCTGGATCCCGAAGCGCGCGTGGCAGCTTTGGGCGATCAGAAACTGGTGTTGACCGCGATCGAGTTTGACTTGCTGCTGTCACTGGCTCGCGCTGCCGGCCGCGTAAGGACACGAGAGCAGTTGCTTTTGGAAGTGACGGACCGGAACTTTGAGGTATTCGACCGCTCGATCGACGTGCACATTTCTTCATTGCGCAGAAAACTCGGCGATGACCCAAAGGCCCCGAAATTTATCGCCACTATCCGGAGCGTCGGCTATACGATGCGACGGCCTGGAACGGATGCGGATTGATGACCCAGCGGATTTCAATCTCCGTCAAGATCCTGTTGCTTGCCCTCCTGAACCTTCTGCTGTTGCTGCTGGTCTTCGCTGCATTTGCACGCCTGGAATATCGATTTGACCTGAAGTCGTTTCTGCTTAGCCCGGGCCGGGATCGCATTCTCGCCACGTCCCGGCTGATTGCTCTGGAATTGCCGGCGACTCGTCCCGAGCAGTGGAACGGTTTAATGGCTCAATACGGCTCGGCGTATGGCGGGCAATGCTACCTGTTCAGCAGCAACGGCGCGCAGCTTGCCGGCTCGCGGATTTCTCCTCCTGCCCGCGTCCTCGCTGCGCTCGAGGGCGGTATTCTCCCGCGAAAGCGTGCGAGCGCTTCGCAACGGGGATCGGCAGCCAAGATGGACGCGCGGCCACTTCCGTCTCACGTGCTTTTGATCATGACTCGGCGCCCCACGCGATGTTGGATTGTCGCCCGGATACCCATTTGGCGAGCGTCTGCCGTACGGCCACAACGGGGCGCGTTGTTGTGGTCGTTTAGCTCTCTGTGGACCAACGGATTACTGTTCAACTATAGGGCCTGGCTTGCGGTGGTCGGCGCTGTCTTGATCGTGTCGGTCGCTTGTTGGCTTCCCCTCATTCAGGGCCTCACTCGCTCTATTTCGCAGATCACGGATGCCACCGGAGCACTCGCCATGGGTCGGCTGGAAACGCGGTTGTCCATCAGGCGGCGGGACGAGCTCGGGCAGCTCAGCGAAGCCATCAACCACATGGCGGAGCGTCTCTCAGGATTTGTGAAAGGCCAAAGGCGCTTCCTCGGGGATATTGCCCATGAATTGTGCTCACCCCTGGCGCGGATGGAGGTTGGACTCGGGGTGCTGGAACAAAGATCTGATAGCCAGCAGCGCGAATATGTTCTGGGCGTCAAGGAAGAAGTGGAGCACATGTCGGCGCTGATCAATGAGCTCCTGCGATTTTCCAAGGCCGGAATCGGCGCGCCTTCCCCTCCGCTGTCCCGCGTGAGCGTAGCGGAGACCGTTCGGCGCGTGGCGCAGCTTGAAGCAAACGGCCAGGCACAGATTGAAATCTATATCGAGGAGAGGCTCAGTGTCCTTGCCCAGCCCGAATCTCTCTTCCGCTCCATCGCCAACATCGTTCGGAACGCGATCCGGTACGCAGGAAAGTCAGGCCCGATCGAAGTGCGCGCGACCGCGGTAGACGGAACGGTTTCCATCACGGTGTCCGATCATGGGCCAGGGCTGCCGGAGAGCGAGCTGGAAGAAGTCTTCAAGCCGTTCTACCGGCCTGAACTTGCTCGCCTGCGAGAAACGGGAGGATCAGGCCTGGGGCTGGCAATCGTGAAGAGCTCGATTGAGGTATGCGGTGGCAGCGTGAAGTGCCGCAACCGGTCTCCTCACGGCCTTCAGGTTGAGATTCGGCTTCCTTGCCCGAAGCCGGGCGCCGGTTAGCAAATGACAGATTGTTCGAGAGAGCGCCATCGCGTTCCCCATCCATGACCCGTGCAGCGCGCACTCAGCTTGCCTCTGCCAGCGCTCGCGTCGTCTGAATCCGCGCCCTGCGACCAACGGGGCGGTCACGCCTTTCATCTCTTAAACAGGCTGCGGAAAAACTCGGCGCCGCGAATGGTGCGCCGGCATCTTGCCGGCCTCCGTTGAATTGAAGCGAGTTGCCGGCTGGAAGCCGGCGCTACGTCAACTCCCCAAAAGACTTTTTCCGCATCCTGCTAAGGCAAAGCAGCGCGGAGGCGTCTTGTAACTCCACGGTTCGTGTTCGAAAAACGGCAAAAAAGCCGCAGAGTTGCTGAAAAGCAAGACTCTGTAACCCGCTTGTTACCTTGCTACGGGAATTGCATTTGTTCAAGCGAGGCAACGCTCAACGTGGCTGCATGATACGCGTCAGAGACGCTTCCACAATGTAGGGCGAGAAATTGGACTGAGCGGTTGCTGGAGGCATCGCGGCTGCGAGAAAGGAATAATCGATGGTAACCGGCAAATTACGGCTCGAGACGCTTGAAGAACCGCGGAGACAGTTTCGGGCCGAATCAGGCTCCGGCCACAGTTTTCTCTTGGACGATCACGCTGGAAATACTGGTCCAACTCCCACTGAGACAGTGCTCCTCGCTCTCGGAGGCTGTACGGCGTTCGACGTGATCTCCATTCTCCGCAAGAAGCGACAAACGGTGACGGGTTATAGCGTAGAACTCAAAGGCGAGCCACGCGAAGAATTTCCAAGATTTTTCACGCGTGTCGAAATTCATCACCATTTGGAAGGCGAGATCGATCCGGAGGCGGTAAGAAGGGCCATCGAGCTGTCTGAAACCACGTACTGCTCTGTCGGCGCGATGATCGGACAAACCGCAAAAATTGAGCACACGTTCGAGATCGTGAAAAAAGCGCCAGCAGCACAAACGGAGGCAGCCGAATGAAGCCCATCCGTCTCAGCGCGGCCGCAACCGCCCTCTTCGCACTATTACTGGCTTACGCGATGGAAGCCGTGCCACGTTTAATCGCCGAGACACCGGCAAGCGCGGACCAGGCGCAATCTGCCTCTCCAACCCTGACCCTTCGAGATGCAGTCGCGCTCGCTCTCAAGAAGAATCCCGCCGTGAATGCTTCCGTAGCATATTTCCAGGCCGTGGCGCGAGGAATTACGCAGGCACAAGCAGGATGGTATCCGCGTGTTGATTTCTCTGAAGGATTCACGCGCGGAGATAATCCCGTTTACGTCTTCGGCACGCTCCTGACCCAACGAAGCTTCGCAACGCCCGATTTCGCGCTCAGTCTGCTGAACACACCCCTCCCGCTCGATAATTTCCAAACCCGGTTCGCAGCCTCGCTCCCGCTTTATGACGCCGGGCAAACGCGCCGGCGGGTCCGCGGCGCGAGGCTACAAGCTGGGAGCGCGCAGCAGGGGCAACAAAGAACTCAGCAGGAAGTAGTTTTTGAAACCGTTCAGGCGTACCTCGGCGTCTTGCGCGAGAGAGAAAGCCTGGGGGTGGCGCAAGACGCGGTTCGGCAGTCTGAGGCGGATCTTCATCGTGCCCTTGCACGCCAGCAACAAGGCTTCACTGTTCCGTCGGATGTGCTGAGCGCACGGGCCAAATTGGCTCAACGGCGCCAGGATGTCATTGACGCCGAGGACACCCTGGAAATCGCCCGGGCGACTTTATACGAAACCATCGGCGCGCCTGAAACGGCCACGTACACGATGGGCGGGTCGTTTCCGCAAGACCAGTTCAAGCCAGGCAGCTCCACGCAACTGGAAGCGGAGGCTCTCAGTCTGCGGCCCGATTACAGGCAAGCGGAGATAGGGGTGAACCAAGCGGCAAACGGGGTGGCCATGTCGCGTGAAGCTTTCCTGCCAACGGTGAGCAGCTTTGCGGAATGGGACCGCGACAGCTTGGCCTTGGCCGGCGTGGGCGGACGCAACTGGACGGCAGGCGTTACACTCCGTTTCAACATTTTTAACGGCGGCGCCGACCGCGCACGTTTGACCTGCGCGTTTTACCGCAGGCGCGAAGCAGAGGCCATCCGCGACGAGATGGCATCCCGGATTCGCCTGCAGGTCCACGAGGCGTATTTGAACGTTCAAGCTGCCCACGAAAGAATTGCCGCGTCCCGCCCAGCGGCCTCTGAAGCCCGGGCGAGCCTCCAGATCGTCGAGAACCGATACAGCGCCGGCATCGCGACCATCAACGATGTGCTCGAAGGCGAAACCGCCTATACGTCGGCACGGCGGAACTACTTGAATGCGGTTTACGACTACGCCCTGAGCGTTGCTGCTCTGGAGCTGGCGACGGGCGAGCTCGGGTCGCAAGCGGAAACGCTCAAGCTGTGGAGAAACTGAGGATAGAGCATTTCCAGTGACGTCGAACGGGAGAGGGTTGAAGCCATAACCATGAAAAAGCACTTGCAGGCCGCGGCGCTCATCCTTTCAGCGACCGTTCTGCTGGCATCCTGCGGAGGCACGCCGCAAGCCGAACCCCAGAGCCCGGCGAATCCGGTTCCCGTCGCGGCGCTCAAGGTTCGGACAGAAACCGTACCTGAGTACTACGAGGCCGTGGGCACCGTGCAATCGAAGACGGTCAGCGTGCTTGGCGCACAGCTTAGCGCCACCGTGGAAAAGTTCACGGTGAACCCCGGAGACCGCGTAAGCAAGGGCGAGGTGTTGGCGACGCTCGACGACCGCGCTGTGTTGGCGCAACTGCACGCCGCTCAGGCAGGAGTGGAAGCCGCCCGGCAGGGAAGCGCGGGCTTCGAACAGGCTCTCACCGGGGCGCAGGCGGAACTGCACCTTGCGCAAATTACCCTCAGGCGGTACCAGGGATTGTGGGTGAAGAACTCCGTGAGCCGGCAGGAATTGGACGAAGCCACCATGCGTGACAAAGCCGCAGCGGCGAGAGTGGCGTCACTCGAAGCTCAAATCAAGCAAACGACTGCGGCGGCACAGCAAGCGGAGGCAAAGGAAGCCGGAGCGCGCACTCTTTACAGTTACACCCGCATTCTATCGCCCATCGACGGAGTGGTTACGGCAAAGGGCGTCGACGCCGGATCGCTCGTGATGCCGGGCACGCCGCTTCTGACCGTCGAAGACTCAGCCCATTATCGTCTCGTTGCCAGCGTTCCGGAGCACTACCAGCTTCTGATGAAAGTGGGCGAAGCAATTCCATTGGTGATTGGCAGTATGAAAATGCAGGGCAGCGTGGCAGAGGTCGTTCCCGCCGCAGATCCATCCAGCCGCACCTTTACGGTGAAGATTGCGTTTCCCTCGTCTTCGTCATGCCGATCCGGAGATTACGGCGCCGCAGATATTCCTATCGGCACGAGCTCGGGAATTTTCGTTCCGAAATCATCCCTCGTCGAAGAGGGCGAACTGGAAGGGGTATTCGCCATTAGCCGCCGGTCGGTGGCTCAGTTCCGCCTGGTGAAAACAGGCGAAGAACGCGGCGGCCAGGTGGCAGTTCTGGCTGGCCTGTCAGCGGGTGAAACGATCGCCACAACGAACGTTGACCGGCTGAGCGAAGGCGCGCACGTGGAGGAGAGATGACCAGCCGGAAGCTCGGTCTTGCGGGGCGCGTCGCCCGCTTCTTCATTAACTCCAAACTGACACCGCTCTTCATGGCTTTCGCCCTTTTGCTCGGCGTCTTCGCGGTCCTGGAAACGCCGAGGGAAGAAGATCCGAACATTGTTGTGCCGATGATGGACGTGTTCGTGCGCATGCCCGGCGCAACTGCAAAAGAAGTGGAGCAACGCGTTACGACGCCCATGGAGAGGCTCATCTGGCAGATTCCGGGCGTACAGTATATCTATTCCACAACGCAGCCCGGCCTGAGCCTTGTTATCGTACGGTTTGAAGTGAACGAAAACGAAGAGCAGGCCGTCGTCAGGCTCTACGACAAGCTCTATTCCCACTTCGACATCATCCCCCCGGGCGCGTCGAAGCCTTTGATCAAGCCACGCTCGATTAACGACGTACCGCAGTTGGCGTTGACGTTCTGGAGCAATGAGTACGATGGCTACAGCTTGCGGCGTATCGCGGCGGAAGTTCAGCATCGCGTCGAGAACATTCAGGACGTTTCGATCACGCACTTGATCGGCGGCCAGCGCCGCGAGATTCGAGTACTACTTGACCCGGTCAAAATGGCCGCACACCAAATTGCTCCTGCCATGGTGATTCCCGCCCTTGAAGAATCAAACCAGCGGCTCCATGCGGGCGAGTTTGCCACGGGCAACCGGGAGTTCCGGGTGACGGCGGGAGAATTTCTGCACAGTGCGGAAGACGTGGGCAGCACGGTGGTGGGTGTGGATGGCGGCCGGCCCGTCTACCTCCGCGACATTGCCAACATTCAGGACGGGCCGGCAGAACCCTCTGACTACGTCTTGTTTGGCCTGGGGCGAGCGCTACAAACCCACCTAAAGAGCGCTACCGGCGATTTCCCCGCCGTGACGCTTGCCATTTCCAAGAGAAAGGGAACGAACGCGGTTACGGTTGTCAACCGCGTGTTGGAAAAAGTGAATTTGCTGGAAGGAACGGTGATTCCGCCCGGCGTGCACATGACGGTAACGCGCAATTATGGCAGGACTGCGCAAGCGAAGTCCAACGAATTACTTCAGCACCTGCTCATTGCCACGCTCGCCGTAGCGGTGCTCGTCGCCCTCGCCCTAGGCTGGCGCTCCTCGATCGTCGTGCTGGCTGCCGTGCCCGTGACGCTAGCGCTCACGTTGTTCATCTACTACATCGACGGGTACACGCTGAACCGCGTCACTCTATTCGCCTTGATCTTCTCCATCGGTATCCTTGTAGACGATGCCATTGTGATGGTCGAGAACATTGCGCGCCACATGCACCTTCCGGAAAACCGGCATCGGCCCCTGGAGGATGTAGCGGCAGAAGCCGTGGACGAGGTCGGTAACCCGACCGTAATGGCCACGCTCACCGTGATTGCGGCAGTCCTGCCCATGGCGTTCGTCGGCGGATTGATGGGGCCGTACATGCGGCCGATCCCGGTGGGTGCCTCGGTGGCCATGGTGTTTTCGCTGTTCATCGCCGTAATTGTATCGCCGTGGGCGGCGATTCGGATGCTGGTGAACGAACGGGGCATGGAAGCGGGGGAGCGCGAAGCCGAAAGCTGGACGGTGCGCGCTTACCGCCGGCTCGCCACTCCACTCGTCTTGAACCGACGAGTACGACATCTGTTTCTGGGGGGTGTTGCCGTTCTCCTGCTCGGTGCCGTTTCTCTGCCCTTATTGAAGATCGTTTGGGTAAAAATGCTTCCCTTCGATAACAAGAGCGAGTTTCAGGTGATTGTCGACATGCCGGAAGGCACGACCCTGGAACAAACCACCCGTGTCACCCGTGAAATTGCTCAGAGAATCGAGCGGGATCCTGACGTCACGAACACCGTCGTCTATGCAGGAACGGCCGGTCCCTACAACTTCAACGGTCTGGTCCGGCATTATTTTCTGCGCCAAGGTCCTGACAAGGCTGACATCCAGGTGAACCTGCTTCCCAAGGATCGAAGGTCCGAGCAGAGCCACGACATCGCCAAGCGCGTACGGACCGCCATTGACCCGATTGGCGCGCGCTATGGCGCGAGACTGAAGGTTGCGGAAATCCCACCTGGCCCGCCCGTTTATGCCACGCTCGAGGCAGAAATCTTCGGCGCCAATTATTCCCAACAAATCGTTCTTGCAAACAAGGTGCGCAAAATCTTTCTTCACACACCCGGCGTGGTGGACGTGGATTGGACGGCCGCAGCGGCGGAGCGGGAGTACCGGTTTGCAGTGGACAAGCAAAAGGCGGCACTCGATGGGGTCAGTGAGGAGCAGATTGCGCAGACACTGGGACTAGCGCTCCACGGCACTGTCGCGGGATTGGCTCACCTGCCCAGGGAGCGCGAGGATGTGGACATCTTTTTACGGCTGCCGCTGGCCGACCGAAGCTCGATCGCCAGCCTGGGCGATCTCCGTGTGGTTTCCCGGAACGGAACTCTCGTCCCGCTCAGCGAGCTCACCGAGGTGGATGACGCAACCATCGAGCAGCCGATCTACCACGAAAACCTGAAGAGCGTTGTTTACGTGACTGGCGACGTGGCAGGCGGCGCGGAAAGCCCCATCTACGCCATGCTCAACATGAGCCACGCACTCGACCGGCTGCGTGCGCCGGCGGGCTATTCCATCGAGCGAGACTGGACGCACTATCCCTTCTCCACCAGCCGCCTTACGCTGAAGTGGGACGGCGAGTGGCGCATCACTTTTCACGTCTTTCGCGACCTGGGACTCGCTTTTGCGGTCGCCTTAGTGCTGATTTACATTATCGTGGTCGCCTGGTTCCAATCTTTTCTTGTGCCGTTAGTCATCATGGCTCCTATTCCACTGACCCTGATCGGCATCCTTCCCGTCCACGCCTTACTCGGCGCGTTCTTCACGGCCACATCGATCATCGGATTTATTGCCATGGCAGGAATCATTGTCCGCAACTCGATCCTGGTCGTTGATTTTGCAGATCTCCGCCTCGAGCAAGGATTTCCGGTGGAACAAGCTGTCATTGAAGCGGGCGCCGTCCGCTTCCGGCCCATTTTGCTCACTGCCGCGGCGGTGGTAGTGGGATCGTTTGTGATCATCTTAGATCCGATTTTCCAAGGGCTGGCGATCTCGCTGATGGCAGGGGCAATCGCTTCCACGCTTCTCTCGCAACTCGCCATTCCGGTACTTTACTACTATCACGCGCGGCGGCGGCGTGCGAAGACAGAGGGGCCGTCTGCAGAAGCGAACCTCGGCGATTCCAGAACAAACACCACCAAGGAGTAAAAACATGGATATCAACCGATGGCTCCGTCTGATTGCCGGCACATTTGTGCTTGCGACTCTATTGCTCGGCATCTACATGAATGCCAAATGGTTCTTGTTTACGGGCTTCGTAGGGATCAACCTGATGCAATCCGCATTCACCAACTGGTGCCCGATGATGAGCATCCTGCGGAAGCTCGGAGTTCGTGCCTAGCAGTTTGGTGAAAAAGTCCCTGCGAATGTTGATTGCAGGTGCGGCTCACCTGACAAGGAGGACGAAATGTTTTATCGCGTGCAATCGAACAAAAGTCTTGCTGAGACGGCCCAAGCTCTCGAGGCAGCGAGCCAGAGACACAAATTTGGAATCATGGCCGTGCATGACCTTAAAGCTAAAATGAAGGAAAAGGGCGTGGATTTCGATCGCGAATGCATGATCTTCGAAGTCTGCAACCCACAGCAGGCGAAAAGAGTGCTTGAAGCTAACGCGGCTATCTCCACTGCCCTGCCATGCCGGATTTCGATGTTTGCCGAGGGCAACGGTGTCACACTCGCCATGTTGCGGCCCACGGCTTTACTCGATCTCTTCCACTTGCCAGAGCTGCGTAGCGTCGCGGAAGAAGTGGAGGAGGTGTTGACAAAAATGATGAACGAAGCCGCAGGATAACCCTTCGCCATCCGTCGACTTTTTCGCAACGCAAAGCGATGGAGATTGTATGGACCCATTCGAACCGAAACGCATTCTCTGCCCGATCGACTTCAGCGGGCATTCTGCGCAAGCGCTTCGTCTGGCGGAAAGCATGGCTCAGTCCTTCAGCTCCGAGCTGATCGTGCTTCACGCGCAACGCTTGGAGGCGCCCGCGTATTTCACGCAAGCGCAAATTGCGGATTTGAAGAGCCGGCTCCGGCGCAGCGCCCGCGCCGCCCGCGCTTTGACTGAGGAATTCTCCAGCCGTTATTTGCCCTGGAACGTCCCGCGTTCGATCAGCGTGGTGGAGGCCGACCCCTTGACGGCTATCCTCGAGACTCTTAAGAAATCCAAGGCCGGCCTGCTTGTGATGGGCACGTACGGACGGAGCGGGCTTACGCGAATTCGGCTGGGATCCGTGACCGAGAGCGTCTTGCGCCGAGCCGATGTGCCGGTAGCGACCGCAGGCCCGCAGATCAAGGCACTCGCATCAGCAAAACCCATCCGCCGGGTGTTGGCCGCGGTAGACTACAGCGAGCACGCGCGCGAGGTGCTGAACCATGCAGCCACCGTCGCCGCACGAGCCGGGGCGGGTTTGATTGTGACACACGTATCGCCTGCGGGTGAAAGTGATGCGCCAGATGCGGATTTGCTCCGCACCTTATGCGATTGGGTCGATCCGGAAACGCGCAGCCGCTGTCAGGTGTCCGAAAACGTGCGTCGCGGGACGCCAGCCCAAGAAATCATCGCCGCAGCGCAACAACACCGTGCAAGCCTGATTGTGGCGGGAACGGTGCGCCACCGCTTTTGGGGAAGCGTTCACCTTGGGCGTGCGACAGAAGCCATCGTGCGCTCGGCTCCCTGTCCGGTGCTCAGTGTCCCAGCATGACGGCGGTGTGACCAAAATCACAGACCCGCGTTACGCCAGGCATTACGTTTAAGTTGTGAACCTGGTTCTGGCAGGACTCAGCCACAAGACAGCCCCGGTCGAGGCGCGCGAGCGTTTCACGATCGCAAAGGACCGTCTGGCGGCCGCACTCAAGGCGCTGCAGGCTACACCCGGAATTGAAGAGTCGCTCATCCTGAGCACGTGCAACCGCGTCGAGTTTGCTCTTATCGGCTCCCAAGGGCATAACGCGGTTGATGGTTTTCGCGAATTTGCGAAAAGCTTTTACGGTACGGCGTACGATGAATTCTCCCACCTTTTCTACGTCCACCAGGGATACGAAGCCGTCAGGCACCTTTTCCGTGTGGCTGCGGGGCTCGATTCTCTTGTCGTCGGAGAGCCTCAGATTCTCGGCCAGATGAAGTCAGCTTATCAGGAAGCCAAGGCGTGCGGCGCGGCCGGAAACGTATTGGATTTGGTCTGCCCCAAGGTTTTCAACGTTGCCAAGCGCATTCGCTCCGAAACCCGCATCTCGGAGGCCGGCGCATCTGTCATTACCGCGGCTGTTGAGATGGCTGAAGGTTTCCTCGGCACGCTTAAAGGGAAAAGCACACTGATCGTTGGGGCGGGCGAAATGGGGAAACACGCCGCGCTCCGGCTGACCGTCAAAGGCGCATCCACTCTCCTCGTGAGCAATCGCACCCACGCCCGGGCCGTCGAGCTGGCTCAAGAACTGAAGGGATTGGCCGTCCGTTTTGACGCCATCTGGGAGGCTATGGGCCGAGTGGACGTGATCCTCAGCTCAACGGGCTGCCCTCATTTCCTGATCACGCGCGAGGATATGGAAGCCCTGATGGAAAAGCGCGGCGGCCGCCGGATCTGCCTGATCGATATCGCTGTGCCTCGCGATATCGATCCGCGCGTGCGCGAGGTTAGAGGCTGCCAGTTGATCAACCTGGACGACCTGGAACAAAGGGCCGAGAAGAACACTGTCAAAAGAACGCACGAGGCCGAGGCTGCCTATCGAATCATCGACGAGGAACTGGCGCGCTTCAGACAGCGGCAGGAGGCGCTGGCGACGGTCCCCACCATCGTTTCCCTGCGCGAGTACGCAGAAGCCATCCGCCGTTTCGAGCTGGCCCGTACCCGCCGGCTCTTTGGCCACCTGACGAGAGAACAGCAAGAAGCACTCGAGATCCTCACTCAGGGACTCGTGAACAAGCTTCTTCACACACCCTTCACCGAGCTCAAACAAGCCGCAGTGCGTCCGGACCGCTCCGCGTTCCTGGACGTGGTCCGGACGATCTTCCATCTCGATCCCAAATCTCCGCCGGAATCGACCAACTGACTGCCTGCGTTTAGCAGGCTGTGGAAAAAGCCTGTCTGCCTTGCTGAGTGAGACGAGAGATCTCTGCATCTCTTCGAAAACAAATGCTGGCATTCTTCGCTGCGCTCAGAAGGACATTCGTTGAAAGCGTCTTTCGGCATCCTGTCAAAGGGAAACCCGGACGCTGCCGTACACCGCGATCGGCGCCCCCGAGATATGCGCACGTGCAGCCTGCGGTCGATGTTCCGTAGTAGGCGCCGGAGGAAATGGACTCGTAAATGTTTTGCCTCCGAACGAACATTTTGAATTACACTGCCTGGTGGTTTTCCGATACCAGCGGGAGGCTTCGCCCGAATGGAGGAATGCATGGAGCGTGTTTGCTTTTTGCTCAAGGTTCGTTCCGATCGTCTGGAGGAATACAAAGAAAGGCACCAGGCCGTCTGGCCCGATATGCTGAAAGCGCTCAGCGAAACGGGCTGGCACAACTATTCACTTTTCATTCGAGAGGATGGTCTCTTGGTGGGCTATTTTGAGACCCCGGACTTAAAGGCCGCACTTGAAGGCATGGCCAAGCACGAGGTCAACGAGCGGTGGCAGCGGGAGATGTCTGATTTTTTTGAGAACCTTCAAGGCAGGCGGCCCGATGAGGGATTTCAAAAGCTGGAGGAGGTGTTTCACCTGGTGTGAGAAGCGACGGTTGACCCTGTTCCCTCGGCTTCAATAGGGCCCCAACAAGCGATCGGAGAGAGCTCCCGAGCACGGAGCCCGTTCACCATGCTATTTGCTTGAAGTGTCGGTTCAACTTTCGCCGCCTTCGGAGCCCTTCTCGCCTTTCTCCTCAGTTGGCGGCTGGGCAGGCTGAACCTGTTTGGCTTCTTCCTCCGCCTTCTGCCGGCGCCGCTCCATCCGCTTTGCACGCGCTTCAGCACGCTTCGACAAGACCTCAGTACCCACGAGCTCCAGAACGGCTACATCCCCGCCGTCACCCCTTCGCCAACCCGATGGGATGAGTCGCGTATAACCGCCCGAGCGCGCCGAATAACGGGGAGCGATATCTTCGAAGAGTTTTTTGACAGCCGGCGCACCCATGCAATACGCCGCGGCCTGGCGGCGCGCATGGAGGTCGCCTCGTTTTCCCAACGAAATCATCTTTTCGGCAATGCCACGGGTGGCTTTCGCCTTGGCAACCGTCGTCTCGATTCGCTCCTCGAGAATCAGCGAAGTGACCAGGTTGCGAAGCAGCGCCCGCCGGTGCGTTGTGTTGCGGCTCAGCTTTCTGCCGTAGTTACGATGACGCATGTTTGAACCCGCTCCTCACGCCTCGGCCGGAGGCGCTTCTCCCGACGAAGCAATGGCATTGCCCTTCTCATCAAACTTCATCCCTAGCCCTAGTCCCATCAAGCCGAGGATTTCCTTTATTTCATTCAACGACTTTCGCCCGAAGTTCTTGGTTTTCAGCATCTCGGATTCGGTTTTCTGCACCAGCTCCCGGATCGTTGTAATGTTAGCGTTCTTCAGGCAATTGTAAGAGCGGACGGAAAGCTCCAACTCTTCCACCGAACGGTCGAGATTTTCGTTAGGGATGATCAACGGCCTTTCGGCCGAGACGGATTCCGTGGACTCCGTTGTCTCCTCAAAGTTCATGAAAATGGTCATATGATCTTTCAAGAGCTTCGCGGCATATCCAATGGCGTCCTGCGGAGAAATGGAGCCGTTGGTCCAAACATCGAGCGTCAGCTTGTCGTAATCCGTCATCTGGCCAAGCCGGGCCGCTTCGACCGTATAGTTGACTTTCCGGATCGGGGAGTGTACGGAATCGACCGGGATGTACCCAACCGGCAAATCTTCATCAAAATTCTTTTCCGCAGAAACATAGCCCCGGTTGAGTTGAACGCGCATCTCGATATTCAGGTTCCCGCCTTCACCGACCGTTGCAATGTAAACGTCCTTATCGAGAATCTCGACATCCGGGTCTTCCTGAATCGCACGCGCCGTGACCTCGCCCGGCTGTTCCACCGAAAGCACGAGCGTCTTGGGGTCTTCGACGTTCATCTTCAACGGAATTTGCTTGAGGTTGAGGATGATGTCCGTCGCGTCTTCGACCACACCCGGAATTGAGGAAAACTCATGCATGACGCCGGCCACCCGAACGGCCGTGATGGCGGCGCCTTCGATGGAAGAAAGCAGGACGCGCCGCAAGGCGTTGCCAATGGTCGTCCCGAAGCCCCGCTCGAACGGCTGAGCGTAAAATCGCCCGTACTTGTCCGTCAGCGTTTCCGTATCGCAGATCAAGCGCTTCGGTCTTTGAAATCCAGTCCACTGCATGGAACTTTCACCTCCTAAATCTTGATCCTTGCATTACGCCACACTACTTTGAATAGAGCTCGACAATCATCTGCTCCTGAATGGGGAAATTGACGTCTTCGCGCTTGGGCAGCGATACGACCCGTGCCTTCAGGTTCTCGCGATCCAACGCCAGCCACGGCGGGACGCCACGTCCGCCGGTGAGGTCTAACGACCGCTGAACCGACGCCAATTGACGGCTCGCTTCTTTCAAAGCGATTTCCTGGCCGGGCGCCACCTGGAACGATGGAATGTTCACCTTGCGGCCGTTCACGAGAACGTGAGAGTGGCGCACGAGCTGGCGCGCCGACGCCCGCGACGGCGCAAAGCCCAAACGATACACCGTGTTATCGAGTCTCCGCTCCAGCAGGAAGAGCAAATTCTCTCCGGTAATTCCCTTACGGGACGCTGCCTTTTCGTAATAGCTCCGAAACTGGTTCTCGAGGATGCCGTAAAGCCGCCTCACCTTTTGTTTCTCCCGGAGCTGCAATCCATATCCCAGTGGCTTAGGCCGGCGCGACTTGCCATGCTGGCCAGGGGCGAAATTCCGTTTCTCGATGGCGCACTTGTCCGTCAGGCAACGCTGTCCTTTCAGAAAAAGCTTCACGCCTTCACGCCGGCAGAGGCGGCAGACTGCTTCACGATATCTTGCCAAACGAATCTCCTTTCACACTCTTCGGCGCTTGGGCGGTTTGCAGCCGTTGTGGGGAATGGGCGTGACGTCCTTGATGCTTCGCACTTCAATCCCGACGGACGCCAAGGCGCGGATGGCGGATTCCCGGCCCGCACCGGGGCCCTTCACTCGAACCTCCACGGACCGCATGCCGTGGTCGCGCGCGGCCGAGGCGGCGCGCGAGGCCGCCTGTTGCGCCGCGAACGGCGTCCCCTTGCGTGAGCCGCGGAATCCGAGGGAACCGGAACTCGACCAGCATACCAGCTTACCGTCCGGATCCGTGATGCTCACAAGCGTGTTGTTGAACGTGGCCTGGATATGAACGATCCCCGCCGGCACAACACGCTTTTCTTTCTTCTTGAACGATTTTTTCTTTCCCGTTTTTGATACGGGCGGCTTTGCCATACAAACTCCTTACCCCGCAGGGGGCACGGTCAGCAGCAAAGACCAGGCTGCCACGCCACGCGAAGTATCTCCGCATTTCCCTGAGTACAAAAGCCAGATTTCTTCTCCGTCATCCGGTGGATCCAAATGACGGGCGCCCGATCGTTTTTCAGCAACGCGCTAGGTCTTGGCACTGGACCGCTTCTTGTTCGCAATGGTTCCCTTGCGTGGGCCTTTCCGCGTCCGCGCGTTCGTATGGGTGCGCTGTCCCCGGACGGGAAGATTGCGCCGATGCCGAAGGCCGCGATACGAGCCAATTTCAATCAGCCGCCGGATGCTCAAGGCGACTTCCTTGCGCAGGTCTCCTTCGATGTTTCCCTCGTCTTCGATAATCTGGCGGATGCGCGTGACTTCTTCCTCCGTCAGCTCGCTCACTTTTTTGTCGGGAGCGACGCCGGCGCGGACCAGAATGGACATCGACCGCGCCCGGCCGATCCCGTAAATATACGTCAGCGCAATTTCCGCCCTCTTCGCTTGAGGCAAATCAATTCCCGCTATTCTGGCCATATCGATCCTCTAACCTTGCCGCTGCTTGTGTTTCGGGTTTTCGCAAATCACCCGCACGACGCCTGCTCTTTTGATGATTTTACACTTGCTACAAATTCTGCGAACGGACGATCTTACTTTCATAGCCTGATCCACTCCTCGCGGTTCTTCATGCCCGCTTCTCTCCGCGCGCCGACGCCCCACCAAGGTTCTCGCCGCCGGCGACGCCCGTCACCGGTAACGATACACAATGCGCCCGCGGGTGAGATCGTAAGGTGAAAGCTCCACGGCAACTTTGTCTCCAGGCAGGATTCGGATAAAGTTTTTCCGCATCTTGCCGGAGATGTGCGCCAGTACGCGGTGCTTGTTTTCGAGCTCAACACGAAACATCGCGTTCGGGAGCGGCTCAATCACCGTGGCGATCACCTCAATGGCTTCTTCCTTGGCCATAAATTTAGACTAAAGCTGTGACAACACATCGGGGCCGTTGCGAGTGACCGCAACCATATGCTCGAAATGCGCCGAACGCCCGCCATCTTCCGTGACGGCAGTCCAGTGATCCTTCAGAACGCGCGCCCCGCTCCCTTTTTCGTTGACCATTGGCTCGATCGCAAGCACCATGCCCTCTTTCAAAGCTGGCCCCCGGCCCGGCTCTCCAAAATTCGGAACGGGCGGCTCTTCGTGCAATTCACGGCCGATGCCATGTCCCACGAATTCCCGCACTACAGAAAACCCCGCATTCTCCACATACCGTTGAATCGCCGCCGAAACGTCGCCCAGGCGGTTACCCATCCGCACGCGCTCGATCCCCATCCTGAGCGATTCCTCCGTAATTCTCAATAACCGCTTCAACTCGTCGGAAATGTCACCCACCGGCACGGTGACGGCGGAGTCGCCGTAATAGCTGTCCACGACGACGCCCAAATCGAGGCTGACGATATCACCCTCTTTCAACGCGCGCTTCGAGGGTATTCCATGCACAATTTCATCGTTCACGGAAGCGCACAAACAACAGGGATAGCCACGGTATCCTTTGAAGGCAGGCTTCACACCGAGTTCTTTCACCCGCTTCTGCACGTAGGTTTCAAGGTCCCAGGTGGTGACGCCAGGCTGAACTCTGAGCTTGAGGTCTTCAAGCAGCTCCCGCACCATCCGTCCGCTCACGCGCAGCTTCTCGACCTCTCGAGGTGACTTGCAAACAATCATAAGTCCTTCAAGACCGAAAAAAGCTGTGTGGTGACGGCTTCCGGGCTGCCGTTTCCATCCACTTCGCGCAGCAAGTCCGCCTGCCGGTAATACTCAATGACCGGCCGGGTGAGCGATTCGAATTCGCTCAACCGGCTTCGAATGCTCTCTTCGCTGTCATCCCGCCTCTGCGTCAGAGCGGCGCCGTCGCGATCGCAAATTCCCTCCTTTTGCGAAGGATGCAGGTAGACGTTATAAATGGTGCCGCACTGTGGGCACGTCTGACGCCCCGAAAGACGCTTCCGTAAAGAATCGGAGGCGACGTTGACGCTCACCGCCAGCGCACTTCCCAACTTCCGCCGCCGAAGCAGAGCGTCCAGAAACCGCGCCTGGGCCGTGTTACGCGGAAACCCGTCCAGAATAAACCCACGGTCGCAATCGGGTTTTGAGATGCGGTCTTCGACGATGCTACACACAAGCTCATCTGGAACGAGATGACCGGCGTCCATCACAACCTGTGCGCGCAATCCCAGCGGCGATTTCTCCCGGACGGCTTGGCGCAGGATGACTCCCGTAGAAATCTCCGGAATCCCGAACTTCCTTGAAATCTGACGAGACTGAGTTCCCTTGCCGGCTCCCGGAGGGCCCAAAAGGACCAAGGCGTGAACGCGTGCAAAGGCGCGGGGCGGGCCTTCAGGAAGCGGCGCGCCGTCCACGGACCCTCCCTTTCTTCAGGAATCCCTCGTAATGTCTCATGATCAGTTGCGACTCGATCTGCTGCACCGTATCCATCGCCACACCCACGACAATCAGCAAAGATGCGCCTCCAAAGTAGAAGTGCACACCCATGCCGTTCAGCAGCCAGCCGGGCATGTGGGAATCAAACCAGGCGCCTCCGAGCCAATTCGGCAGATGATTCAACTTCACGCCCACCAGCATGAATTCAGGAATCAGCGCCACGAGCGCCAGGTAGAATCCTGCCACCCACGTAATCTTGGTGAGGACGTCGTCCAAATGGTCCGCGGTCCGCTTCCCGGGGCGGATTCCCGGGATAAAGCCGCCTTGCTTTCTTACGTTGTCCGCCACTTCGTCGGGATTATAGACAATCGAAAGATAAAAGTGAGAGAAGAAAATAATCAAGACGACGTACGTCAGCGCGTAGAGCGGCTCGCCATAGGCGAAAAGCTTCAAAAATCCCGTCACAAACTTTCCGAATAGCCCGCCTTTGTAAAAGAGGCCGATGGTTTGCGGAAACGCCAGCAGGGAAACCGCAAAGATGATGGGCATCACCCCGCCGCTATTCACCTTGAGCGGAAGGTGCGTGGAAACACCGGCCACCATCTTCCGGCCGACAATTCGCTTGGCGTACTGGATGGGAACGCGCCGCTCGCCCCGCTCGAAAAACACGATGAAGGCTACGATCACCAGCATGAAGACGAGCAGAAGCACCACGCGCATGGGGCTCCAGGTGCGAGTTACGAAGACGTTCTGATACAAACTTCCGACCGCACCGGGCAGCCCTACAACGATGCCGGCAAAAATCAGCAACGACATCCCATTACCCACGCCGCGAGCGGTTATTTGCTCGCCCAGCCACATGATGAACACCGCGCCCGCGGTAAGCGCCAGAACCGTGGTCAGCACGAAGCTGATGCCGGGGTTGTGAACCATCGGCACGCCGGACATCGTCTCGCGCTCCAGAGCTACGGCGATGCCAAGAGCCTGGAACGCGGAAAGGCCTACCGTCATCCAACGCGTATAGTCCGTGATCTTTCGCCGGCCAAGCTCACCCTCTTTTTGGAGTTTCTCAAGCGTGGGAGAAACCACAGTCAGCAATTGAAGAATGATTTGCGCTGTGATGTAGGGCATGATGCCGAGGGCAAACACCGACATCCGGCTCAAGCTGCCGCCTGAAAACATCGACATCAGGCCAAACAACGAGCCGCCCAACTGGTTAAAGTACTGCTGGAAAACCGTAACGTTGATGCCTGGAGTGGGAACCCAGGAACCGAGCCGGAAGACGGCCATCAACAGAAGCATGAAGATAATCCGCTTCCGAAGATCGGTAATCTCCCAGATGCTCTTGATCGATTCCATCATGCCGGAAGAACCTCAACCGTGCCCCCGGCCTTCGCAATTTTCTCCGCCGCGGATTTAGAAAAGTGATGGGCTGAAACTTTGAGAGGCTGCGAAACCTCACCTTCTCCGAGCACCTTGAGTCCATCCTCGAGGTTCCGGATGATACGCCGCTCGAGCAAAAGCTCGGGGGTAATCAAATCCGCCGCTTCAAAGCCTGCGAGGTCTCGCAAATTGACAATCGCATAGTGCTTTCGAAAGACGTTCGTGAATCCTCGTTTCGGCAACCGGCGTTGCAGCGGCATCTGCCCGCCCTCAAAACCCGGCCGCAGGCGGGAGCCCGAGCGCGACTTCTGACCTTTCGAGCCACGCGTCGCTGTCTTGCCGTGCCCCGACCCCATTCCCTGCCCGATGCGCTTCGGCCGCTTCTTTGCGCCGCGCGGAGGATGTACACTGCCAACGTGGATTGCCATGGAGTCCTATTCCTCCGCTCCTCCGGTTTGTGCGGTCGGGGCTTCCGGAGCCGCGGGAGGCGAATGATCGGGAGGCGGCCCGGCAGTGCCGGATTCCGCTTCAGGCTGCCCGGCAGCGCCCGCTGAAGGAACCGCTTCAGCAATTGGCGCCGCGGGTTGTGCCTTAGCTTCGGGCGGGAGGATTGAGTACTCAGGAACCGATCCCCATTCCGGCAGCGCCCCTGGGGCAACGATCTCAACCAGATGCGGGATGCTCGCGACTAACCCGCGAACGGACGCCGTATCCGGCAACTCCACAACGTCGTGGAGGCGCCTCAAGCCCAGGCTACGGATCCTCTTCTTCTGGCTCTTCGGAAACCCAATGCCACTCCGGACCCAGCGAACGCAGATCGTTGATATCCCTTTCTGCCTCTCCACTCTTACAACTCCTCTACGGCCCTCCCGCGCGCGGCCGCAACTTCCTCAGGATTCGACAGCTTCGACAACGCATCCATCGTGGCCTTAACAACATTATGGGGATTGGTGGTACCGAGCGACTTGGTCAAGACGTTTTGAATCCCCGCTGCCTGGACGACGGCCCGAACAGCCCCTCCAGCAATCACCCCGGTCCCTGCCGACGCGGGTTTCAACAGAACCCTTCCTGCGCCGTATCGACCCAACACCGAGTGCGGAATTGACGTCTCTGTGATGTTGACTCGAACGATGGACTTCTTCGCCGCTTCGATGGCTTTACGAATTGCCATGGGTACCTCGCGCGCCTTTCCTGACCCATAGCCAATATGCCCCCCGCCGTCACCCACCACGACGAGCGCCGAAAAGCTGAGGTTCTTCCCGCCTTTCACGACCTTGGTGACCCGATTGATGTTGATCACCTGGTCTTTCAATTGAAGAGTGTTCGGATCAATGCGATTCGTCAAACAAGGCCTCCGCTTTCGTCGCTCTCAGAATTTCAGGCCACTCTCGCGCGCCGCATCGGCAAGAGCCTTCACGCGGCCATGGTAGGCGTACCCTCCACGATCGAAAATCACCATCCCTATGCCCGCCTGCTTCGCGCGGGCAGCCATGACGGAACCGATCACTTTGGCCGCAGCCACATTACCGCCGGTTTTCAGCGTTTTCCGCACTTCGGGATCTACCGAGGAAGCCGAGACGAGCACGTGACCGGACTGATCGTCGATAATCTGCGCGTAGATGTGATTCAGAGACCGGAAAACATTCAGTCGGGGCGCTTGAGCTGTACCTTTGAGTTTGGTGCGGATTCTCAGATGGATGCGTCTACGCGCAAAGTCTCTCGAACTCCATCTTATCATGGGCTGATTCCCCGTCTTTCCGGTGTTATTGCTTCGCTCCCGTTGCTCCAGCCGCAGCCTTGCCGGCCTTCCTCTTCAGCCGCTCGTTGGTGTAGCGAATCCCTTTGTTCTTGTACGGATCGGGAGGCCGCAGACGACGCAAATCCGCCGCAAATTGTCCCACACGCTGCCTGTCGGCGCCGCGAATCACCACGTGCGTCTGTTTTTCGACGGCCGCGGACAAACCGGGTGGAATGGCAACCTCGATCGGATGTGAGTATCCAAGGTTCAGAACCAGCGCGCTGCCCTTGACCTCCGCACGATACCCGATTCCCACGATATCGAGATGCCGCTCGAAGCCTTTCGTGACGCCGGTCACGGCGTTGGCGACGAGGCTCCGGGCCAAGCCGTGTAATGCCGGATCCGTTCCTTCATCCCGGCGGGCCGCCAGGCTCCCGTTCGTTCTCTCCAGACGAATTCCACGGGGAAGAGACACGTCCAGGGTTCCTTTCGGACCCTTCACCTTCACCACGGAGTCGCCCAGGTCAACGATTGTGCCCTCAGGCAGGACGATTAGTTTATTGCCGATCCTCGACATCGCAGTTTCAAAAGAAGCGGTAAGCCTTCAGCCTTTGGCAATCAGCAGCCAGACATCAGCTTTCAGCTCGCAGAAACCGCGCGCCTGTTGACGGCCGATCGCTGACTGCTCGTTTTACGAAACGTTACACAGAACCTCGCCACCCACGCCGGCCAAGCGTGCCTTCTTCCCCGTCATCAGGCCCTTTGGCGTCGTCATGATGGTAACGCCCATTCCACCCAGCACGCGAGGAATCTCTCGCGCTCCCACATACACACGGCGGCCGGGCTTGGACACGCGCTCCAAAGTGGCAATCACGTTCCGCCCGTCAGCGCCGTACCGGAGGTTCAGCCGCAGCATCTTCTTTTTCCCGTCCTCCGTGACCTTATAACTGCCGATATAGCCTTCCTCCTTAAGGATCATAGCAACGCCCACCTTCACGTTAGAGGAAGGCATATCCACGCGCGAGTGGCGGGCGCGAATCGCGTTACGGATTCGCGTCAGCATGTCTGCGATAGGATCCGTCACAGCAGCCATCACAGTTCTCCCTAACTACCAGCTCGATTTCATCACTCCGGGAATGTCGCCCCGCAGCGCCCGTTGGCGGAAGCAAAGGCGGCACATCTGAAACTTTCGCAAGAATCCCCGAGGCCGGCCGCAAATCCGGCAACGGTTGCGGTGCCGAATCCTGAACTTCGGCCTTCTCACCAGTTTTGCCATCTGCGAAGTTCGCGCCACAGCCTAACCTCCCGCCTTCCCTTCTGAAGCCGCTTCATCGCCACGGCGCCGAGTTTCCCGGCGGAAAGGCATGCCGAACTGACGCAGCAAAGCGAGCGCCTCAGCGTCTGTCTGCGCATCCGTAACGATCGAAATGTTCATCCCCTTAATTTTATCCACCCTTGCGTAATCCACTTCAGGGAAAACCAGTTGGTCGCGCAAGCCCAGCGTATAGCTGCCGCGTCCGTCGAAGCCGCGCGTCGAAAGACCGCGGAAGTCACGCACGCGAGGCAGAACGACGTTCATTAAGCGGTCCAGAAATTCGTACATCGTGTTTCCGCGCAATGTGACCATCGCCCCAATCGCCATGCTCTTGCGCAACTTGAAGTTCGCAATCGATTTCCGCGCGCGCGTGATCACGGGCTTCTGACCCGTAATGAGTCCCAGCTCCTGAGTGGCGGAGTCAAGCAATTTGGCGTTCTGAATGGCCTCGCCCAGCCCCATATTCACCACGATCTTTCGCAGCCGCGGAACGGCAACGGTGTTCGGGTAATGAAACTCCTTGGCCAGGGCCGCCACAATCTCTTTCCCATAACGTTCTTTGAGACGAGGAATCATAAGCTAGCTATCCAACACCTGCCCGCACTTGGCGCAGACCCGGACCTTTTTCCCTTCGGCCTTTTCACGATGTTGAACGCGCGTGGGCCCGCACTCCGTGCAAATGAGCGCCACATTGGAGATGTGAATCGGCCCTTCCTTGTCGAGGATGCCGCCGCGAATCTGCTTGCTTGGATTGGGCCTGGTATGGCGCTTGATGATATTCGCGTGTTCGACATACAGGCGGCGCCGCGCCGGCTCGACGCTCAGAACGCGGCCTTCTTTTCCTCTGTCCTTTCCGGCCATCACGCGCACCATATCATTCTTGCGGATGTCCAGTCCCTTCCCCATCACAAAACCTCCGGAGCGAGCGAAACAATCTTCAGAAACTTCTTTTCGCGCAACTCGCGGGCAACGGGCCCAAAGACGCGCGTCCCCACCGGCTCTCCACCCTCGTTGATCAGAACCGCCGCGTTCTCATCAAAGCGAATGTAACTCCCGTCGCGACGCCGCTGCTCTTTCCTCATTCGCACGATCACCGCTTTGACAACTTTGCCTTTCGGAATCGGGCTGTCCGGAGCAGCCTCCTTGACCGAAGCGGTGATCACATCGCCCAACCCGGCCTGCAGCCCTACGTCTCCGCCCAGAGGCAAAATGCAGGAAATCTTACGAGCTCCGGAATTATCGGCCACCCGGAGCATGGTGCGCATCCCAATCATGATCCGGCCCCCTCGACGGCCCCGACCATCGGCGCCTTGGCGATAACCCTCACCACACGCCAGCGCTTCCGCGCGCTCAAAGGCCTTGTCTCCTCAATAAGAACCCAGTCACCGACGTGGCATTCCTGCTTTTCGTCGTGAGCCAGAAACTTGGCCCGGCGCCGGACCACGCGCTTGTACAAGGGATGAGTGACACGCCGGTCCACCGTGACGACGACCGTCTTCTGCATCTTGTCGCTCGTCACCTGCCCGATTTTTTCTTGACGTTTGTTGCTCATAATCCGGTTTTCGCGTCAGCCCTTCTGCTCGCCTTCCCTCAGCAGCGTCTTCGCTCTTGCAATGTCCTTCCGAGTCTCGCGGATCTTGGCCAACGTATCGGTCTGGCCGTTCATGAACTGGAACCGAAGGCGAAAGAGGCGATCAGAAAACTCGTTGACTTTCGCCTGAAGCTCTTCCGGCGTCCATTCCCTCATCTTTTGCACTTTCATTCGCACCACCTCGCAGCCGATCACACGGCACGCGACCGGCTGACAAACTGAGTGGGCAGGGCGAGCTTATGGCTTGCCAGGCGCAACGCCTCGCGCGCCTCCCCTTCCGTCACACCCTCCATCTCAAAGAGGATTCGCCCGGGCTTGACCACCGCAACCCAGAATTCCGGCGCGCCCTTTCCCTTTCCCATTCTCGTTTCCGCCGGCTTCTTCGTGACCGGCTTGTCCGGAAACACTCGAATCCAGAGCTTTCCGCCGCGTTTGATGAAGCGCATGATGGCAACACGCCCAGCCTCGATCTGACGCGCAGTCACCCAGCCCGGCTCGAGCACCTTCAGTCCAAAGTCCCCAAACGAAAGAGTCGAACCGCGCCAAGCCTTGCCGCGACGCCGGCCCCGTTGCTGCTTGCGGAACTTCACTTTGGACGGCATCAGCATAGGCTACGCAATGACTCCTTCCGCGTCCCGGACGGCTTTCTCCTGCCGGCGCTTCTGCTCGAGAATCTCACCGTTATAAATCCAGCATTTGACGCCGATGACGCCGTAAGTGGTCTTCGCCTCTGCCATTCCGAAATCGATGTCCGCGCGAAGCGTGTGCAGCGGCAACCGGCCCTGAAGATACCACTCCGAGCGGGCAATTTCTGCTCCGTTCAGCCTCCCGCCGCAGCGCACTTTAATGCCTTTGCAACCAAAACGAAGCGCCGAATCCACCGCCTTTCTCATCGCGCGCCGGAAGGCAACACGTTTCTCAAGCTGCAGGCAAATGGACTCAGCGACAAGTTGCGCGTTAAGCTCCGGCCGGCGAACTTCCTGGATGTTAATCGGAAGAACTTCGCGCCCTGTCCGCTTTTGAATCTCCTGGCGAAGCCGGTCAATCTCCGCTCCCTTACGTCCGATGATGATTCCAGGTCGCGCGGTATGAATCGTAATTCTCAACTTGTTTCCGGGCCGCTCGATTTCCAAATTCGCCACACCCGCGCTCTGCAATTCCTTCCGGAGACGGTCCTTCAACGCCAGGTCCTCATGCAAAAGGTCCGCGTATCCCTTCTTAGCGAACCAGCGCGACTTCCAGGGCTTGGTATACCCAAGCCGGAAACCATAAGGATGGACTTTCTGACCCATAATCTACTCTCCGTCACTGACTACAACGGTAATGTGGCTGGTTCGCCTTTGATACCGGTAGGCGCGCCCCATGGGCGCAGGCCGGATCCGCTTCGAGCGAGGTCCATCGTCGACAAAAGCCCGGGAGACGAAAAGCCCGTCCACATCCACGTTTTCATTCTTCTGTTCGGCATTGGCGATGGCGGAGTGCAGAATTTTCTCAACTTCGCGCGTCACTCGCTTCTTGGTAAACTGCAGCACGCTCACTGCATCCCCCACCCTCTTGCCACGAATCAAATCCACCACCAAGCGAGCCTTTTGAGGTGAAACTCGCAGATACTTGCTCGTCGCTCGTGCTTCCATATCGTTACCTTGAAATTCCAGCGCAACCTAAGGCTGGCATCACAGCGCTACGCGGTTGGAGCCGGCGGCTTGGGCGCTGCGCCCGGAACAGGAGCTGCCGTACTGGCTCGTTCCGCCGCCACTTTGACTCCGTGGCCCTTGAACGTTCGTGTCGGCGAGAATTCACCCAGCTTGTGCCCCACCATGTTCTCCGTGATATAAACCGGAATGAACTTCTTGCCGTTATGCACCGCGATCGTGTGACCCACCATTTCCGGAAAGATCGTAGAGCGTCGCGACCAAGTCTTCACCACTTTCTTTTCGAAGCGACGGTTCAGGAGCTCGATCTTCTTCATCAAGTGGCTGTCGGCGAATGGACCCTTTTTCAATGACCGTGCCAAGGCGCCTCCCGTTACTTCTTTTCGCGTCGCTTTACGATGAAGCGGTTCGTCAGCTTATTATGGCGCGTTTTATATCCGCGAGTCGGCTTGCCCCACGGAGTTACCGGATTCCGGCCACCCGACGTCTTCCCCTCACCCCCACCCAGGGGATGATCGACCGGGTTCTTCGCCACACCGCGCACCGTAGGACGCCGACCGAGCCATCGGGTCCTCCCCGCCTTCCCGATCGTCACGTTCTCATGGTCGAGGTTTCCTACTTGTCCGATGGTCGCCATGCATTCCAGATGGACCCTCCGGATTTCACCTGACGGCAGGCGTACGTGCGCGTAGTTCTCTTCCTTGGCGAGCAACTGCGCCGCACCGCCGGCGCTCCGTACCATCTGCCCGCCTTTACCCTGGCGCAATTCTATGTTGTGAATGATGGTGCCCGCAGGGATATTTTTGAGCGGCAAGGCATTCCCTGAGACGATATCCGCATCGGGACCTGAGACCAGCTTATCGCCCACTTTCACACCTTGAGGATAGAGAATGTAGCGCTTCTCACCGTCCATATAGTGAAGCAGAGCGATATACGCCGAGCGGTTTGGATCGTATTCGATGGTCACCACTCGCGCCTGTATCCCAACCTTGTCGCGCCTGAAATCCACCCTGCGGTACTGCCGTTTATGGCCGCCACCCCGGCGCCAAATGGTAAGCCGACCTTGGTTGTTGCGTCCCGAAATCCGCGTCTTGGGCTCGACGAGCGGCTTGTAAGGGCTCGCCGTCGTGATCTCTTCAAACGTCAGGCCCGTCTGGAACCGCCGCGTTTCGGTATAGGGTCTGTAAGTCTTAACTCCCATAGGTCACACTGGACAACGTCAGGCGCTTTCTCCGTATTCAGGCATCTTCTCGCCCGGCATTAACTTGACGTAGGCTTTCTTCCAATCCACTCCAAACCCGGTATTGCGTCCCCGGCGCCTCAGCTTACCCTGAAAATTCGCCGTCCGCACGGAATGCACTTTCACCTTGAAGGCGTCCTCGACGGCCTGCTTGATTTCCACCTTGTTGGCGTGAGGAACTACCTGAAAGACCATCGTCCGCGCGCGTTCGCGGACCAGAAGCCCTTTCTCCGTAATGATCGCCTTCCTTAGGATCTGGTAAGGGCTCCGATTCATTGCAGCGACTCCTCCAACCGCCGTAGGGCCGTCTCCGAAATCAGTAATGCATCGTGGCTGAGAACGTCATATGCCCCAATTTCGTGATGGCGCATCCAATCGCACCCCTTGATATTGCGCGAAGACAAATGGAGATTCCGATCCGGAGCTTCGCTGACCACCAACACAGACTTCAGCAGACCCAGTTTCCGCAGCGCGCCTGAGAATACGCGAGTTTTCACTTCCGGCAGCGATAACTGATCCACGACCGCGAGCTTGCTGTCCTGGAACTTGGCCGCGAGCGCAGAGCGAAGAGCTCCGCGCTGCATCTTGACCGGAAGCCCCGCGGAGTAATCTCGCGGCTTCGGCCCGTGCGCAATGGATCCATGCCGCCATAGCGAACTGCGAATGCTGCCCGCCCTCGCCCGGCCGGTCCCCTTCTGCCGCCACGGCTTCTTGCCTCCGCCGCGGACTTCGCCGCGGCTTTTGGTCGAGTGCGTTCCGCGCCGCCGATTCGCGAGATGCCACCTTACCGCCGCCCAAAGCGCGTTGTGGTTGGGAGGTTGGAGGAACAATTCATCCGGAGCCTCATGCTCTCCCACCTTCGCTCCCTCGAGATTTTTGACCTCAATCGTCGCCATTTCTATCCCTGGCGTTTCGGCGCTTTGGCCTTCCGCACCACGACATAAGCTCCATCAGGCCCGGGTACCGCGCCTTCTACGACCATCACGTGCTCTTCTGGATTCACTCGAAGAATTCGCAAGTTCCGCACCGTCACGCGAGCAGCGCCCATGTGGCCCGCGGCCCGCGTTCCCTTAAGCACGCGCGAGGGAAACGCGGATGCCCCAATCGAGCCGGGAGCGCGGTGGAACATCGACCCGTGAGCCGCGCCGCCCCCTCCGAAGTGGTGTCGCTTATGAAATCCCGCGAATCCCCGGCCTTTCGAGACCCCGACCACGTCGACCAACTCATTGGCTTGGAACTGATCGACGAGCACCTTGTCTCCAATTTTGACAGCCTCGTCTGTCCCGGTTAGCCGGACCTCCCTGACAAATCGGGAGGGATTGGCGCCAGCGTGCTTAAAATGCCCCTCCATCGCGCGCGTGACGCGCCTGGGCCCCGGAAGCTCCACCAGCCCCAACTGAACGGCATCGTATCCGTCCTTTGCTGCTGTCTTCCGCTGCACCACCACGCACGGCCCTGCCCTGAGCACGGTCGCAGGGACGAGGTCACCGTTCGCCTCAAAAACCTGGGTCATCCCGACCTTCTTGCCCAAAATCCCGTTAACCATCACTTCGAGTGTTCCTTGCCGAAAGCCTTGATTTCGATGTCCACACCTGACGGTAGGTCGAGCTTCGTCAGAGCTTCAATCGTCGATCCCGTCGGCTCGAGAATATCGACGAGCCGCTTGTGCGTTCGAATCTCAAACTGCTCGCGAGACTTTTTATCGGTATGCGGCGAGCGCAACACGCAATACTTGTTCTTCACCGTAGGCAGTGGGATCGGACCGGCAACTTGCGCCCCATTCCTCTTGGCTGTGGAAACAATCTCAGCGGCTGCCCGGTCCAATATCCGGTGATCGTAGCCTTTCAAGCGAATTCGGATTTTATCGTGTAGCATCAGCAATCACTGCAGCACTTCCGTGACGGAGCCGGCGCCCACCGTGTGGCCGCCCTCACGGATAGCGAACCTCAGTCCTTTCTCCATCGCAATCGGTGTGATCAGCTCGATCTCCAGCGTGACCGTGTCACCCGGCATCACCATTTCCGTGCCTTGCGGCAATGTGGCAACACCCGTCACGTCCGTCGTGCGGAAATAGAACTGCGGACGGTAGCCGTTAAAGAAGGGCGTATGCCGTCCGCCCTCCTGATTGGTCAGAATGTACGTCTCCGCCTTGAACTTAGTGTGCGGGGTAATGGATCCGGGCTTGGACAAGACCATGCCGCGCTCCACCTCATCTTTTTCCGTGCCTCTCAGTAACACCCCGATATTGTCACCCGCCTGGCCCTCGTCGAGCAGCTTCTTGAACATCTCGACGCCGGTTACCACGCGCTTGAATGCCTCGGGGCGCAACCCCACAATTTCGATCTCTTCCTGAACTTTCACCTTCCCGCGCTCGACTCGGCCGGTAACCACGGTGCCGCGTCCAGAGATTGAGAAAATATCTTCGACCGGCATCAGGAAGGGCTTTTCAATCTCACGCACCGGAAGCGGAATGTACTTATCAACCGCATCCATGAGATCGTCAATCGACTTCTCCCAGTTTGCGTCCCCTTCAAGCGCCTTGAGCGCGCTGCCGCGAATGACCGGGACTTTATCTCCGGGGAAATTATACTTGCTGAGTAACTCGCGCACTTCCACCTCAACCAACTCAAGCAGCTCGGGGTCTTCAACCGCGTCGCACTTGTTCATGTAAACCACAATGTAGGGCACGTTGACTTGGCGAGCCAGAAGCACGTGCTCCCGCGTCTGGGGCATCGGGCCATCCGTTGCTGCCACGACCAGGATCGCGCCATCCATCTGCGCCGCTCCCGTAATCATGTTCTTGATATAATCCGCGTGTCCTGGACAGTCGACGTGCGCATAATGCCGGTTCGCCGTTTCGTATTCAACGTGGGCGATGGCAATTGTGATCCCGCGCGCCTTCTCTTCCGGCGCGTTATCGATGGAATCAAACGGGCGAAACTTGATTTTCGGATTGTGCTTCGACAGCACTTTCGTGATGGCCGCCGTCAGCGTCGTCTTCCCATGGTCGATGTGCCCGATGGTTCCAATATTCATGTGCGGCTTCGAACGATCAAATTTCTCTTTGGCCATAACCTCATCTGCTCCTGATGTGCGTTGTCGAACTAATCGTAACTTATCCCGCAACCGGCTTTCCTTGCACCCGCGACACGATTTCCGATTCAATGTTCAGGGGCACTTGATGGTAACGAAGGAAATGCATGGTGTATGACGCCCTGCCTTGCGTGCGCGAGCGCAAATCCGTCGCGTAACCGAACATTTCGGCTAACGGGACGACAGCCCGGATAATCTGCGTCGAAACGCGCTTCTCCATGCCCTCAATATGTCCGCGGCGCCCGCTCAGGTCACCCAGAATATCGCCCATGAACTCCTCGGGAACGACGACTTCCACCTTCATCACCGGCTCCAACAAACAAGGGCTGGCTTTTCGCACCGCTTCCTTCAGTGCCATCGATCCGGCAATCTTGAAAGCTATTTCCGACGAATCGACCTCATGGTAGGAGCCGTCGATTAGGGCCGACCGGATCCCGGTCATTTCGTACCCGGCCAGCGCACCGGCTTCCATGGCCTCGCGCATGCCCGCATAAACAGCGGGGATGTATTCCTTCGGCACGGCGCCGCCCACGATCTGGTCGATAAAGAGAAAGTTCAATTCTGAATCAAACCGGTCCGTCGATTTCTTGCGCGTAAGCTCTTCAATCTCCCCCGCGCTCAGGTGGCTCAGCGGCTCGATGCGGACCACAACGTGTCCGTACTGGCCCCTGCCGCCAGTTTGGCGGATGTATTTTCCTTCCGCCTCCGCCTCCTTGCGAACGGTCTCACGGTACGCCACCTCGGGCCTTCCGACGTTGGCGCCCACATTGAACTCGCGCATCATGCGATCCACCAGGATCTCAATGTGCAGTTCACCCATACCTGACATGATCGTTTGGCCGGTGTCAGGATCCGTAGACACCTTAAACGTCGGATCTTCCTGCGTCAGCCGCCCTAGCGCCAGTCCCATCCTTTCCTGGTCAGCTTTGGACTTCGGCTCGATGGCCACGGAAATCACCGGCGCCGGAAAGTCCATAGCCTCGAACACAACGGGTGCTTGTTCGTCGCAGACCGTATCCCCGGTTGATACGCCCTTCAAGCCCACGGCCGCAGCGATATCGCCGGCGCACACTTCCTGGATCTCTTCGCGCTTGTTGGCATGCATCTTGAGGAGGCGAGCCACCCGTTCTCGCTTGCCTCGGCGGGGATTGTACACCATCTCCCCACTCGCCAAAGAGCCGGAATAAACCCTCAGAAAGGCCAACTGTCCCACGTAGGGATCCGTCATGATCTTGAAGACCAAGCCAGCGAAAGGAGCATCGTCACGCGCGTCTCGCACTACCTTCTCACCAGTGTCTGGGTCCGTGCCTTCGAAGATATGGATGTCTGACGGCGAGGGCAGATACTCCACCACCGCATCCAGCAGCGGCTGCACGCCTTTGTTCTTGAACGCCGCACCGCAAAGCACGGGAACCACCTTCATGGCCAGCGTGCTGCGCCGCAGACTCGCGCGCAGCTCATCCGCCGTCACTTCCCCTCCGTGCGCGAACTTTTCCAGGATCGCGTCGTCGAACTCCGCCAGAGTCTCAATAAGCTGCTCGCGATAGTGGCGCGCTGCTGCAACCTCTTCGGCGGGAACGTCTGTTTCATCATAGTCGGCGCCAAGGCTCTCATCACGATAGACCAGCGCCCTCTGCCGGAGAATATCAATCGAGCCCTGAAAGTGATCCTCACGGCCCAGGGGAATTTGGATGACGGCGGGTATCGCGTGAACCTTTGAGCGAAGCTGGCTCACACAGGCTTCGAAGTCCGCGCCGGCACGGTCCATCTTGTTAACGAAGACGATCCGCGGCACGCGATACTTATCCGCTTGCCGCCAAACCGTCTCGGTTTGCGGCTCGACGCCTTCAACCGCTCCTAAAATGGCAATCGCTCCGTCAAGCACCCGGAGCGACCGTTCAACTTCCGCCGTGAAATCAACGTGACCCGGCGTGTCAATAATGTTGATTCGCACGTCTCGCCAAAAGCACGTCGTCGCAGCCGAGGTGATCGTGATTCCACGCTCCTGTTCCTGTTCCATCCAATCCATCACCGCAGTGCCTTCGTGCACTTCGCCCATCTTGTGCGTGATCCCGGTGTAATAGAGAATCCGCTCCGTGGTCGTCGTTTTACCGGCATCGATATGAGCCATGATGCCGATATTGCGCGTATTTTCCAGAGAGATCGTTCGCGCCATATCGTCACTCGTCCGCGTGCCTCGCCTTCGGCGCGGGCCGGGTTTCAATTCCCGCTCGACGGCGGAGTGTTGAATGAAGCCGTATCGGGCAGTGGAACGGCGCACCGCTGCCCCGCACCTCCGGGGCGGCATGCCGTTCTATTTCAGGGTGTTCCCGATCCGCCGCGCCTACCAGCGGTAATGGGCAAATGCCCTGTTGGCTTCGGCCATGCGGTGGGTATCATCGCGTTTCTTGATGGCCCCACCCCGGTTGTTGGCAGCGTCCAACAGCTCGGCGGTAAGTCTCTCAACCATGGACTTTTCGCTTCGTGCCCGCGCATAGCCGATGATCCAGCGGAGACTAAGAGAGGTCTGACGTATCCGGTTCACTTCGACCGGTACCTGGTAATTCGCTCCGCCTACACGGCGGCTCTTCACCTCCAGGGCCGGTTTCACGTTGTCTAGAGCCCGCTTCACAACCTTCATGGGGTCGTCGTTGGTTTTCTCTTTGATCGTATCGAGCGCGTCATACACAATGCGCTGAGCCACTGATTTCTTGCCTTTGACCATGAGGCAATTAATCATTTTCTCCAGGACCGGGCTTCCATACACCGGATCCTGCGGTGCTTCCCGTCGTTCAACTGTTCCCTTTCGGGGCATAAGCGCTCTCAGCGTTCAGAAATCAACTCGAAGCAGGCTGTCTGCGATGGCAGGGCGCCGCACCCCAACCACTTTCACCAATAACCGCTCGCCTCCCGAGCTGTAGCCGGTCCAGGCCTGACGGTTCGGCGTTCACCCCTCCCCACGACTAGGACGCCTTAGGCCGCTTCGCTCCATATTTGGAGCGCCCTTGCCGGCGGTCGTTTACTCCGGCTGAATCCAAAGTGCCTCGCACAACGTGGTAACGAACTCCCGGTAGATCCTTGACCCGCCCCCCCCGGATTAGCACGATGGAATGCTCCTGAAGGTTATGGCCGACACCGGGAATGTACGTGGTCACTTCCATGCTATTCGTCAACCTAACTCTCGCCACCTTGCGCAGCGCCGAATTCGGCTTCTTAGGGGTCTGAGTGTAAACGCGAATGCACACCCCCCGCCTCTGCGGCGAACCCTCAAGCGCAGGGCTGGAGGTCTTGTAGCGTGGCCGTTCGCGGGCCAAGCGAACCATTTGGTTGAATGTCGGCAATTCCGTTCCTTGGCTTTCTCCCTGATCCAACGCAAGTTAGACTGGAATGTGAAACCGGGGAGACAAAGCCTTTCGAATGTAACAAATCGTTGCGCAGGCTGTCAAGAGCCGCGCGGTTCAAGTTATTCTCCAACCCTCACTTCATTTCCAGAATTTCATGCTCTTTCGTATTCCCCAAAGCCTCCAACTTGCCGACGTACTCATCGGTCAGCTTTTGCGCCTCTTCCAGGCCATGCCGCTCGTCGTCTTCCGAAATCCGCTTCTCCTTCAAGATCCTTCTCAGTTCCTCATTCGCATCGCGACGGATGTTCCGAACCGTTAGACGGTGCTTTTCGAGGATTCCGTGCACGTGTTTCACCAAATCCTTGCGGCGCTCCTCAGTCAGCGGCGGAATGGGAACACGAATTATTTTGCCGTCATTCATGGGGTTCAAACCCAGATCCGAAGATCGTATAGTCTTCTCAATCACCGTCAGCAAGCTGGGATCCCACGATTGGACCGTAATGAGGGTCGGTTCGGGAACACTGAGCGTCGAGACCTGGTTCAACGGAGTTGGCGTGCCGAAATAGTCTATTTTCAGGTGGTCGAGCAGCGAGGTCGACGCTCGTCCCGTCCGCACCGTCGCTAGCTCGCGCTGAAATTCTTCAACCGACTTTCCCATCCGCGCCCGCGCTTGCGCCAGGGTTTCCTTAACCATGTCGTTCGCCTTTTTACCCTTTTCCTAGTCCGCGACCAACGATCCCACTTTTTCGCCGGATACCACTCGCTTCAGATTGCCCGGTACATTCAGGTTGAAGACAATAATGGGCAGGCTGTTGTCCATGCAAAGCGAAATTGCCGTGGTATCCATCACTGTCAAACCCTTGGAGAGCACGTCCCGATACGTAATGTGCGGGAACTTCATCGCGTCAGGCGACAAGAGCGGATCCCGATCGTAAACTCCATCCACTTTCGTCGCTTTCAGGATCACGTCGGACCGGAGCTCCATTCCCCGCAGGGCCGCGGCGGTATCTGTGGAAAAATAGGGGCTGCCCGTTCCTCCCGCCAGGATAACCAGTCTGCCTTTTTCCATGTGGCGGATGGCACGGCGACGAATAAACGGTTCGGCGATCTCTCGCATCTCGATCGCGGTGATCACGCGAGTGTCTGAGCCACATTTCTCTAAAGCATCCTGAAGCGCCAGTGCGTTGATCACGGTCGCCAGCATGCCCATGTGATCCGCAACCACGCGGTCACACCCGTTCTCCGATGCAGCCACGCCGCGAATGAAATTTCCCCCGCCCACGACGATCGCCACCTGAACGCCCCACTGGTGTACCTCGTGGATTTCCTGAGCGATCCGCTTCACGGTTTCGGGCTCAACTCCGAAACCCCTGCACCCCATCAAAGCCTCACCGCTAAGTTTCAGAAGAACGCGTCGAAATGCGGGGTCGGCCATAGGGAACTATCCATTGCCCGCCTCATCCACACACCGGAGGGCACTAACCGAATTCCTCACTTACCCTTCACTGAAAGCCGGCTCCAGCTTCGCCGCAGCGCTTCGCTCGCTGCCTCTCTGCGCAGTCAACACCAGGAGGCTCGGAAGCGAGATGCAGAAGCGCTGGCCTTCAGCGGCACCGGCCCGTATCCCTGAAAGCTGCGGCCGCTTCCCACCACCCGCCGCCGGACGAATCGCTCGACACTCAGGGTAGCCTACAGGCAGAGAGGCCAGGAAGGGTGAAACGCTTGCCAGTCTCAGCGCACCGCGCGGATACGCAGGGCTCAAGAACCGGCCAATCTAGCTGGTGGAGGAAGAGCGCTCGAAATCGCTGCCGGCGACGCTCTCACCCACTTTGAAGCGTGCAAATCGGCGAACCGTTATGTTCTCACCGAACTTAGCGATCTTCGAGGCGATCAAATCCCCTACGCTCTGCGGCGAGGACTGCTCTTTAATGAAGTGCTGCTCATAAAGGCAATTTTCTTCGTAAAACTTGCCAAGCCTTCCCTCGACGATCTTGTCGAGCACGGCGGCCGGTTTCCCCGACCCTGCAGCCTGTTCCTTGAGAATCGATTTCTCTCTCTCCAACACTTCAGGCTCGACGTCCTCTTTGCGAATATACTTCGGATCCGTCGCGCAGACGTGCATCGCCAGATCGTGCGCCAGTTCTTGAAACTCCTGATTGCGGGCTACAAAATCGCTCTCACAGTTCAGCTCTACCAGCACGGCAATCTGGCTGCCCTGATGCACGTAAGCGCCAATCAAACCCTGTGAGGCCGTGCGGCCAGCTTTCTTCGCAGCCGCTGCTTTTCCCCGTTTGCGCAGGATGGTGAAAGCTTTGTCGAGATCGCCTCCAGCCTCCTCCAGTGCGCTCCTGCACTCCATCATGGGCGCCCCGGTCATCTCCCGCAATTTTTTGACCGCCTCTGCAGATACGCTCATGCGTGAAACATTCCCACTCGATTTTTCCGATCCGTTCCGTTACTTACGTCGGCCCGGAATCCATCATCACGAATTCGCATCCACTGAACCATCCGCCTCCACCTCTTCATCCTTCGCGACCCGGCCTCTGCCGGTGACCTTGCGGCGAGTCTTCGGAACGCGAACCTGGCCATCTTCGATTTCCTCGGCCTGCATCACAGTTTCAGGCTCGATGGCCTCGCCTTCTTCACTCACCCTGGCGCCCTGACCGGCAAAAAACTTATCCTCCGCACCCGCCTGGGCTTCGAAGGCTGCCCGCTCGCGCTCGGCCTCCAACTCCGCGGCCGCCTGCTCTGCAGCCAGTTTTTCCTCCTCCAATCGTTTTTGTTCGGCAGCGCCCCTTCCTTCAGTCACAGCATCCGCGATGTGCGCGGTGAACAGCCGGATGGAGCGCAAGGCATCGTCATTACCGGGAATCACATAATCCACCATGTCCGGGTCACAGTTCGTGTCTACAATCGCCACCACGGGAATGCCCAGCTTATGAGCTTCCTTCACCGCGATGCGCTCCGTGTTCGAATCGATCACAAACAACGCGTCGGGCAGGCCAGGCATATCCTTGATCCCTGCGAGGTTGTATTCAAGCCGCTGCCGTTCCCGCTCCAGCCTCTGCACCTCTTTCTTGGGCAAGAGTTCGTAGCGGCCGTCGCGGCTCATCTCCTCGAGTTCTCGAAGCCGTTGAATCGACTTCTGAATCGTTGCGTAATTCGTCAGGAGCCCTCCCAGCCAGCGGTGGTTCACGTAGAACATGGAGCATCGCACCGCCTCTTCGGCAATGGCTTCCTGCGCCTGGCGCTTCGTCCCCACAAAAAGAAGCGTCTTCCCTTCTTGAGCCAGGTCGCTCACGAATTTCGCCGCTTCCCGAAAGAGCTTGAGCGTCTGCTGAAGATCGATGATATAGATCCCGTTACGCTCGCCGTAAATATACTGCTTCATCTTCGGGTTCCAGCGCCGCGTTTGATGGCCAAAATGAACCCCGGCTTCCAGGAACTCTTTCATGCTGATAGTCGGCAATAATCCTCCCTAGTCCGGGCGTGACGCTTCACGAGAATGCCCGCAGCCCGCGACAGGCCAAACCTGGCCCATGCGACGAGCCTGGGATCCGTCCGGGCGCTTCTACCGCTTCGAAAACTGAAACCGCTTGCGCGCACCCTTCTGGCCGTACTTCTTACGCTCTTTAATGCGCGAGTCGCGTGTCAGAAAGCCGCCGCGGCGCAGCGGCAGCCGCAATTCGGGATTGAAAGCAAGCAAGGCGCGGGCAATGCCCATGCGGGCCGCTCCCACCTGGCTGTGCACTCCGCCGCCGCGAAGAAGAATCAGAATGTCGAACTTACCCAAAGTCTCCGTCGCGACAAGAGGCTGCCGCAACTCCAGACGCAGCACATTGGAAGGGACGTACTGCTCCAGGCTGCGATGATTGATAACCAATCGACCCTCGCCCGGCCTCATGATAACGCGGGCCGTGGCGCTCTTGCGGCGTCCCGTGGCACGATACTCGTTGGTTTCAGGCACCTGAACTCCCTACACTTTCACGCGTCATTGCTGGCTTCCGCGCCTCGGCGGCGCCAAACCGCTCCTGTCATTCAACTCCACCAGCCTGGAAAGGGAAATAGATCAACGGCTGAGGGTAGACGATGCGGGCTTCTGAACCACGTGCGCATGCGTCGGGCCCGCATAGACTCTGAGCCGGCGCGCCATCCGGCTACCCAGCCGGCTCTTGGGTAACATGCCGAGGATTGCTTCCCGAACCAAGGCCTCCGGACGGGACGACATGTACGTTCGCGCTGAAATCTCTTTCAGACCACCGGGATAACCCGTGTGGCGGCGATAAACTTTGCGATCCAGCTTTCGGCCAGTGAGCACCACCTTTGCGCAATTCACCACGATCAGTCCATCACGGTGATCTTCGTGCGGCGTATAGTCCGGGCAGTGCTTGCCCGTCAGAAGCAAGGCCGCCCGCGAAGAAAGCCGCCCAAGCGCCATGCCCGTCGCATCCACAACGTGCCACTGGACGGTTCCGCGCTTGCGCCCCTGTAAGTAAGTGCTCACTCCCCAGTCCACCTCTTCCCTAAATCCACAATTTTTTATTAATACCGAAACCCGCGAATTTTGTCAAATCTTAAAACCCACGGAGCGCATGAGCTCGACGGCGTTACTGGTCCGGACAATTCCCGGACTGAGACGGTAATCGAAAATCAATCTGCCGTTTTCCAGTCGGTCTTCGAAGTGATAGTTCGCCGCGCTCGATCCGAGTCCGTCTGCAATCTGGGTGAGCGCCATATCGTGAGTGGTGACCAGCCCTACTGCCCCTTGCCGGACCAGATTCTGCACCACAGCCTCTGCGCCCACGCGTCGATCGTGTGAATTCGTGCCTTGCAGCAATTCATCCATTAAAAACAGTACTGGCAAGGGCCCTGTCACAAGATCGGCTATCAGTTTCAGACGCAGGATTTCCGCATAAAACCGCGATATTCCCCCCTGAAGCGAATCCAGGACACAAATCGACGCGGTCACTTGCAGCGGTGAAAGGTGCAAGCGCCGCGCGCGAACCGGAGCGCCGCACTGCGCGAGCACGGCGTTGATTCCTACCGCCCGGACGAACGTGCTCTTTCCCGCCATGTTCGGACCGCTGATAATCACAAGCTGCGAATTCCTGTCGAGTCGGAGATCGTTGCGCACGGCGTGTCTTTCCGGAATCAACGGATGGGCAAAGCCCTCCGCGTCAAAGCAAGGCGTATCTTCAATGAGCTCCGGAAATACGTCAGCGGGATGCTCGTAGGCGTAACCGGCTAGGGCCGTCAAGGCCTCTATCGTTCCGACGGAAGACAGCCAGCCCCGAATGTCATGCCCGTGCCTCCTTCTCCACGCTTCTAGGGAAAAAGCCATCCGCAAGGTTCGCAACAGGAACGGGTCGATGACTCTTAGGAACATGTGATGCCTCGACTCGACCCGATCGATCAACTTACTCAGTTGCCTGATCGATCTGGAAGCGGCCAGCCAACCGGTTTTCAGGCCAGTCTGAAGCTCAACCAGCATGGGTGCTGAAAAGGGTTCCCGCCCCAGGCGCTCCAGCACGCCAGCCAGCAACGCGAGGTGTTCGCACGCTTGCTCGGCATGAGAAGCAATTTCGGTCGCTCGCCGTCGGAACGCGGACCACACGCTGAAAGTCACCATGCTGATCGCGAGGCACGGAAGGACGATCCCCAGCGCCAGCGCAACGCCTATACTGGCAAGCCACAACACCGGAAACCCATACGCAACCATTCGCGCGAATCCCGGCTGAAGCACAACCTCACTGTCGCCCCACGCCGCCAACGCTTCAGGCTTGACTCCCGAACGGACGTCCTCGCCCAAAATTGCGAGATCTTTTCGAAGATCGAGCCGGTTTCGAAGCTCGGCAACTGCGGCCTGCCGTGCCTTGACGGTCTGCGGGCTGGCAGGCTCAAGCAACCATTGCGCCAGCGTCGCCTCTCCGGCCCCGGTACGTGCCGTGCAAAGAAGCTCGAAGAGCGACCCCCTACCGAAGACGTCAAGATCTCGGGCGTAAGGGTGCGCAGCGTCTAGGAACTGCTCTCCGGACTCGGCCCTCCCGGCCCAACGGTTCTCCAGGCGCGCAAGCCCGGCCTCGCAGAACTGAACCACTCGCGAACACGTTCGGAGGGCGCCCGCCACACGGGCGTGAATGACGGATAAGCTCACGAAAGCCGATCCCGGAACCAGAATCCAAAGGAGGGAGACGGAACGGACTGACAAGGCTACAACGGCGAGCGTTATGGCCGCGCCCGCAAGGAGCAATTGGACGTTGCCCAACGTTCTGTGCTGACGCTCCAGTCGGGTGAGATGTTCCTGTTCTGCATTGAGGAGTCCGGAATATTCGGCATGGGGATCTCCAGGCATGGTGGCCTTGCGCAGGCCCGTCCCTTCCATCTACCGCCGCCGTTGCGGCCCGGTCGTTGCGGATTCGCTAGCCGCGGCGTTTTCTGAATCCCTTCGGGAGTGGTTCGCCGCTCCGCCCTAACCCGCCCACACAACCAGTTGCCTGCGAAGCAGGATCACCTGACCCAGGTGGTACGCGTTATGATCCAGGCAGGCGAGCGCTTGACGAAGCACCGTGCGGCCGGAAGTTCCTGGAACGGAAGCAAGAACTCTCTACGGAGTCAACCGGTACAACATCCGTGGAAACGGGATCGATTCGCGCACGTGCTCCAGTCCGCAAATCCATCCGATCACGCGCTCAATGCCCATGCCGAAGCCTGCGTGCGGGAAAGCGCCGTAGCGGCGGAGATCGAGGTACCATTCGAAGGCCGCGCGTGGCAATCGGTTCTCCTCAATGCGTTTCACAAGCAATTCGTAATCTGCAAGGCGGACGCCACCACCGATGATCTCACCATGTCCTTCGGGAGCGAGCATATCCACGCAAAGGGCCAACTCCGGACGCTCGGGATCGGGCGCCATATAGAACGCCTTCACCTGTGAGGGATAATGAGTCACCAGCACCGGCTTCGGGAACTCCTGCGAAAGGAGGGTTTCGTCCGCGCCGCCCAGATCGCCGCCCCATTGAATCTCACTCCCCTTCGATTGAAGTATCTTCACGGCGTCGTCGTAAACCAGACGCGGGAAGGGCGTCTGACGGCAAGGCTCGAGCCTGGCTGGATCGCGCTCCAGGGTTTCAAGCTCCCGGCTCCGCCGGCTGAGGACGCGGTCCACCACGAAGGCAACCAATTCCTCCCCGAGTTTGCAAATATCCTCCAGGCCAGCGAATGCCACTTCCGGCTCGATCATCCAGAACTCTGTCAGGTGACGCCGCGTTTTGGACTTTTCGGCGCGGAATACAGGCCCGAAACAGTACGTCTTACCCACCGCGGCAGCGGCCGCTTCGTTATAGAGCTGGCCGGACTGCGTCAGATAAGCCTTGTCGTCGAAGTAATCCACCTCAAATAGCGTTGTGGTACCTTCACAGGCAGCCGGAGTGAAGATGGGCGCATCGACGAGCGTGAAGCTGCGGTCGTCAAAGAAATCTCGGGCAGCCTTGATCACTTCGTGCCGAATGCCGAGAATGGCGTGCTGCCGGCTGGACCTGAGCCAAAGATGCCGGTGATCCATCAGGAATTCAATTCCGTGCTCTTTCGGCGTTATTGGATAAGGAGCATCAACCGGCACGGCCTGGACCGCTTCAACGCCGGAAACCTGAAGCTCGAAACCGCCCGGCGCGCGCGCATCCGCACGGACCGTTCCTTCGACGCGGACCGACGTCTCTTGCGTCAGTGAGCGCACACGCTCAAACACTTCCGCCGGCACGGCGGATTTGACGACCACTCCCTGAACCAATCCCGTGCCATCGCGGAAGATGGGGAACAAAAGCTTTCCGCTCTCACGCAGGTTGTAAACCCATCCTTGAACACGAACGCTCTCGCCCTCGTGGTGCGACAGGTTGCGGATATCAACAACAGACGGCAATGACCCTCCTAACACTATACGGCAGACAGTCTCTCAACCGTTTCTCTAATCTTTGCCATGCTGGGCGCTTCCGCACCCGTGCCGCGCGGCTCGAGCAGGAGCGGAACCTTGGTGTCGAGCTTAGCGAGCATCTTCACGGTACGGTCCCACTCGATCGTCCCTTCAAACGGCAGAAGATGGTCGTCGGAATCTCCGCGATTGTCATGCAGGTGCACCGCTCGAATCCGGCCCTCGAGCGTTTCGAACGCCGTTTCCACGCCGCCCGTAATATGGGCGTGGCCGGTGTCAAAACAGGCGCCGGCATCGAGGTGCGTGTAATCCAGGAACTGGCGCAGGCGCTCTGCCGTGCCGAGTCCGCCCATCGTGTTTTCAATGAGCGCTTCTGCGCCCCGCTCCTTGGCAAACATCCGCAAGTGCTCGATGGAGGTGAACGCCGCATCAAATTTGCGTAGATCGTATTCATCGTTTTCAAGTCCCAGATGAAGGACAAGAAAGCGGAAAGGAAGCCGTTCGGCGATATCGATGGCGCGTTTGATCTCATCCATCGATTCGATTCGCTGGCGTCGTTCCAAATAAGCGGGCGAGACGAGGAAGCCCGACTCTCCCCGCGTTCCTCCGCCTTTCGAAATCGGAGCATGTAACGAAAAAAGGCTCACATCGTGATCCGCGAACCACTGTCCAAGGTCGCGAATATGGTTCGCGTCGTAATAGTCCAGATGGTCGCGAGAGGCGAATAATTCCAGCGTACGAATCTGCGCGCTTAGGATTCGGTCCAGAAGATACGAAGACAGCCGTTGTCCGGCAAAAAGGTAAGTCGAAAGGCCCAGTTCCATCAGTAACCCACCGCCTCGCCGTGCCCTCTCGGGTCTGCCGCACCAAACCGCCATCCCGTTTTCGGATCCGCTGCGATGGCTTCGCACTCGCCAATGTGATTCCGAAAAGCTACGTGGTAACCTGCCGCCTCGAGCTTCGCGATCGTATCCGCTGAAAACCCCTCCCGCTCGAGGTAAACCTTATCCGGCATCCATTGATTGTGAAAGCGAGGCTCGATCACGGCTTGGAGAATGTCCATCTTGTAGACGAGTACGTTCAAAATCACTTCAAGCACAGTGTTGATGATGGTCGGCCCGCCCGGAGCGCCAAGCACCAGCCGCACCGCGCCGTTCTTGAGCACGATGGTAGGCGTCATTGCTGAAAGAGGGCGCTTGTAGGGCGCAATGGCATTTGCGGAGCTCTGAACCAATCCATACATATTGGGCGAGCCCGGCTTGCTCGTAAAGTCGTCCATTTCGTCATTCAACAAGAACCCCGCGCCAGCCACCGTGACACCGCTTCCGTAACCATTGTTCAAGGTGTAGGTGTTTGAAACCGCGTCACCGGCCTCATCGACCACTGAAAAATGAGTTGTCTCGGATGACTCGTAGTCCATCGCCCGGCCCGCGGCAACCGGCACATCGGGCTTCGATGTAAGAATCCCATTCCGGAGCCTTGCGGCGTAGGCAAGGCTCATCATTCCCCGGATGGGTACCTTTACGAAATCCGTATCGCCCATATACGCCGCACGGTCGGCAAACGCACGCCGCATGGCCTCAACCATCAGATGCATCGAATGATAAGAATCCGGCGGTCCAAGATCGAGGGGGGCCAGAATGTTCAGTATTTCGACCAGAACGGCGCCTCCGGAACTGGGTGGCGGCGTAGATAATATCGTATAGCCCCGAAAATGCCCCACCAATGGCTTCCGCAGGATCGCATGATAGTGCGCCAGATCCTGCAAAGTGATGATGCCGTCCAGCCCCTTCTCAGTCTGGACGATGTCGCGGGCAATCGTGCCGTGATAGAAAGCCTCGGGTCCATGCTGGGCGATGCTTTCCAGGGTCCCGGCCAGCTCGGGTTGCTTGAAGATTTCGCCCGGCTGGTAATACCGGCTGCCCCGCAAAAAGATGCGCCTGGATTCGGAGAACCGTGAGAGAAGCGTCGCATGAGCCCGAAGATCCCGGCTAAGCCAGTAACTGACTGGAAAGCCGTCACGCGCAAGACGAATGGCAGGCTGCATGACGCGAGCCAAGCCCAGCTTGCCGAATTTCTGCTCCGCCAGCGCCAATCCGGCTACCGTACCCGGCACGCCCACGGAGAGAGCCCCCACAATGCTCTTTCCCGGAATCACCTGGCCGCGGGAATCCAGATACATGTTGCGCGTGGCCGCTCCGGGCGCCTCTTCGCGATAGTCCATACACACTGGCTGACCGTTCGCCATGCGGATCAACATGAATCCGCCGCCGCCGATATTGCCGGCGAACGGATAGGTGACTGCAAGCGCAAAGCCCACCGCGACTGCCGCGTCGACAGCGTTTCCACCTTCACGAAGGATGGCGACTCCAGCCTGAGAAGCAAGTGGCTGGCTCGAAACCACCATTCCGTGCCGCGCGGCCACGGGTTCCAGCGCGCTTGCTCCCGGAGCCACAGCAGCCACAAACACAAAAAGAATCGCGCACGCAAGCGCGCGATTGCCGTTCCAGCGGGCAAACCTGTTGGCAGGAATAGGGGGCATGGAGACGCTCCATTATAGCTTAACTCTTGCCTTGACCCGCCCGGCCCGCTCGATCAAGATCGTCAGAAATTGTTGGAGGGCGAAATGGCAAAACAAGCCAATCAGTATCTGAAGAATTAGCTCAGACGGACTTCGAGTTCAGGATGCATCGAAGCGTGTCACGGGCAATCATGCGTTCTTCGTCAGTCGGGATCACCCAAACGGACGCTCGTGAATTCGCACGGCTGATTTCCGTTTCCGTTCCGGACGCTGCCGAATTCGCTTCTGCGTCCAATTCCACGCCCAGCACGCCTAACTGCCGGCAAATTTCGGAGCGTATCACCGCCGCGTTCGCTCCGATTCCGCCCGTGAAGATCAGCGCGTCCGCGCCGCCCAGCACCGTCCAATACGCCCCGGCGTATTTCGCCACTCGATAACAGAAAACATCGATCGCCGTGCGACACCGAGTATTGCCTTCCGCCGCCGCTTTCGTGATTTCCCGCATATCTGCTGACACGCCCGATAACGCCATCAACCCGCTCTGCTCACTCAGGATCTTCTCGGCGCTCTCCAAACTCATTGCAAAGAGCTTGAGAACATAGAGCAGCGCTCCGGCGTCCAAATCGCCGGGCCGCGTACCCATAACGAGGCCGTCGAGCGGAGTAAAGCCCATGGATGTATCCACCGACTTCCCGTGCTTGATCGCGCAGATAGAGCAGCCGTTGCCAAGGTGGCAGATGATCAGCTTCAGCGCCTCTGGAGAAGAGCCCCGCAACTCGGCGAATCGGCTCATCACATAACGATACGACGTGCCGTGAAAGCCGTAGCGGCGCATGTGCGCTCCTTCGTACCACGCCCACGGCAAGCCGAATAGATACGCGCGTGGCGGGAGGGTCTGATGGAACGCCGTGTCGAAAACGGCGACGTGAACGGCATGCGGAAGCCGTTCCCGGCTTGCGGCGTAGCCCTCCAGGTTCTTGGGATTATGCAAAGGAGCAAGATCGTTGCAGACCCTGATGCGCATGAGCGTTACCTCATCGATCACGGCAGACTGATTGAAGAATTCTCCTCCGTGAACCACCCGATGGCCGACGCCATGGATTTCTTGCACGTGTCTGAGCACGCCCTGCGCCATCATCCATTCGAACGCGGCGTTCAGCGCCGCAGCGTGGTTCTCTGCCCGCACTTTACAAGTCTGGCCCGGACCCGAACCCGCGCAGCCGCTAAGCAAAGGATCCGTTTGGCCGATACGCTCGACGTCTCCGTGCGCGAGCACACGCTCCGAGCCACTTGCGATTTGCTCCGGGCTGGTCTCGATGAGTTGAAACTTCACCGACGAGCTCCCGCAATTGAGAACAAAAATGTTCATAGATGAGCGATTCGCATTCAGCGGTCTGTTAGGTTGGTCCTAGACACGGCTTCTTCAAAACGGCCACTTCCAACCGGTCAGATCAGGACGGTCCACGCCGTTTTCGCGCGCAAAGGCCGAGCAGTCTGTTATTTCATCGCGCAGCCACTCCTTCACGTGCGCTCCTGCGCTTTGCAGCCGCGGCACGCGATCAATCACGTCAATGGCCAGGCTGAAACGGTCCACTTGGTTCAAAATCGCCAGCTCCAGCGGCGTATTGATGCTGCCTTTTTCTTTATAGCCACGCACGTGCATGTTTCCGTGGTTCGTTCGGCGGTACGCCATTTTGTGGATGAGCCACGGGTAACTATGAAAATTGAAAATAATCGGCTTGTTCACCGTGAATAGAGTGTCGAAATCGCGGTCCGCCAATCCGTGCGGATGTTCGGTGGAAGGTTGCAGCTTGAAAAGATCCACCACATTCACGAACCGGATCTTCAGGTCCGGGAATTTCTCCCGCAGAATGGCGACGGCTGCCAGCGCTTCGGCTGTCGCCACGTCCCCGGCGCTGGCCATCACAACATCGGGGTCAGTTCCCTGGTCGTTGCTCGCCCAGTCCCAGATGCTGATGCCTTTCGTACAGTGCTTGACGGCTGCGTCCATATTCAGGTACTGCAAGTGCGGTTGCTTGTCCGCAACGATCACGTTCACGTAGTCCACACTGCGCAGGCAATGTTCGGCAACGCTCAGCAGGCAGTTCGAATCCGGTGGCAAATAGATGCGCGTAACTTCCGCGCTCTTATTCGTGACCACGTCAAGGAAGCCAGGATCCTGATGCGTAAAGCCGTTGTGATCCTGCCGCCAGACGACAGAGGTAATCAGAAAATTAAGCGATGCGATCGGGGCACGCCAACTCACGTCCGTCTTGCACTTCTCCAGCCACTTGGCGTGCTGGTTGAACATTGAATCCACAATGTGGATAAAGGCTTCGTAGCTTGAAAAGAAGCCATGCCGGCCTGTGAGCAGATAGCCCTCAAGCCATCCTTCGAGCGTATGCTCGCTGAGCATTTCCATGACGCGACCATCGGGAGCGAGCTCGCCGCCATCTTGATCTTCCGGCAGGATCGCGCCAAGCCATGTTTTCTTGCTCGCCTCGTATATGGCTTGCAGGCGGTTTGAGGCTGTCTCGTCCGGACAGAAAACTCGAAAATTCCGCGGATTCACCTGCAGCACGTCTCTCAAATATTGCCCCAGCACGGCAACCGATGACACTTCCGAGGTTCCGGGGTGCGTCACCGGCACGGCATAGGAGCGAAAATCCGGCAAACGCAGCGGAATCCTCTGCAATCCGCCGTTGCCGCAAGGGTTGGCGCTCATTCGCCGCGTGCCGCGCGGAGCCAGATCGCGCAACTCCTCTACAAGCCTGCCGCCGTTATCAAATAGCTCTCGCGGCCGGTAGCTCCGCATCCAGTCTTCGAGCAGTTTCAACCGGTCCGGATGCGTGTCTACTTCGAGAATGGGTACCTGATGCGCCCGCCAATACCCTTCCACGCGGCGCCCGTCAACAGCTTTGGGGCCCGTCCAGCCCTTCGGTGTGCGCAAGATGATCATGGGCCATCGAGGCCGTAGCGCGTTGCCGCTGTCGCGTGCGTCATTCTGAATCTGGCGAATCCCGTTAATACAACGTTCCAGCGTGGAAGCCATCTTCTGGTGCATGGCGTCCGGATCGTCACCTTCAACCACGTAAGGCGTCCAACCGTAGCCTCGGAACAAATCCTCCAACTCTTCAGCGGTAATTCTCGCCAAAATCGTCGGATTGGCAATCTTGTAACCGTTCAAATGCAAAATGGGAAGCACGGCGCCGTCACGGACCGGGTTGAGGAATTTGGTGGAATGCCAAGACGTTGCCAGCGGACCCGTTTCTGCTTCCCCATCGCCTACAACCACGGCGACGATCAAGTCTGGGTTGTCAAAAGCCGCCCCAAAAGCGTGCGAGATGCTATAACCCAGCTCTCCGCCCTCGTGAATCGAGCCGGGCGTTTCCGGCGTGCAGTGGCTCCCAATGCCGCCAGGAAACGAGAACTGCCTGAAGAACTTCTTCATGCCCTCCTCATCCTGGCTCTTATCCGGATAAACTTCGGAGTAAGTTCCTTCGAGATAAGCACTCGCGAGCACGGCCGGCGCGCCGTGGCCGGGTCCCGAAACGTAAATCACGTTCAAATCGTACTTTTTGATCAGCCGGTTCAGATGAACCCAGGCAAAGGTTTGACCGGGGTCGGAGCCCCAATGGCCGAGCAGGCGCTTCTTGATGTGCTGGGGCTTCAGCGGCTCCTTAAGGAGCGGGTTCTCGCATAAGTAAAGCATCCCGACGCATAGGTAATTCGCTGCACGCCAGTAGGCATTAATCTTTCGCAGCTCATCCTGAGTAAGCGGTGCTGGTGTTGGAATTTCTTGCGAAACGGTGTCTTTCATCGCGGTAACAACTCCCGATCCTCGAGAATCCTGTAAGCCATCAGATTGGTGAAACGGGCGTCCTTGTGACGAGCGCCCCCACTTGGAATCATCCCCAATCTCGGTGGTAAATGAAAGTGAAAATCAAATCTGCGAAGAGAGGGTTCTCGGGGTTTTCACTACTTGGCGTTAGCGGATCGCGCTGGGAAACCGGCTGCCCGCGTGCTCAACGCTCAGGAGAGAGATAGTCCGCAAAGGTGGTGGCGCCATGCAACAGGCCATGGCGGCGGTCGCCGCCGTCCTTGGCAGAGCTTCCCCAGGCTGGAAGCCCTGCCCTACCTGGGTCGGTGGTTATTCCACGCAACTGATGAGCTCAGTGTGAGTCCAGGCGCTTATGCCACGCATCTCCCATTTGGGAGATTTCCTTGGGCGCGGGGAATGGCAAGCATTCGGTGGCTCAAGCGTCCTTCGTCATTCATCCCGCGAGATGTCGCCTGAACCGTCGTGATCGAGATCTGGCTCACGACTCTCGCGCCACGAGCAACCATTGCAACGCAGGACATCCTGCCGAATCCGCTGGATATAGCCGGGCTAGTGTGGCCGGCGATAGATGATGGACGCGGGCCAATCCTTTTGGTTCGCGTGCACCTTGACGGTGATCAGGATTCGCTCCTGCCAGGCCCGATAGACCAGCGTCTCCACTTCCCGCTCCCGGCCACGGAATGACACTTCGTGCCCTTCCTCCGTCAGCAGCCGGAAGCCCTCGAAATCTCCAAAGCGGTCGTAGGCAATCGCAATCACCTTTCCGGTAAATTCCTCGTGCGCCCGCTCCACGCCGTGGCCAGGCTCCGGATGGTAGCCCGTCAGTGACGGAGGCACTTGGCTTGGGTCGCCGCCCAAGCTTGTCACGCGCCCTGCAATGATATCGATGTAGCGCTGAAGAACCGGGTACCAGCGGTTGGAGACCGGCATGCGTTCCAGTCTCCATCTCAGCACAGCAAGCGTATTTTCTTCAGGTCCGAGAATGAGTTCCTTGGTGCTGACAGGTATTTTCACTTGGAAAGTGCCGACGATATACCTCCAGACCGCGGGCGTCTCTCTCACCGCGAAGCTCGTTCCGGCAATTGCACCGGCCTCCGCGACGTCCAGGTTTCGATTGGTTGAGATGCGGTGGACGGTGATGGTGTACTCATTCCCCCGGGCCACGTTTGGCGGCAAATCCACCGTAAATAATCCGGCAAAATTCCCGCCCGCACTCTGGGGGATCGGGATATACGTGACGTCGCCTGTCACCGGAAATTGAAGCGTGTGCGGGTCGGAGGCTGAAAGAAAGTTTGAGGCGTAAAGTGTTGATGCGAGACTCAGCACGTCTGTGGCGTCGACCTGCGGCCAGTAAATGGTGGCAGTGCTGCCCTGCGGCGTGTTGCCCCAAATGATCATCAACTCATCCGGAAAGCCGAGAATTCCTTCTACCCCTTCACTCACTGAAGCAGTCGGCCGCGTATCAAAGGATTGAGGAATACGATGCGGGGATGCGGCAAACGTAATCTGCAGGTTGCGCTGGGCAAGCTTGTCGGAATTTTCGGGGCTGTAAGTGACTACGCTTGAATTCTCGATGGGCGCTCCGTCGTACGCAATCTGCGCAACCAGACACTGGTGAGTTCCCGCAGCCAGAACGGCGCTTTGGATGCTCGAATCGTACACGTTCAGAAAACAACCGAAGTACGCCCAAGTCCCTCCCTGATCGGTTGCATGCACGGTGATCGTCTGGTTGTTCACACCTGACGATCCGTAGTCAGTGTTCTCAGTCGCGCTCGAGTAGTCGCCCGTAGCAAAGAATGGATAAGTTTCGTTGCTTACCCCGGGCTGCGGACTCGCGGGAAGACTGGCCATGTCGAGGTTGCTCGGATAGGTCGTTGCCGTGTCGTAGTCCGTATCGTAAGTTTCCGCGATGAACAGCCTGAAGAACACCTTGACGGAGGCGGCGGAGTCGCCGGTGTTGCCGATCAGCCGCACGCGCGCAACTGCGAAATTGTAGTTGGTCCAAGGGTGCGCTGGGTCGCCGGAATTCGGCGAGTTTGGAGAAACCGTAGAATCCGCCGTCAGAAAATCTCCCTGGTCAGGAAATAGAGTGAAAGGATCGGTGCCTTTTGGGTTGGTGTAGTGACCGTTCAGATAGCTCAGTAGGCCTTGAATATAATTGTATGCCGCTGTGGGATCCTGCGCCGTATAGGCAATCGGCGTACCTCCAACTTTTGTCGGAGTGAATGGCGTTGGACCGCTCAGCGCATTGTTCTTGCCGGCAATTCCCGGCGTGAGCGTAAGTACCCGTAAGTCCTGGCTCAGATAGAAGGGATTGTCGGCCGCAGGATTCACGTTCGTGAAATAGGGATCCTCGCCGGAAACCAGCTCGAATAGCGCGGGCGGCGCTACGAGTGGCTGGGTTTCGAAACCCTGAAACTTGATCGCCGAATTTAACTGGTACGAAAGATAGTCCGGCGCCGGCCCGGCAGCCGGGAACGGCGGAATTTTAGCGCCCGATGGGAAATCAATGTTATAGGTAAACACAATTCTCTGCGGCGTATCTTTCTCGCTCGAATCCTCATAAGTCGGAAACGGAAGCGGAGTGGTACTGTCGGTTATCGTGGGTATGGTGCTGAAGGGACCTGTCAAGCTCGGCACGGCTGATCCCAGAGAGTTGGGAGACGCTCCTTCCACGGCGACTGAAAAAGCGTTGGCATAGGAAGGGCTGTCGTTGACTTCATCAACTCCATAGGTGTTCTTGTCGACGACGAAGTAGGAGAACGGTATGTAAATCGCCGAGCCGTAGATTTGCTCGTCGCCCCCGCCCCGCCGATCCGTCCAGCAAGCAAAATAATTGCCGGCATAGCCGGTGAGGCCGATGTAATCCCCATACTGATTGCCATTGTCCTCGTTTGACGTAGCCTCATCGGATTCAGCGGAAGTAATCTTGACGGCGTTGGTCCAGGAGTTGCCGTTGTCGGTTGAACATTGCATCCAGATATCGGTATCAAGGCGATTTGTAGACCCGATCGTATCGTAGTAAACGATCATCAGGTTGCCGTTTGTTGGGTCAACGGCCAGGCGCGGAAAAAACTGATCGTTAAGTGACGCCTGATCGTTGATCTTCACGGCGGCCTGCCACGTCTTTCCACCGTTGTTCGAAAGGGCAAACCAGATGCGCGTCTTGCACTTCGAACTCGTATCGCTTCCCGGTTCGTCGGAAAGGCTGTTACATCCAGTGCCCCCGGCCAGATCCGCCCAACAGGCGTAAACCATATCCAGGCTGGTCGTCTTGTAAGCTCCCGCGGAAATGTAGAGCAGGCAGCCCCTGGAAGCCTGGGCAGGCACGTCAATCAGAAAATCGCCGTTTGTGGTCGCGATCTGGGTCGGGGTCGTGGCCAGCGCGTCGAAGGATGTGCCGCCGTTTGTTGACTTAGCCATGAGCAGCGTCTGGCCACCCGCATTCGGCCAGAAAACAAACACGTCACCGTCCGCGTTGGTTTTGATGTCCCCTCCATCCGCCGTGAAGGTTGTTTCGGAACCATTCACCTGCAAGGGAGTGGACCATGTCCCGCCTGGTCCTTTGCGCACAGAAACGAACGCTGCCGCGGCTTGGTGCCACGTGGCGTACATATTGTCCTGGTACGGTGAGGTTGAGCTGTGATCGATCCAAAGGCTCGGCTTATCGGCCCCGGTCTGCGTGCCCGAAACGTCGGAATCATGAGTCCAGTCCTTGCCGTTATTCGTTGACTTGAAGCTGCGTAGGATCAGGTCTGTCTCAGCCGCATTAACGCCAATCGTAAGCGCCCACGCTGTTCCGTCGGTGGTCCAATCTACGGCGGGATCGCTTTGGAACTCATCGCCCGTCACCGTTGGCAGGCTCGACTGGGCCCAAGTGGCGCCACCGTCGCTTGAGTAATATTGGGCTTGGCTCGCTCCGTCATTGGCGTTAGACGCCGCAATGACGAGTGACAGATCGTTGTAGTTGTAGCGTATGTCCGATTCGCTATAAGGGTTGCTCGTATCCTGGGTGATGGCCACGTTCGCTGGCATGAGAACCTCCTGAATGTCACAGGGGCGTAAAGTCGCTAATTCATTTCCTGGAGGCGTTCCGCAGGGTCGCTCCCGGTAAATCCTGGTGCTGGAGCATCCACGTGTATATTTCTTTCAAAATGAGGGGGTACCCGGCTCCAGGTCCGGTAAAGTCTATTTCGGGATGTTGCCTTCTGAAATAAACCCTAATCCAGAGCGGCAATCTCCACACGTCGTTTGGAGCTTCTGATGGATCGAGCATTCCGGCATCCTGGCTGTCCTTGATGAGTTTCTCCAACGCGCTGCCGGGAATCACCTTATCCGCCGCGAGTTGCTCTTCCACCGTCGGCCACTTTGGCGGCTGTTGCTCGCTTTTCGAATGTTCACGCTTTGCCATACGTCCTGCAATCCTTTCTTGATTCAAAGTCCCGAGCGGCGGACGCTCGCTCGGGCGCGATCCACAAAGAAGCGGGAAGCGACAAACCTGCGATGCGTCTCGCGATCTCGCGGCAGCCTGCTAAAGCTCTAGCTTCCGATCCGCAACCTCAGGCGCCGGCTCCTGGCCATACCGACGACGGCTCGCACAAGGGCGAATACAACCGGCACCACCAGGACAGATGCGAAGATTAACGCCTCCAGCATTCCGTTGCCGTGGTCCGGGCTCCAATGGAAAATTCGTTCAATGAAGTCCATAGCGCTTACCTCCATTTGTGTGAACGGCCGCATCGAAGCAGGCCGGAATCGCAGGCAGTGCCGGGAGGAACCGCGGCTGCTCGCATAGTGCCCGACGGATCGGAACTCCCGTAAAATCCAGAGCGTACCAGGGCCGCTGCACTTGCATCCTCCGGTTGCGCCGTCCCGTTCCTTTCCGCTGCCTTCCTTGCGTCCAGCGCGCGGAGCACGCCCTTTGCCGCTGCTTCGGCAACATCTTCTATCGTGACTGCCATCTTGGTCTCAGATTGTAGGGCCGGGTTTGAAGCCCGTCCCTAGCCGATCTGCACAGGAGCACATGGGCGCCGGCTCGCCCAAACTGCGGCAAGCTCGGCGCGCAGGTCTCACTAACTGTTATGGCCCAATTTACAGAGCGGCCCGGTGGCGCGCATCTCCCATTTGGGAGATTTTTATCCTCACCTCTGCTATACTGCCTTCAACGATCTGCCCGAGGGAGTCATGAGTGCAAGTGTCGAAGCCTGCCTTCAGCTTCTGGAGTTGCTGTATGAAGGTCTCGCATGCCCGCGCCTATGGAATGATTTCCTCGCCGAACTCTGCCGGCGGATCAACTGCGAAATGGCCGCTGTGGCCTTCCACGACCCGGGAAACCAGAATCCTGCGACGGACTTCTCTTACGGCCTTTCCTCGCAAATCCTGGAGGAGTGGAACAGTTACTACGGCAAGAGAAATCCTCGAGCTCAAGAGATTTTGCAAGGGCTGCGAGAGAGCGGTGGCTGGCTTTCCGCAGCATCTTTGAGTGGAGCGCCTACGGCCGTACTGGACAGCGAGTACGCCCACTGGATGCGCTCGCGCCAGCTCTGCCATTCGGTGATCGCGGCAATACCGGGCGGTCGAGGCGCTGCGGTTTCTCTAAGTCTGGTCCGGCCGCCAGCCGCAAAGCCATTCAACCAGGAGGCGGTTGAGTTCGTGCGTCCAATCCTCCCTCACTTCCAGCGCGCATTTCAGATTTACCGTAAGCTCGAAACGATGCGCGCCTTCTCTGAAGCCGGCAAGCTGGCCCTGGACCGGCTGGATACCGGCGTCGCAGCAGTAGACAGCGAAGGTCGCGTGGTGCTGATGAACGAGCGCGCCGAAGCCACTCTCAGGAAGCAAGGCGCCGTGACGCTGCGCGAAGGCCGGCTTGGCGCTAAGGATTCCGAGCAATCTAACCGGTTGGACAGACTCGTAAGATCCGCAGCAAAGACAGGCGCTGGCGGCGGCGCGGATAGCGGCGGCGCGATCCTGCTCGAAGGCGACAAAACCTCAGGGCCGCTACCGATCACCGCAACGCCCTTCCGATCAGCTCACCCGCTCACCCAGCGGCAGGCCTGTGCGCTGGTTTTCATTTCCGATCCTGCAGCTAAGCCACGCTCCCGCTCAGCCTTGCTTCGAAGCCTTTTCGGACTAACTCCGGCCGAGTGCCGCCTGGCTCAGTTACTCCTGGAGGGGCGGGACCTTCGCGCCGCCTCCAGCCACCTGCGTGTGACTGCCGCGACGGCCCGCTTTATGCTGAAAAATGTCTTTCATAAAACAGCTTCTCACCGGCAATCACAACTCATCCGGCTGCTCAGCATTCTTCCTGGAGAGCCGCAAACCGACAGCGCCGCGCCCGAACCCGAATCAAATCGCAACGCCTCGTGTGCGAAATGCACGCTATCCGTTCCGGCAGCCAAATAAACGACGGAATGACTGCCGTCATCTACCAGGGGTCGGGACCATCCTTTGAAAATGATCCTCCTGTCGGGCCGGTGTCGTCCAGCAGTGCCAGACGCGTTGCTTCGATGGCTCCAACCTCTACCGGCTGAGTCCCCGTGTTATCGTTCAGGTCCGTTTTTGTATATCCGGGATTTGCCGAGTTCACCTTGATCTTCGTGCCTCGCAGTTCGTATGCGAGTTGAACGGTCAACATGTTCAGAGCGACCTTCGAGGTGTTATAGCCGATCAGCTTCCAGTTGTAGCCGGACCACGAAGGATCGCTGTTGTAAGCGAGGGACCCCAATCCGCTGGAAACATTCACAATGCGTCCGGCTGGCGATTTGCGCAGCAGCGGCAACATGGCCTGGGTGACACGAAGTGCGCCGAAGAAATTGATATCCAAGACCTTTTGGACGACGCCCAGGTCGGCGGCGCCCGGGGGGCCATCCCCGCGCAGGTTGACGCCAGCGTTGTTCACCAGGATGTCGAGCTGACGGTAGCTGCTCTCGATCCGTTGTGCTGTGGCTGTGATGGTATCCTGCCTCGTAACGTCGATCTCGATAAAGTGAACGTCAGCGAGCCCGGTCTGCCCGAGCTGCCGGACGGCCTGTTCACCCCTCTCCACGTTACGTGCGCCCAGCAATACCGTGCATCCGGCCGCAGCAAGATTACGAGAGATTTCGAGTCCGATGCCTTTGTTCCCTCCGGTCACCAGTGCGATCCTCTTTGCGGTTGTCATATCACTTGAACTCCTCCTTTAGCGAGATGCATTCCGTTAATTCAGGTTACGAATATCGCATGTTTTCGAGATCCGTGGAGATTCCTCGCCCCGTGGGATTCCTTCCCAGCTTTTCTCGGGTTTTTTCCTGGAATTTCGATCGAGTGCGTGAGCGGCCTTTGTGGTATCATCGCCCTGCGATTTCGTGCCGGATAAGTCCGCATGGCGCAGGAGTAGGGCCCAATGCGGCATCCCGGGATCACTGGCAATACACACAACTTTTCGGGTCGGGCGGTTCGGCCTTCCCTGCGGAGGTCGTCTGCTGTTTTGCGCAGTCGTTACACGTCGGTGAAATATTCGGCTCGCAGAATCTTCGCACGGGGATCTGCAACCACTCGGCAGGGAGGCGGCAATGGCGAAGCGGAGGGAACCACCATCACATCACCGGCCCAGGAAACATGTTGGCAAGCCGACCCCCAAGGCGGCAACCGGCTCCCGCGCAACTGGCGTGCGGGCCTCGGCAAGCGCGCAACCGATATTTGCTCAGCCAACACCTTCTGCTGATCCAACGGGCTTCAAAGAGCCGGTCACTGACCGAAATGAGCCGGATGTCGCCGGCGTTGAGCCGGTGCCCGTTCCCGTGGGCTCGGCGGTCGAGCCGATCCTGACGCTCGAGACGGTCTATGGCAGTCAGGGAGCTACCGTTACCGACACCATTCAGCAGTCCGGCCAGATCGTCTTTCATTGCGTCGGAGATACCGGTAGCGCCGTCGGGCCCGCTACCCAATCGCTGGTGGCTGACAAGATGGTTTCCGACTTCACGGAGGTGAATGCCGCCGATGTGCCATCTTTCTTTTACCACCTGGGAGACGTGGTCTACTACTTCGGCGAAGCCACCTATTACTATGACCAGTTCTACGAGCCCTACCGCCTTTATCCGGCGCCAATTATCGCGATTCCTGGAAACCACGACGGCATTGTCTACGCCGGAGACCCAGCTCCCACCCTGCAGGCGTTTCTGAGGAACTTCTGCACGGCCGCGCCTGTTTCCTCTCCTGACGCGGGCGGCCTGGTTCGCACCACCATGACCGAACCCGGCGTCTACTTCACCCTGGAGGCGCCTTTTGTCCGCATCCTGGGCGTCTATTCCAACGTACGGGAAGACCCCGGCGTGATTTCCGACCAGAACGGCACTTATCCCACCCTTGATCAGCGGCAGATCACTTTCCTGACCACCGCGCTCGAGCGAGTGAAGAGCGACAGTTTCACCGGGGCAGTCATCATTGCGACGCACCACCCGCCGTACACCGGAGGCTCAGACCATGGGGGCAGCCCGCTGATGCTCGGGGACATCGACAGCGCGTGCCAGGCGGCCGGCGTATGGCCTCATGCCGTGCTGTCCGGCCACGCTCACAATTACCAGCGTTATACGCGCGTCGTGAACAATTTCCGGATTCCCTATGTAGTCGTCGGCTGCGGCGGACACTCGCCACTCTCGAAGATGCGAGCGGCATACCGAACGCCCTACCAGATTGACAGCACGCTGACGCTTGAGAGCTACGACGATACTGGCTACGGCTACCTGCGAATCACGGTCAACGCTCAGGCCATGACGATCGAGTTCCACCCGGCCTCGGACGGAGGAACCGCCAAAACTCCGGACGACGACGTGACGATAAATCTGGCGACCCACACGCTGAACGCAAGTTGACTGCCGGTTCACCGGAGTTGTCGCACGGCTGTTCGCTGGCCATGAAGAATGCCTGAAGGATTTCCCCAACAGGTGGTTCAGGTCCCATCGGCAATGTTCGGATGATTGAGCGAAGCCAGCAGATGGGC
>JASHON010000111.1 GCA_030041095.1 Terriglobia bacterium
AAGATGCTGCATACTCGATTCACGGTGGAACCTCCTTCAGTTGAGATTAATCGTGCGGCAACACAAAACCTCAACTTACCGGAGATTCCGCCTTTTTCAAAAACCTAATTTGGACAAGCCTGGGTTTGAAACCCGCCCCTACCCCAAACGCTTTCATCGCTTCGTGGGTGTCGCGAAGCGACATGACCAACTGATACTGGGGTACGAAGCGGGTGCCGGAGCGCCCGGGGAACGGCATGTGAAATGTAGAAACTTCAGGGGCGAAGCGCAGCCTCGCCCCTGAATAATCCGATCACTGGCGCTCGCGGAAAGCCAAGGCTTCCCTCAAGTCTGGCCGCACGTCAGGCGGCGGAGCCACAGCATGCCGATGCGAGACGATGCGTGCGACGCCCAGGAAAAAAGCCGCGGACCTCGGAAACCGAGGTCCGCGCTACACGATCAGAAATAAAACTTCAGGGCAAGCTGGATGATTCTCGGAAAGTTCTGCTGGGTTGGTCCGATGGTTCCGAAGCCGGACCAGGAGCCATTCGCCTGCCGCGTGGGCGGACCGTCGTAAGGATTTGTATCCGGTCCTCCAAACAGCGGCGTGTTCATCGAGTTGATGAAGTCCGCGCGGAACTCGAGTCGTTTGGACTCGGTGATCGGGAAATTCTTCTCGACTGTCAGATCGAGATCAGGAATGTAGGGCTGGCGGAGATAGGTCACCTGATTGGGAACATTTCCCTGGCCCCAGCTCGGTATCGGCGTCCAGCAGCTCAGCGGGTCATTGTTGCCACAGCCGTAAAGCCACTGGCCGAAGGTTGGGCCGCCGCTAGGGACGTAGCTGTGATCCGCAGTGTACCAGAAGCCGCCCGGCAATCCCTCCGGAAAGCCGGTGCTGTCAGAGAATATCCAATCCAGACGCCAGTTGTTGACGATCGCGCCGAGCGGGCCGGAGGCGCTGCTAAGAAAATACTTCGCGCCTCTGCCCCACGGCATGTCCCATTCGCCCGCGAGGGAGAAAACATTTGTTCTGTCGTAGCTGAGCGGTTCGTAGACCGGATGCGGGTCCTGCCACGGCCAGCCGTTAATATAGCTGGTGCTCTCCATTGCCTTGGAGTAGGTGTACGCGAGCTGCATGCTCAGGCCTCGCGTGGCGCCGATGATGCGCTTATCGAGCTTCACTTCGAGTGAATCATACCAACTCTTGCCGTATGGGTTCGTATAGTCGCCGACCAGGCCGAACTGGCTGAGCGGCACCATCAGGTTGGCAACAGATTCAGTAGGCGACGATCCTACACTGCTCGAAGGCGGCATGTTGGGGATGCCGTAGTACGGGTTCGGGACCTGCGTGCTCAGTGAGCTGGCTACGGCGCTGCTGTAATGGTTCTGCTGCAGGTCGGGATAGTCAAACGACAAAGGCAGAGTTCCGTTCACCCAGGTGAAGACCCCTTGCGTACGCAGCGCCCGTGCGTAGTTGCCGGAGTAACCAACGTCGAGCGTCATATGGCCGGGTAAGGCGCGCTGAAGATCCAGCGACATGATCTGCGAGCGGGGAATTTTGCGCTGTGGGAAGTCAATCTCTGTACTGTTGCCCAGCGCTGTGAGCAAGCCGAGGGACGAGCCGACAGGCTTTTCCGCGCCGCTCGGAAACGGCGTGCCTGTTTCGAAATAATCGGTGGGCGTTATGCCGCCGTTTAAGGAGTCGACATACGGCGTGCTGATGCTGAATCCGGTGGTTGTTCCGGCTTCAATTCCATAGGCAAACACGTAGCCCCAGCCGCCGCGGACGACTGTCTTATTGTTGATGGCGTAAGCGAAGCCAAGACGCGGCGCAAGGTTGCCCCAGTCTGTGTTATACGCGTCTTTTGGCTGGCCATCCACATCGGCAAACTCCATTCCGCCATAGACGGTTTTGAAAATCGCGGGATTGATGCCTGCTGCGGTCCAGGCGGCGACGTTCGCAGGATTCACCACATTGGCCTGGTAGGCTGGCTCATTAGTGAGAGGATTGACGCAGGCCGTGCACATGCCGCGGTTCAGGCGGTCGTAGCGCTCCCGGTCACCGGCCTGGACGTCGTAGCGGAGGCCATAGGTAAGCGTGAACCTGTGAGTCACGCGCCAGGCATCCTGGCCATAAAAGCCCCACATGGGCCAGCCTTCAGCTACCGTGTCATTCCAGTCGACTCCGCCGCTGTCGGGATAACCCAGCAGGAGGTCAGCGATCGGATTGCCATTGGCGACACTCAAGGCACCCTCATTCGTAGGGTTGTACTGCGTGAACTGCGTGTTAAAGTCGAAGTACCCGTTCGGCCGGCCAACGGAAGCAGGATTGCCGTAAAAGACGGCGTAATCATCGCCACCAAACTCAATGGTATGGGAGCCATGCATTTTGGTGAAATCGCCGTTGAACTCAATATTCTGAGTGACGTCATTGGAGACGGAGTTACCGACCAAGTTAGCCCCGGTGGGTCCGTTGTTGGCGTAGTCCTCGCTGAAAGTGATCTCTGGCAAAAGTTGCTTTGTGGTTGTTGCGACGTCGGGCATAGTAAGCCCGAACGAGCTCGGCGTAGGCGTGGAGAGCGGGCCATCCGGGAAGCTGTCAATGAATCGGGCAAATCCGGCTTTGAAATCGCCGACCAAAGTTGGAGAGAACGTGTGCGTCATGTCGAGGTCGGCCACTGTGTTGTCGCGCATCGTGTTGATGTCGCCATTTTCCGCCGGGCCAGTGAATCCGCTCACATCGCGGAACTCAGTGCCGTGCTGGTATTCGTAGGTGGCGTAATAACGTGTCTTGTCGCTATAGGTGTAGTCGACCCGAGCCATGGGTTGATAGTAGCGGTATTTATCCGGAACGTTCGCAGTGTAGTTGTTAATGGGGGAATTGACGTTAATGTTCGGCATCGGGAAGAGGCTCACGATGTCAGAGCCTGTCTTGTTGATGTCGCCCGCCGGGATCGTGTCATTCGTAAACTCGGCGCTGGTGTAGTCGTTGTTGGCGCAGTTGCCGATGGCCCCGCCGGGTGAGGCGCAGGCAACAGTAGCCGGGTTGTAGATTTGGAATCCGGATGTGGAGAAATCGCCGGAACGCATGGCCGCTGTGGGAACGCTCGTTACGGAGGTGAACGGGATATTCTCCCAATACCCTTCAAAGCTTCCGAAGAAGAAGAGCTTGTCTTTCTTGATAGGTCCGCCAAAAGTCCCGCCGTATTGTTGCTGGTGGGTGTCTTGAGTGGGGATTCCGTTTAGGTTGTTCTCGTAGTTGTTCGCGTTGAGCCAGCCGGCCTCGAGGTAATCGTACGCGTCTCCGTGGAATTGATTCGTCCCAGATTTTGTGACAATGTTGACCGTCCCTCCCGCAGTGTGCCCGTAACGGGCATCGTAGGTGTTGGTCATTACGTTGACTTCCTGTATGGCGTCCACGTTGGGCGAGGTGTCCCAAGAGCCCTCGGGCCCGTAGCCGCTCAGCATGGTAATGTTCGTGCCGTTCAACGTAAACTTGCTATAGCCCTCAAGCGCGCCGCCGAGCACGTATTCGTTCGTCGTATCCCAGCCTCTCGTTCCCGAAAACCCGGTTGCCCCGAAAGTTTCCTGCGTGAACTGGCTTCCGGGTGTCGTGCCCATCAGCATATAAACCTGGCGGCCGTTGAGAGGAAGATTCTCAATTTCGCGCCCGGTGAGGACAGCGTTTTGGCTTGCACTTGTCGTGTCAATAACCGGCGGAGCGGATGTGACGGTTACCTTCTGCGTGGACTCACCCACCTCGAGACGGAAATTGAGGCCACGGGGGGAGCTGGCAATCACCACGACATTGTCTTGAACCTGTGTCTTGAACCCTGTCGCGGAGGCGCTCACTGTGTAGGCGCCTGGAAGCACATAAGGAATGGAATAGACGCCCGACCCATTGGTCTTGGTGGTGTAAGTGGTCTGCGTGCCGTGCTGAATGGCCGTGACGGTTGCATTCGGAACCACGGCGCCGCTGGGGTCTGTCACTTGGCCTGTGATGGCGCCGCGAAATTCCTGCGAGAACAGCGGACTGGAAATGGCCAGCACTAGCACAAACAGCGGGGCTAAGACCCAGTGCAAACGGTAACCAAACGAATTTCCTTCACAATGCATAACCGCCTCCTTGGAGCTCCTAACAGTGTGGGAGCGCCGAAAGACAGAATCCGAGTCGAATCAAAACTGCTCAGCTTATGAGCGGGCGCTAACGGAATCAATGCCCTGTATGTGATTTGAGTGTCCTCCACTAAGTCCCAACAAAGATGGGGCTTACCGGGAACAGTCCTCTATCATCGCTGCCTCATCGGCCTTCTCTTGCGGCCGAAAAGTGAGGGCAAGCGCCATAGCCCGCAAGCGCTGGCTCGGAATGCTGCACAAAGTTGTCTGACAGGAGGCGGCGCTGTTGCCCGGAGAGCGAGGAGTAGGCAGCATTCAACCGGGCGCATGCCCCACCGTCACAAGCCCATGATGCTGTGGCAGCGCTTCACGGGCTGCAGAAAAACTCTTTCGGAAGTTGACGTAGCGCCGGCTTCCAGCCGGCAACTCCCTTCAATTCAACGGAGGCCGGCAAGATGCCGGCGCACCGTTCGCGGCGGCGAGTTTTTCCGCAGCCTGTTCAGCCGTTCCACGGACTTGCGCATGACCTTGCAGGCTGGCGCGTTACACTTGCAAGTGAGCTATAATATTAGTAATTATAAATTTAGCGGATGCTCGGAGGGGGGTGAACCGGCAGGCTTTTTGGTTTCGTCACGGAGGAGGGACAATGGAAAACGGTCAAGCTCCCCGATGGGCGGAATTTGGGGTCTTTGAGGTTGATTTAAGGGCTGCCGAGCTGCGCAGAAGCGGAATCCGGATCAGGCTG
>JASHON010000112.1 GCA_030041095.1 Terriglobia bacterium
CTTTCCCGCTTTCCAGCGCTGGCGAAACGAGCGCCGCGCGAGCGCGGGGAAATCCCGGTGCAACGTCCAGCCGGAAATCGGAAAGAGTGGGACGTGCTGAATCCAGCCTTTCCTGGCGAAAAGGCGCTGAGTGAGGCGCAGGAGCCTGCCACCCCAAGCGTACGCTCGGGGCCTCTTCATCGCCCAAGCCCAACACCGGAAGGACGCACGCTCGCCACGTGGAGCAGCGTTGCGGGCACCCGGGGCATTTTCCTCCTCAGCTCGGGTACGCAAATGGAGAAGAAGGTCCGGAATGTTGATCCGAACGGGACAAACCTCCCGGCACGCGCCACAGAGTGACGACGCGAAGGGTAGCTCGCGCGCGGCGCCAATCCCGTTGAATTCCGGAGTGATGAGCGCGCCGATCGGGCCGCTATAGACCCAGCCGTAGGCGTGACCGCCGATCTTACGATAAACCGGACAGACGTTCAGGCACGCCCCGCACCGAATGCAATACAAGGCCTCGCGCATCTTTTCGTCGGCAAGGGCAGTGGTACGACCGTTGTCAATCAGAATCACGTGCAGAGATTCCGGTCCGTCTTCGCCCGCTCGCCGAGGCCCGGTTAACAACGAAGTATAAGCCGTCAGCTTCTGGCCCGTAGCAGAACGGGCCAAAAGCCTGAGAAAAACGGCGAGATCTTCGAAGCGCGGAATCATTTTTTCAATTCCAACCAGGGCCACGTGCACGCGAGGTGAAGTGGTGCAAAGGCGGATGTTGCCCTCGTTTTCCACCAGGACGATCGTGCCCGTCTCGGCCACGGCGAAATTGGCGCCGCTCAGTCCCATGCCAGCCCGGGCGAACGACTCCCGGAGAACCCTCCGCGCAATGGCCGTCAGACGCTCCGGATCTTCGGTCCGCTCCGCCTGCAGGCCCTTTACGAACAAGTCGGAAACGTCGTAGCGAGTGAGATGAATGGCTGGAGCCACAATGTGCGCCGGGCGCTCGCCCGCCAACTGGATGATCAGTTCGCCAAGGTCCGTCTCGATGGGGCGAATGCCCCGGGCTTCCAGGGCGTGATTCAATTCCACTTCCTCACCCACCATCGTCTTGGATTTCACGAAGTCCTTGACGCCTTCGCTCTTGGCGATTTCCCGCACGATGGCGCACACCTCAGACCCGTCGAGAGCCCAGTGCACCTTGCCTCCGCAGGCTTCGACACGGTCGGCAAACTCAGCAACATAGCGGTCGAGGTGCTCGATGGTATCCCGCTTGATGGCCCGGGCGCGATCGCGCAGAGCCTCCGAGCCGGCAAGGTCCGCGAGGGCCGTCTCGCGGTGCGTATAAAGGCGTAACGTGGACGAGCGGTAAGCTTCTTGCAAGCGAGCGTCGCCAAGCGTTTGCCTCGACCGCTCGTGAATGTGGCTGCTTTGAACGCCGAGATCGGGCATTATGACTCTTCTGCGGCCAGCAATTGCGCCAAGTGAAGGGTTTTGAGCGGCAGGCCTTTGCGATGAATCAGGCCCGCCAGGTGCATCAGGCAGCCGGAATCGCAGGCTACCAGGTATTCCGCTCCCGCTTGCGCGGCGGCGTTGAGTTTGTCCTCGCCCATGGCGGCAGAAACTTCAGGAAACTTAACCGAAAACGTTCCCCCGAACCCGCAGCAAAGCTGGTGATCGTCCATTTCCACAAGCTCAAGACCATGGACGGCCCGGATGAGCTTCCGGGGTTCGTCCGCCACTCCCAATTCCCGCAAAAGGTGACACGAATCATGATAAGCAACGCGATGGTGAAACGACGCGCCCACGTTTTCAATTCCTAAAATCTTAACAAGGAACTCCGAAAACTCATACAGCCGCCGGGCGAGCCGCGTGGCGCGATCGCAACGGGCAGGATCGTTTGCGAATAACTCCGGATAAAACACTCGAATCATCGTCGAGCAGGAGCCTGCAAGGGAGACTACATAGTCCGAACCGGAAAAAACGTCGAGCATGTACTCCGCGACCTCCCGTGCCTGCTCGCGGTAGCCGCTGTTGAATGCCGGCTGCCCGCAACAGGTTTGCCGGGGATCGAACGCGACCTCCACGCCAAGGCGGCGAAGCACCCGAACCGCGCACTCTGCGGCGTCTGGAAAAAACTGGTCAGCCAGGCAGGTGACAAATAGTTGGACTCGGAGAGCTTCTTTAGGCACGCATCACCGCCGATGGCGCTGAACTGATTGGAAAACCGCAGGCAGGACCAGCTATCTCATTCCAGCCCATAGCGTAATCTAGGTCCCGAAAGCCTGGGTGTCAAGGCCGGAAACTCATGTTGGAGCACAAGTCAGCCGATTTAATTGAGGGGCTCATCGAAGCTTAAAGCGCAGAGGAAGGAGGAATTGGAAGGCGATACCCTGACAACTCGAGCCTGGAAAATCCTGGAAATCTGCGAGGGCTCAGACAGCTTTGGCATGGGAGCGGAAGGAATCTCCAAGGTGAGCGACGAAGATGGAGCAAGGTAGCGCCGCATGGCAACCAGGGCGCCGCCAGCACTGATGTTGAGCGTTGCCGTGAACTCCAGGAACTCCTTGCCCTGCTCGTCAAACCCCCTCGCAAATACGGGAACTGCGATCGGGACGCGTTGAGAGACCCGACGCTCTTTTATTCGTCTGCTGCGAACCACAAAGGCTCCTGGCGCTGCCGCTTCTCGCAAGTGGAATTTGGCCCCCAAGTACCAACGTTGACAGTGATACCCCGCAACGTCTATACTGGCACGCAAAGGACCAAACATGGAACTGAGCATGTTGGAGGGTTCTGGCCTAACCGTCATTCCTATTCGCAAGTTACATTTACGCATTAATTATTCGATTAACAGAAGTACCGCATTTGCCCGAGACCGTGTGCAAATCTTTTCTCTTCAAGGGAACGGGATTTCCACTTCGCTGGTGGTTTTGGGTTAAACCTAAGTGACGCGGATCGAGCGAAGCAAGCGGGGGCCGAGGTCAAGTGCGTATGGGCGCGAAGCGGTAGTGTCTGGGGACGGCATGCCAAAGATGCACGGAGAAGCTGAGTCTGCCGCCATAAGCACGGCGGAGGAAGGTTTTGCTGCGAAGCCTGCCCTTGCGGGCGAAATGGGAGAACTGGAGGAGTCTCCTGCAGGCTACATGGAGCTCCTCGAGACTTTCCAGAAGCTAAAGGAGGAGAACCGCAGGCGATCGGTGGCGCTGGGCAGTGCGGCGCATCAGCTCAAGACCCCTCTGGCAATCATTTCCGGCTACATTGATCTGCTTCTGACGAAAAAACCGGGCAAACTTAACGAGCGGCAACAGCAGATTCTTAAGGAATCGCAGATCAATTGCTCCCGGCTGCGGCAGTATGTTGAAGATTTCCTTAGCTATAGCGCGCTCGAAACCGGGATGCACGTCTTGAACCCGTTGATGGGCAATCTGAACGAATGCCTTTCGGAGCTCCATAGCTATTGGCTTCCGTCGTTCCAAAAAAAAGGAGTCGCCCTTTATCTGCCCAGCCAGAAGCAGCTCCCGCTTTTTCCGTTCGATTATGATAAGGTGCAGCACGTGGTTTCCAACCTCCTCGAGAACGCTCTCAAATTCACCCCGTCCGGCGGCACGGTTTGGCTGACGGCGGAGACGTACATGTGGGAGCGGCGGAGCCGGCGGGATGTGGTTACAGGAAATGAGCGAAGGAAGCAGGCTGATGCCTCACCCAACGCAGTCAGAGTGACCGTAGCGGATACGGGGATCGGAATTGCGCCGGAATATCACCAGGAGATTTTTGACGACTTCGTGAAGTTGCCCCAGGAAGGAGATCCCGTGGGAGGAACGGGGCTGGGGTTGGCCATTGCGCGTCGCCTCGTTTTGGCGCACAACGGCAAAATCTGGGTGGAGAGCGAAACGGGCAGAGGAAGCACGTTTTCCTTTCTCTTACCGCTCAAAACGATGTAGCCCACGACCGGGCGCAGGAGCTAGACCTTGAGTCATTCGGCAGGAAACATTCTGGTGGTGGACGATGAGCCCAGCATGCTGCGCTATCTGCAGACTCTGCTGGAGGTGGACTCGTACGAAGTGACAACGGCCCGCAGCGGGGTGGAAGCGCTGCAGCGGGTTCGCACCGGCCACAAGCCTGACCTTGTTCTCCTGGATCTATTAATGCCGGAGTTGGACGGGCTGCAGACGCTCGAGCAACTTCGGCAGGCCAAGCCGGGACTGAAAGTGGTGATGCTCTCTTGCGTGACGGACACACGGAAGGTGGCTCAAGCGATCAAACTGGGCGCCCAGGACTACTTGACCAAGCCGTTTGACAAGGCGGAGTTGGATGCCGTTCTTAGCCATTGTCTCTGCGACCGTACGGCGACGGCCGGAAACGGTGACGAAGCCGGCCATGTTGAAGAGCTGAGCGATGACCAGTACTTCGTCGCGGCCAGTCCCGCCATGCGCAAGATCCGCGAGCAGGTGGTGCAGTTGGCTGCGGTGGATGTGCCCGTGCTGATGCTCGGGGAAAGCGGTACGGGGAAGGAAGTGGTGGCGCGGCTCATTCATAAGCTTTCGCCACGAGCCCACCGCACCTGGCTTAAGGTCAACTGCGCAGCGCTTCCCGCTGACCTGCTCGAGAGCGAGCTGTTCGGATACGAGCCGGGTGCGTTCACGGGAGCCACGCGGTCCAAGCCGGGGAAGTTCGAGTTGTGCGATAAGGGAACCATCCTGCTTGACGAAATCGGCGAAATGCCGCCCACGCTGCAGGCGAAGCTGCTCCACGTCCTTCAGGACCAGCAATTCTCGCGCCTGGGCAGCCGCAGCTTTGTGAAGGTTGACGTGCGCATCCTCGCGGCGACGAACATCAACATTCCCGAAGCGATTGAATCCAGGAAATTCCGCGAGGACCTCTATTATCGTTTGAACGCCTTCACCATCCACGTGCCCGCTTTGCGCGAGCGTAAGCAGGAAATTCCACTGCTGCTGCGCCATTTCATGGGCGTCTATTCAGCCCGCTATGGCCGGACGCCGCTTTCCGTTTCACCGGCGCTCGTTCAGGCCTGCACGGCCTATCGCTGGCCTGGAAATCTTCGCGAGCTGGAAAACTTCGTCAAGCGATACCTGATCCTCGGCGACGAAGCGCTCATCCTGAGCGAGCTCGAGGCCAACAGCGCTTCTCATGCAGCGCCGGAGGAGCCGGCCGCAGGCGCTCCGCGAGACGGCACGCCTGACCTGAAGTCTCTGGTTCGCAATCTCAAAGGCGAAGCGGAGCGCGAAGCGATTTCCCGGGCCCTTCAGCAAACCAAATGGAACCGGAAAGAAGCCGCCCGGCTCTTGAACATCAGCTACAAAGCCCTCCTGTATAAAATCCAGCGCTACAGGCTCGACCGCGTTTAACAAATCCCTCGATCGCGTTTGCTACACTGAAAGCACCATGCGTGAGTTTCCCTCGCCTGAAGAGATTCTTCGTGTATTCGAACGGCGGCCGGAAAAATCATTTCGCCTGCGCGAGATTGTAGAAGCGTTGGGCTTGCGAAGCAGCCAGGCGCGCCAGTTGCGGTCCGCGCTTCGCGAGCTGGCGAAGCGGCGGCAAATCATCGACTTCAGGAAGAACCACTTTGCCTGGGCCGGCCGGGCGCGGCCAGGAAAAGAGGTGGCCGCAATTCCGGTTCCGCGAACGCACGCAAACTTCGTCGCCGGCCGGCTGATGGGCCATCGTGACGGCTTTGGATTCGTCGTGCCGGATAATCTCCCAGGCTCTCGTGGAGAAGATATCTTCATTCCGCCCGGCGCCATGAAAGACGCGATGCACGGCGACCGCGTGGAAGTGCAAACCTTTCGCGCTCAAAGGCGCGGCTCGACGGCGCCTCGCTCGGGTTGGGAGGGAGCGGTGGTGCGCGTGCTCGAGCGGGCGCAGAAGACGGTGGTGGGAGAATTCCACCACGGCCCTCATTATAACTACGTGACGCCGTTCGATGAGAGGATCCGGCGCGAGATTGTGATTCCGCGCGGCCAGGATCGCCCGTCACAAAACCGCCGGCATCGGCAGTTCGGTGGGGAGTCCGAACAACACGCGCGCAGGAGCGCCTCCGACGCCGGTCGGGAGCTCGAAGGAGTGATCGTTGACGTGGAAATCATGCGGTTTCCTACGGCTACATCCCTCGCTCAGGGCCGCGTGGTCGAAATCCTGGGACGCCGCGAAGAGTTCGGCGTGGATGTAGAAATCATCATCCGCAAGTTTCACCTGCCTCATCGCTTCGCCGGCGATGTGCTCGCGGAAGCAGACGATGCTCGCCAGGTCGTCTCACCCGCAGAAATTGAAGGGCGTGCGGATTTCCGCGCGCTTCCGATCGTCACCATCGACGGCGAAACGGCCAAAGACTTCGACGACGCGGTCTACGTGGAACCTGCTTCGAAAGGCCACTGGCGGCTTCAAGTCCACATTGCGGATGTGGCGCATTATGTTCGTCCCGGCTCCGCCATCGACCGCGAGGCGCGATTGCGCGGAACTTCAGTCTATTTTCCCGACCGCGCCGTTCCGATGCTTCCACTCGAGCTTTCCAACGGGATTTGCAGTTTGAATCCGCACGTGGACCGGTTGGTGATGTCCGTGCTCATGGAGCTGAATGATCGTGGTGAATGCATCGAATGTCGGCTCGTTCCGGGTGTGATTCGCAGCGCCGAACGAATGACTTACACCGCCGTTCATGCCGTTCTAACCGGAGAGGAAGCTGCATGCCGCCGCTATTCGCATCACGTTCGCCTTTTTAAGTTGATGGAGGAATTGGCGGGCGTTTTGCGAGCCCGGCGCGAAGCGCGCGGCTCGATTGATTTCGATCTGCCGGAACCGGAAATCGAATTTGACGCGCTCGGTCAAATGATTGGTATTTCCCGGTCGGAACGCAACGTGGCGCATCGCATCATCGAGGAGTTTATGCTGGCGGCCAATGAAGCTGTAGCCTCTTTCCTGGACCGGAAGGATGTCCCGTTTCTTTACCGAATCCACGAAAAACCGGATCCCAAGAAGGTCCTCGAATTCGAGGAGATTGCTTCCACCTTCGGATATTCGCTGGGCGTGGAGCGGCCTACCGTGCGGCGCGTTCGCCTGCACGAGCGGCCTGGGGAGAAAAATCCGCGCTTCCAGAATTTGCTGGAAGCTCAAGACCTTAAAATTACGTCACAGCACTATCAACGCCTGACGCAGCGAATCGCTGGGAAGCCCGAAGAGCGCATCCTTTCTTACCTGATGCTGCGATCGCTGAAACAGGCGCGGTATGCGGAGGAAAATGAAGGCCACTTCGCGCTGGCCTCATCCAATTACACTCACTTCACTTCTCCGATCCGCCGTTATCCTGACCTCGTGGTACATCGGGCGCTGAAGGCGGCGTTGCGCAGCGAGAGCGAGGGCATCGTATTCCAACCGGGTCACGCCCTCCTGAAGGAAAGTGGCACGGAATGGGCCGGCGCGTCGGCTGAGGGGCGTCGAGCGCGCGATGGGCATGCCCAAGCGATTTCGAGCGAGGATGGGCTTGCCGGCGCCGTGCTGTCTAAACGAGAGGAGCTTCGCGCGCTTGCCCTCGAAACCTCCGAAGCCGAGCGCCGCGCGGCTGAGGCTGAACGTGAGTTGATGGATTGGAAGAAGGTGGAGTTCATGGCGGGCCGGATCGGTGACGAGTTCGCCGCGCTGATCATCAGCTTAACGCGGCACGGCTTTTTTGTTGAGCTGATGGATCTATTTGTGGAAGGCTTCGTCCCCATCGATGGGTTGGCCGATCCGGGATGGATTTACCGGGAACGGCTCCGCGCCTGGGTGAACCGGGATTCAAAAGAGGCGCTCCACCTCGGCGACCGCATTGTCGTCCGCCTCGACCGCATCGATCGCTCCGGCAACAAGCTGATTTTTGGCCGTGCCGAAAGGCGAGCGCGAGCGTAGCAATAGGCTGCGAACTTTGCCCCAGGCTCTACCCCTGGCCCTCAACCACGGGCTGCCGCCTCACTCGTAGTGCAAAGCCACGATCGGATCCACCTTGGCGGCGCGGCGCGCTGGGAGGTAGCTGGCCAGCAGCGCAACGCTGATAAGAGCCAGCGAGACGGCGACGAACGTGAACGGATCGGTCGGTTTCACGCCGTAAAGCAGGCTCGACAAGAAGCGCGTCAGAGCCAACGCGCCCACCAGCCCGATTCCCACTCCAATCACCGTCAGCTTGAATCCCTGGCTCACCACCAGGGTCAACACATCTTTCCGCCCGGCGCCCAGTGCCATCCGAATTCCAATTTCGTGGGTTCGCTGCGCCGCCGAATAGGAGACGACGCCGTAGAGTCCAACCGCTGCGAGCGCCAATCCCAGTAGGGCCACAACCAACGCGACGTCAGCCGCGGTGCGGTAGGCAAAAAGAGAAACATGAAAAAGGTTTGCCACCGTATCGGTGGCGAGGATGGGAACGCTCGGATCGACCGCATGCACTTGCGCCCGGACCGGGCCCAGGAGAGCCCAAGGGTCTCCCCCGGTCTTGATTAAGACGTTGGCGTCCGTCCAGGGCTGCTGAAAGAAAGGAAAATACATGAACGCCTCAGGGCTCTCATTCATGCTGTGATACTTGATGTCTTTCACCACGCCCACAACCGTCAACGTTTGACCCCAGTTGCTCAGACGGTGGCCCAAAGGGCTTTCTCCCGGCCAGAAACGTTGCGCCATGGTTTTATTGACCACGCAAACGAGAGGCGCGCCTGGCTTATCCTGATCCCTGAACCCGCGGCCGGAAAGAACAGGGATGCCCATCGTCGAGAAGTAATTGGGTCCTACGATGTCGTAATCGATGTCCATATCCTCGCCCGGCTTCGGTGTGTAGCCCTGAATGGTTGGCCGGGTGGTGCCACGCCCTGTGAACCACAAGGGTACCCACTGCTCCAGGCTTACACCCTTTACCCCCGGCAGGGTTCCGATTCGGTCGAGCAATTGCTCGAAGAATTCTCCCGATCGGGCAGGTGAGTAACCGTTTCCTCTCAGATCCATGGCGCCCAACAACACGTGGTGTACGTCGAAGCCCGGACCGGCTCGGCCGGCGTCACGCAAGCTGCGAACCAGCAGGCCCGCGCCGGCAAGCAGCATGACGCCGAGCACGGTTTCTGCAATCACCAGCAGACTGCGAAGGCGATGCCGGTTCCCGGCTGCCGGCGATCTACGGCCTCCTCCTTTGAGCGACCGATTGAGGTCAGGCCCCGAGCTCAGCCAGGCTGGCGCCAGACCGAAGAACAGGACGGTTGAGATGGCAAGAACCACGCTGAACCACAGAACTCTGCCGTCCACGCCGAGCGGCAGCCCGATTGACAGATGAAGCGGAGGCAGGAAGAAGATAAGGAAACTTGCAGCCCAGGATGCCAGAGCGATTCCGATGGCGCCGCCAATAAGAGAAAGCAGCAGGCTTTCAACGAGCATCTGCCGCACCAGCCGGGCGCGGCTCGCTCCCATCGCCGCGCGCACCGCAATCTCTTTTTCGCGGACGGCTGAACGCGCCAGCAGGAGGTTCGCAACATTCGCGCAGGCAATGAGCAGCACTAAAGCCACGGCCAGCGCCAGGAAGGTGAGCGCTGGAAGAAGATACGCTTGCAAGCCGTAGTTCGCCTTCCACACCGGGCAAACGTAAACGCCAATGTTCTTGTTCGTCGCGGGATACCGCTCTGCCACGTGCTCCGCGATCGTGCTGAGGTCGGCTTGCGCTTCACCTGCGCTCACGCCCGGCTTCAGCCGTCCCATCATGTGAATAAATGAAGGGGCGCGCTGGGTCAAGCTCGCCCCCGGCAAAATCGCCGGCTGCATCATCATCGGTACCCAGTACTTCGCGGCAACCCCCACGATGGTCCCGTTGAACCCGCGCGGAGCTACGCCAATCACCGTGAACGGATGCCGGTTCATCTCAATCGTCTTCCCAACCACTTTGGAGCTGGAAGCAAACCGGCTTTGCCAGTATTCATAGCCGAGAACGATGTAGGGATCGGAGTTTAATCCCCGGTTGTCCGCGCGGTGGAAAACACGCCCCTTGGCAGCCTTCACGCCCAAAACATCGAAGTAGTTCTCCGTCACAATCTCGCCCCACGTACGCTCAGGCCTCTTCTCGGTTCGAAGCTCCGTATCCACATCAACGAACTCAAAGCCGATCATGCCTCGGAACGAATGGTTTTGATCTCGATAATCCCGGTAATCCGGGTAAGAGCTTGTGTGGTATTCTCCGTCCGGCATGACGGTCTCAACGGCCACCATTCGCCCGGCGTCGTGGACGAGGTACAACGGATGGAGAATCAGAACCTCGGCCCAACTGAACACGGTTGCGCTGCCGCCGATTCCGAGCGCCAGCGTGATCGCGGCCACAACCGTGAAGCCCGGGTTGCGGCGCAATTGCCGCAAACCATAACGCAGGTCTTGAAGCAAGGTTTCGAGCCACGGAAAGCCCCACAATTCGCGATTCGTTTCGCGAAGTTGAGCCACTCCTCCTAAGCGAATGCGGGCCACCCGCCGGGCTTCCTCCTCCGGCATGCCCAGGCGAATGTTTTCTTCAGTGAGCATTTGCAGGTGTGCGTCGAGCTCCTGCTGGAATTCCTTGTCCAGCTCCCGCCGCGCGAATAACGCATGAATCCGCGAAGCCAGAACCTTCAGCCAGTGAAACATCGCATGAACTCCTTGGTGCGAGCTGCAGTGCGCGCCCGATGCCGGCGGAGAGACGCTGCCAGTCTTCTATCTCCCTGGCGCCCTGAGATTGAGAGTGCCTTGAACGACCTCTGGTTTTTGGTCCGGCATCACGCCTCCTCTGGGTTATACACAGAAGTATCCCAAATGTCCCTGTGTAATGTCAACAGGTATGAAAGCCCATGACTTCAGTCCTGCCCTGCAGTTTCTACCTGTGCGCAGCAGTGTCGCATGCGTGTAATGCGGCTTTGCCGCCCGACGTGCGGCCAAGGACGAGGAAAGCCTTGCCTCTCCCTCGAACTGATACATTTAGCGAGCCGGCCGGGGCACTTGATGCGGCTCCGCCGCCCGACGTGCGGAAAGGCTTGCCTTTCCGGGAGCGCCAGCGATCGAAATTATTTAGGGCGAGGCTGCGCCTCGCCCCGCGGAGTCTCCCAGACGCTCCGGCAGCCGCTTTCGTACCCCGTACCAGGACATGACTTCAGTCATGCCGCCCCAGGCCGGCCGATGGCCGGGCTTTACAGGTTGCGGAAGAACTCTTTCGGGAGTTGACGTAGCGCCGGCTTCCAGCCGGCAACTCCCTTCAATTCAACGGAGGACGGCAAGATGCCGGCGCTACGTTTGCGGCGTCGTCGAGTAAAAGAAACCTCCGCTTTTCCCGCGACGTGGTGAGAAATGCAGGCCAAGCCGTTGCTCCGGCCGAGGTTCGGGTATGTGACCGAGGTCACAGCCACGTTTTTGCTGTGCGGCTAGAATCGGCATGTGGTGAGCCGAGCATGCCGGGAACCGCAGCCGATATGAGCTCCTCCGAACGGCCGTTTATTGTCATTTGGGAAGTGACGCAGGCGTGCAACCTCGCCTGCCTGCATTGCCGAGCTTCCGCTCAGCCTCAGCGGTCGCTTCTGGAGTTGACGACGCTCGAGGGCGAATCGCTCATCCGGCAGGTCCGGGAATTAAATGTGCCCGTCTTCGTACTGACCGGAGGCGATCCGCTGAAGCGGCCTGACGTATACCACTTGGTTGAGTATGGAACCAGGCTGGGCGTGCGTGTATCCATGTCGCCCAGCGCCACGCCGCTCCTCACTCGCGACGCGCTGGCGGAGTTGAAAGCGCGTGGCCTTGCGCGGCTGGCGATTAGCCTGGACGGCTCGACAGTAGCCTTGCATGACCGGTTTCGTGGCGTTGCCGGCGCCTTTGACCGTGCCCTTCAGGCTATTTGCTGGGCGGGCGAGCTTGCCATGCCGGTCCAGATAAACTCCACCATGACGCGCCATAACATCCACGATTTCGACGCCTTGGCAAAGCTTGTTGAAAGCCTCGGCGTTGTTCTGTGGAGCATCTTCTTCTTGGTTCCTACAGGGCGGGGGAAGGTCGAGGACTTGCTTTCCGGCGAAGAATTTGAGCGATTGTTTGCAAAGATGTATGACTTATCCGGGCGCGTGAGCTTCGACATCAAAACCACGGAAGCGATGCATTATCGGCGGTATTTCCTGAAGAGAAAAACGCAGGAAAGGCTCGCCGGTTCTGAAGCGGCGGCGCGCTCTCTCGGCCCGCTCTGGCTAAAGTCTTCGGCGCTTGGCCAAGGCGGCCCGGACGGTATCCCTCGCGCCACAAAAGGCATTAATGACGCCAAAGGTTTTGTCTTTGTGTCTCACGCTGGAGATGTTTACCCGAGCGGCTTCCTCCCGCTCTCGGGAGGCAACATTCGCAGGAGAGCATTGGCGGAAATTTACCGCGCGTCGCCCCTGTTCGTGGCCTTGCGCGATTCCGCCCAACTCAAAGGCAAGTGCGGCGCGTGCGAGTTCAAGGAGATTTGCGGCGGATCGCGTGCCCGAGCTTACGCCTTGACCGGAGATCCCTTCGCTGCGGAACCGTGCTGCAGCTTCCAGCCGGAAGCGTGGATCGCTCGAAGCTCCGCAGCCGTCAGCTCATCGTTTCATTAAAAAATATTATGGATAAATCATTTGACAATGTAGTACATCCCGTGTAGATTGGAAGTTTCCCGTTGCTGGCGCCTGAGACTCGTCTCGGTGTCTTCATCTTAATCCAAGACGTTCTAGTTCTTCGTAGCGCTTGATTTCAAAGAAAACTGTTGACAAGCGTGCTCGCTTTCTCTATGCTGAGGGGGATTTTTATAACCTGGGTATTATTCCAGTGCAAGTGGGTGAGGAGTGACTGGCTCCTGACCTTATCTCAAGCAAGGAGTTAAGCACATGTCGATGAAATCCCGGATAACGCTGTTCCTGCTTCTGCTCGGTGTTGTAGGTGCGGCCCCTGTTTTTGCGGGTTCCGCAGCCATTGGAACAGTAGCGGGCAGCCTGAATGCGACTGTCAGCGGGCAGTCCCTCCTGCCGAACAGCACGATCTTCAGTGGCGACCATCTGCAAGTTCAGAATGGCGCGGCGGTGATCGCGTTTGCCAACGGTAGTCGCATGGCTCTTGGCCAGAATACGGTGGCCCAGTTCTTGAGAGATCAGAACGGGGTTGACGTGGAATTGGCTTCGGGCAACGTCTCGATGTTCCACCCTGCGGCCGGAACGGGTCTCAAAGTGGACGTTGAGAACTGGGCGATTACGCCAGGGTCCGGTTACAGGACCGTGGGCGAAGTCGCAATGGTCAATAGCGCTGTCGTGGTTACGGCCAAAGAGGGTATGCTTCATGTCCAGGGCAACGGCAAGTCGATGGACGTTGCTCAGGGAAAAACGATTACCCTTACGGCGCCCACGAAGGCCATGCCGCAAACGGGCACGTCTCAGAAACTGGTTAGCAGCAACGTGCTTCCTGGGCTCGCTGCCGGCCTTGCTGGCGGTGGATTGATCGCTGCCATCATTGCTGCAAAGAAGGCGAGCGACGCGAACAACAACGCACAGAGCGCCACATCTGCTGGTGATGCTGCTGCGTCAGCGGCTGATTCGGCTGCGACGGCTGCTTCTGCTGCGGATTCGGATGCTCTAGCTGCGGGCGCCGCTGCGAATGCCGCCGGATGCGCGATTAATACTTGGGCAAATGGGTTGGGCGATGTGAGCCCCTATACCCCGCCCGCCGGCTTTACCTGCCCGTAGCTTGGTAGGTTTGCCACGGACGTCAGATTCTTAACCTTGTCAGTTTGAAACGCCGGATCCGATGTAAGGATCCGGCGTTTTTGTTTTTCCCTCCCAATCGCAGCCTGTCCGATCAAATTACCGTTCACAATTACCGTTGACACGTGGCCGGTCGCATGATTACATGTTAGTCTTTTGCACGGCTGATACACGAAGGGGACTCAAACAGGACGAAATGGGGTTGTCCATGCATAATTCCTGCCTGAAGAACTCGCGGCGAAGCAACGGGCTTGTCCTTGCCGCAGCGTGCCTGGGCGCGTGCCTCTTGGCTTATCCCGCATCGGGGCAAACAACGGCAAAGGCCCAGGCGAAGCCTGCTACGCCACCAACGAAGCCGGTTGAGCGCGCTGTCATCACTCATCACACGGTGACTGTGAATGGACGCAGTCTTGCCTACACTGCGACGGCCGGAACCATCATTTTGCGGGACTCAAAAGAAGAGCCCACGGCGAAGATGTTCTACATCGCCTTCACCCTGGACAATGCCGGGCCGGTAGCCGAACGGCCGGTCACGTTCTCCTACAATGGCGGTCCAGGCGCAGCCTCCGCACTGGTGGACTTTGGCGGGTTCGGGCCAAGAGAGATCGTTTGGCCACAGCCGGGCCAGCCGCTATCCGTGCGGCCGCCCTATCGGGTGGCGCCGAATCCAGACACCCTGCTGCTCAGCACGGATTTGGTCTTCGTGGACGCGGTGGGAACAGGCTATAGCCGCATCATCCACCCAAAAGGCACGCCGAAAATGTTTTACGGGATCAATGAGGATGCCGCGGCGTTCACGCAATTCATCGAACGATACATTACAAAATACGATCGCTGGGCGTCACCGAAATTCCTTCTGGGTGAAAGCTATGGCACCACGCGCTCTGCCGTGCTGGCCGATGAGCTTGTTCACCACGGAATCTACCTTAACGGCGTGATCCTGTGCTCCACGGTACTGAATTTTCCGACCATCGCGCTCGCACCTGGCAACGACCTTCCCTACATTCTCTATCTGCCTTCTTACGCGGCCGTTGCCATGTACCATCACCGTCTTCATCCTGAGCCAACCAGCATCCGGCAACTGGTACAAAAAGCTGAGGCGTTCGCCGCCGGCCCCTATGCCACGGCTTTGTTTCAGGGATCCAATCTGAAGCCTTCCGATCTGCAATCGCTGGCCGACCAGCTTGCCTCCCTTACGGGTTTGCCCGCTTCGCTTTGGGTTCGAATGCACTTGCGTATACCGCTGCCCGTTTTCCAGCGCCGTCTGCTCGGAAGCGAGGATCAGTCAACGGGCCGTTATGATGGCCGCTATACGCTCAACGAGCTTGAGCCGATTTTGCCCATGCCTGGCCGCGGGGACATGGGCGCAAGCAGCAGCGCTATTACAGGTGCTCTTACCGCTAGCTTCGACGACTATGTCGAGCGCAAGCTGAATTATCATACGAAGGAACATTATCGCCAGCTCAGTTTCATGGTGAATCGCGCATGGGATTGGAAATTCGCGCCTCCCGTTTCCACTCTGCTGGGATGGCGAACGTTTACAATCAATGTGGCGCCGGCCCTTGCTGAGGCGATGAACAATGATCCGGGCCTGGAGCTGATGGTCAATAACGGGTATTACGATATGGCCACGCCGTTTTTTGCCACGGAATATACTCTGCGCCACATGGCGCTAAGCCCGGCAGCCTGGCAGCGCGTCGCCATCGATTATTATCACTGCGGCCACATGCTATATCTCAACCCCAACGTTGTGCCGGTGCTCAACCGCAACATCAACGAGTTCATCCAAAACGCCAGCAGCAGCCATTAAATGTTTCTGCAAGGAACGACGGGTATGCGTTGCCTCACCAGGCAAAAAGGCGTGTCACCACCCGCAGGCCGCTCGCGGAAGTCTGCTGGATGGATGAGGTGTTTCAGGCGGGCGGCCTGGAATCAACAAATTGCCGGGCTTATTCTGCTGATTTTGGTTGTCCTGGCTGCCACAGCGGTGGCCCGCGATCCGAGCCAGGCGGCGCCAAGCCAGCTCTCATGCAGCTCCGTCGCCAGCAAGATTCTCAGTCGGCAAGTAGATTACTGTGTCGACCTGCCAGCGAACTACCAGTCCTCTAATTTTCGTTATCCGACACTCTATTTCCTTCATGGCCTCTTCGAAAACTACCACGCCTGGGATGAAAAAGGTGGGAAAGCGGTCTTTGACCGTCTGCTGCAACGTGGGAAGATCGGACCATTCGTCGTGATCTTGCCGGACGCCGATAACTCATTTTACGTCAACTCGTACGACGGGCGCGATCGCTACGAGGATTTCTTCATCCAGGAGCTGGTCCCTTTCATCGACCGCAAATATCGAACGTACGCCGACCCGGGGGCGCGCGGCATCAGCGGAGTTTCAATGGGAGGCTACGGTTCGTTGCACCTTGCCATGCGGCATCCGGATGTGTTCGGTTCGGTCAGCGCCCAGAGCGCCGCGCTCGTTGCCGGATTCCCGCATCCCATGCCCACAACGGGACGCTGGGGATTCTATGCGCGCATCCTGGAAGAGTCCTTCGGTAATCCACTCAATGAAGCCTACTGGGACGCGAACAGCCCGCTCACGCTCGCCGAACATCCGGAGACCTTTCCGAACCTCAGAATCTTTTTCGGCGTGGGAATCCATGACCGCTATGGATTCGAAAACGGCGCGGAGCTTCTCGATAAGATCCTGAACGAGCATGAGTTTCCTCACACGTTTGCACTGCGACCGGGTAACCACGGCTGGGCGTACGAGCGAAAGTACTTGAAGTACTCACTTATCTTCCACTGGGAGATCTTCAAAGCGTATGAGGATCAGGAGGCCGGCATTAAGTAGCATAGAAATATATATTTATAATACATGTAATGAAACAACCGGCGCCAGTTGACCCCTTCAGGCGTCCTGGTAAGCCATCCTTGCCCTGCCTGAGTCCGGAACTTTCGGGCTGTTGCTCCGGCCTCACGGCAGGAAGGAGTCATCAGTCGCGAGCTTCCGTATTGCCGCCGAGATGTGAATACAGACGCTGTAAGTCTTCCGCTGAAAAATAGGATATCTGGATTTTGCCTCGCCTTCCGTCGCCAGTGATTCTGACTCGAGTACCTAACGCCTTCTCAAGGGCGTACTGGGCCGCCCGGATATTCGCGTCAACTCGCTGGTCGTCGGTTTCTCCCTTCACCTTTGGCGCCTGAGAGCCTCTGGCAGCCAGGCGTTCAGCTTCCCTCACGCTCAGCCCATCGTCCACAATCTGGCGTGCAAGGCGCTTCTGCTCTTCAGGATCGGCGCAGGCTAGCAGCGCTCTGGCATGGCCCGGGGTAAGCTGGCGCTGGTTAATCATTTCTTGCACGTCTCGCGGCAGCTTCAGCAGTCGAATCGTGTTGGCTACGGTGGCGCGGTCAAAGCCGAGCTTCGCGGCGATGTCTTCCTGGCGGTATCCAAAACGCTCTTGGAGTGTCTGGTAGGCCTCTGCCATTTCGACCGCGGAAAGATCCTCTCGAAGCGCATTTTCAGTGAGTGCCAGCTCCAGGGACTCATGGTCACTAAGGTCCCGGACAATCACCGGAATGCTGGTCAGCCCCGCCAGGCGGGCCGCGCGCCACCTTCTCTCCCCGGCAATCAATTGAAAGCGATCAGCGGATTTTCTTACGATGATGGGCTGGATGACGCCGGTCGATCGAATCGACTGTGCAAGCTCTTCGAGGCGATCTTGGGTCATCGCCTTCCGCGGCTGGAAAGGGTTAGGGTCAACAAGGTCCAAAGGGATAGAGTGCGATCCTTCGTGCTCACCCTCGGCGTCACGGAGCAGCGCGCTCAATCCTCGTCCCAGAGCCTTTCTTGTCATTGCTGATCACCTCGCTCGCCAGTTTGAGATAGCTTTCAGCTCCTCGGCAGGAGGCGTCATAGCTGAAGATGGGCTTGCCGTGACTGGGCGCCTCGGCCAGACGGACGTTTCGCGGAATGTAAGTCTCGAAGACTTGGCTTCCAAAGAATTCTTTGAGGTCGTTTCGCACTTGTTCGGAGAGATTCGTTCGCTCGTCGTACATGGTCAGGAGAATTCCCTCAACCGCAAGCCTTGGATTCAACGATCGGCGAATGCGAATGAGCGTGTCGATCAGCTCTGAGACACCCTCAAGCGCAAAATATTCACACTGCACGGGAATGAGAACGGAATCGGCTGCAGCGAGTGCGTTAAGTGTGAGCAAGTCCAAAGCTGGAGGGCAATCGATGAGGGTGAATTCGAATTTGTCGCGGAGTGGCTCTAGTTTTTTGGCCAGGACTCTCTCCCGATCCGGCTGGTCCGCGAGCTCGAGAGGGGCTCCGACGAGGTTCTTCTCCGAGGGGATCAGAAAGAGGGCATCGGAGCCAGTTTGAATGATCAGCGGTTCGAGCGGGGAATCATCGATAATGCCATGGTAAATTGATCGGCGTCCTGGGTCTCTCAGCAGCCCCATCCCGGTAGTTGTGTTTGCCTGGGGATCAAAATCAATGACGAGCGTGCGCGCACCTCTCTTTGCGAGTGCGGCCGCCAGGTTGATAGCCGTCGTTGTCTTTCCAACACCGCCCTTTTGGTTGGCAATGGCAATAATGCGTCCCACGAGTCACCAGAAAGGGTGAATTTAGCAGAGGGAAGGCGAGCGAGCAAGGGAAAAAATGTCGGCTTGAACAAACCAGCGTGGCGAGGTGGGTCGGATTGGAATACCAAGACGCTGGAAGTGGTCGTGCCAGCGGTATCGTCAGCAGTTGAGCAGGATTCTTCAGTGGTCGGACGGCCGCGTTCCACGTGGAACGTTTTGTTCACGGTGCGACCCGTACCGTTTCACGTGAAACGCACCCTGCTTCCGTGCAGAATAACCCGCTCCCTTGATAATGGGATCGGCCACTCGCCAGTCCAAGCGAGCCCGGCCATCGATCTAAACCGAAGCGACGCAGACCTCTTGCACGTTGTCCAAAAGAATATTCGTGCGCCGCCGCCAAGGCCCGGAACCATCGCTGTCACCGCCTCCTCCAACCGTCCGAGGCCTCGCGAGGTCACGACGTCAAATTCGCGTCCTACAGCGCAAATTTCTTCGGCCAGCTCACTCCTTGCTTCCACGCCTTCCATCTCGCAGCTTCGAACAACCTCTTTCAGGAATGCCCGCTTCTTACCCACAGGCTCAAGAAGCGTTACCTGAATCTGGGGAAAAACAAGCTTCAGCGCCAAACCCGGAAATCCGGCGCCGCTGCCGACGTCAACAAGACGTCCCGAAATCGATTCATGCCGGCTGAGGTAAAGTGATTCCCCAAAGTGACGGATGACACACTCTTCCGCATTGCGAATGGAAGTAAGGTTGATTCTTGAATTCCAACGCAGGAGAAGATCGAGATAGATCTCGAGTTGTTCAAATGATCGTGGCGCCAGATCAATGCCAAAGGGCTGCAGCAACTCGCGGATTCTCGCTTCGCCCAGCCGTCGTGAATTCACCCGCCACAGCCTTTCGCGAACGTTGGAAAACGAGTTTGGTGCCGAGGCCTCGTATAGCCCACATATGTCGGCTATCGATCCCTCGGACCCTACGCTGCGTCCGTCGGCCTTTGGGCTTCGGCGACAGGAGCCGTCTCCGCTGTCTGCGTGGGCATGTGGCACTGGCCATCGAAGTAGCCGCCTGGCTCGACCAGCAGCACGGGGGTAAAGATATCGCCTAGAATGACGCCGCGCTCGCGGATTTCCAACCGCTCGGCGGCGCGTACCGATCCCTTCACTTTTCCGACCACCACAACCGTTTTGGCCTTGATTTCCGCTTCCACTTCCCCGCGCTCCGCCACAAGGACCGTCCCATCACCAACGATCTCTCCCTTGAAATGGGCATTCACTCTGACGGTTCCCGAAGTCAACGCCATCTTGCCTTCCACGTCGACTCCGGGCTCCAAGGCCGCAACGATCCCGTGCTTGTGAAGCTGGAGCAGATCCTTACTCTTCAGGCGCTTGCTTGACACGAGGTCCATGAATCCTCCCACACCTGCGCTCCCCCAACCAAGACAAATTGTCTACGCCTGTTATTATGGCGCAATTCTGTCCTATTTGTCCCCACCGTCTCAACCGAGTGTGAAATAGTGTAACTGGTCTGGCGTTAGTAGGCCGCGGTTACAGCAGTCGTTGCGCATTGATAAGATCCCAAGGTTGGAAGGTGGATGGCGGAGGTTGTGTGCAAAAGACAACTGACTCTTCTTCGGAGAAGGCCGATAAATAATCTGGCCGGCTTGAGAATGAAGTTTTTTTTCACAAACGAAGCCGTTATGTGCCTAAGAATGAGCAACATGATAAAATCCTAACCAAAAAACGAAGCCGTGAGAGCCGTTAGGTTATTGAAACTAAATATAGTTGTAAGTTTCCAAAGCCGTTAAGTGATTGAAAAACTGGGCTGTGACTTTCTAATTTGAAACCATTCCAGCGGACTTGCCGCCCCGATCTTCATCACTATCACTACAGTCCCGCATGCCGATCCACTCCCGATTAATGTTGTTGACTTATAACATATTACCATGTATTATAACTTTATCCCCCGTATGTGCCGTGGTTTTACACGGTCGAGTAAGTTTCGCCACCACAAATTGCCGTCTCGCTGTGCCGTATGGAATCGCCGTTTTGTTTCCTCCGGGTGTCCGTTTGTCTGGGACAGTTCGTTGCGCCCGTGGAAGAAGCAGGGCTATTCAAGCAATGCGGCAAATGAGGCTCATGATTCGGTTTCCGTAGGTAACAAGCTGACGCGCAGAATAGCTATCGAGTGCATAAATTAATTGATCGCATCACAATGCAACAGGATGCATCTAACCAATCTGTAGTGGAAGGCTGATCCACTACAGTGAAAGAAGGGCGATGAAGTTTGGCGGAGGCAGCGGCAAGCTTCGCAGGTCCGCACTCGGTGGATGGAGGAACGGTCGGCGTCGATGGCATTCATTCGGAAGCGCGGCAACAGTTATTATCTCGTGCACAACGTTCGCAGGGACGGCCGCGTTCAGCAACTCCATCTGGCGTGCCTTGGCCCGCATCCGCGGATCGATGATCGCGTCATGAGCAGTGTTGCAGCGCGGCATCCTTTCGTGCAAGTGAATTGGGAGACCGTGAAGGACCGTGCCGCACGCGATGCAGTGAAGCCCATCGAAAACGATTCGGACTATATCCGGAATTTAATCGATGAGCTTCGAAGCCTTCACATGAGCGTCGCAGAGCTACAGACGCCTGTCCTGGAAGTTCTGCGGGACCGGGAACTGCGATTGCAACTGATCGCGGAGCTTAAACTGCTCCGCGGCACGCTTGACGTGAAGCTGAATGATTTCCGCAAAGCAGGTCCCGTGGACCTGCGGGGACGGTGTTAGAAGGGAGGTCGAGGATGACTTCAACTCAAACCCTCTTGGACCCGGAGGTGCGGAGCCCCGAGGTCCGTGATTTTGAAGGTGCGCTTCGCAAGCGCGTGGTGGGGCAGGACCGTGCCATTCGCCAACTGTCAAGGGTGTACCAGGTTCACCTGGCAGGCTTGGGCGCCCCGGGACGACCGATTGTGAATCTGCTCCTGCTCGGCCCAACGGGCTCAGGCAAGACACGTTTGGTAGAAGCCACGGCGGAAGTCCTCTTCGGCAAGGCGAGCGCCGTCCTCAAGATCGATTGTGCCGAGTTTCAGCACAGCCATGAGATTGCCAAGCTGATCGGTTCTCCGCCCGGTTACCTGGGTCACCGTGAGACTCAACCCATGATTACCCAGGAAATCCTGGACGAGCACCAAACCGATAAGCTGAAGCTCTCGTTGGTCCTCTTTGATGAAATCGAAAAATCCAGCGATGCTGTGTGGCAGCTCCTGCTGGGAATTTTGGACAAGGCGACGCTCACTCTAGGCGACAATCGCCGGGTGGATTTCTCCCGGGCCATGATCTTTATGACGTCAAACCTCGGCTCTCAGGAAATGTCCAAGCTCATGACCGGCGGATTGGGCTTTTCGAATACCGGCCCGGACGACCCTCAAACTCTCGATCAGAAGCTCTACCGCACGGCGCGTGAGGCAGCACGCCGGAAGTTTGCTCCGGAATTCATGAATCGGATCGACAAGGTCATCGTCTTCCGTTCGCTTCAGCCTTTTCATCTGCGGCAGATTCTCGATATCGAGCTGCGTCGCGTTCAGCAACGCATCATGTCGTCTCCCAATGCCACGCAGTTTGTGTTCACGTGCACGGAGACTGCGAGAGATTTTCTGCTGGCGGAAGGAACGGATTCACAGTCAGGTGCACGCCATCTAAAGCGTGCCATCGAGCGCCATCTCGTTTTTCCGCTTTCCAACCTGATTGCGACCCGGCAGATCCTGCTTGGAGATTACATTACGGTGGATTACGACGAAGGCGTGCGGCGGCTGGCGTTTTTGAAAGAAGAGCAGGGCGCTTTGGTGGCCAAGACAGAAGAGCAAGCAGAGAACACGGCCCTCGCGCCGCTTCACTACGGCCAAGCGGCTGTCTCCACTGCGCTTGTCCGGCGCGCCCTGCCGGATTAAGTCTATTGCGAAATGGGCTGGTCCTCGTCTGAGAGTTCCGTTCCGATCTCTGCCGAAGGGGGCAGCTCCGCTTCCAGAGCAACTTCGGCTTCTGCCGCCGGTTCCGGTTGAGCCGGCTCGACTTCTGTGAGTAACCGGAAATCCCGGTAGTATTGGAGTCCCGTTCCCGCCGGGATCAGTCGTCCCATAATGACGTTTTCCTTCAGCCCGCGCAGTTGATCGACGGCGCCTCGAATGGCCGTTTCCGTAAGGACTCGAGTCGTCTCCTGGAACGAGGCTGCGGAGATAAAGGATTCGGTCGAGAGGGAAGCTTTGGTAATACCCAGAAGCAACGGGTGTCCTGTCGCCGCCTTGCCACCCTGAGCCAGGACGCGTTCGTTTTCTTCCCGGAAGCGGAACTTATCCACGTGCTCGTCAAGGAGGAATTCGGTGTCACCCACGTCCTCAACTCTCACCCACCGCATCATCTGGCGGACGATCACTTCAATGTGTTTGTCGTTGATATTCACGCCTTGCAGGCGATAAACTTCCTGAATTTCATCAACCAGGTATTTCTGCAGCTCTTTCTCACCCAGAACGGCAAGAATATCGTGCGGATTGCGTGGCCCATCCATCAGAGGCTCGCCCGCTTCCACGCGCTCACCCTCCTGCACTGAGATGTGAACGCCGCGAGGCAGCGAATATTCCTTAGGCTCTCCTTTGGGCGGCACGACCTGAATCTTGCGCCAGCCCTTGCTGATCTCGCCGTAGCGAACCACGCCGTCGATTTCCGAGATCACGGCGGGCTCGTGCGGGCGGCGAGCCTCAAACAACTCCACCACTCGTGGCAAGCCGCCCGTGATGTCTTTGGTCTTGGTCGTTTCGCGAGGAATCTTGGCCAGCACGTCTCCCGGCGTCACGGAGTCACCTTCCTGGACCATCAGGTGCGCACGGGAAGGCAGAAGATATTTCTTCGACGTCGCCTTCGAGTCCGTTTTAACGACCAACTGCGGCTGGAGTTTTTCGTCCGGCGCATCGATCACCACCCAACGCGAAAGCCCCGTCACTTCGTCGACCTCTTCGCGGAGCGTCACTCCAGGGTCCAGATCCTTGAACTGAACGGTGCCGCCGACTTCCGTCAGGATCGAAAACGTATATGGATCCCATTCAACAATCTGATCGCCCGGTTTAACGGCAGCCCCATCCGCCACTTTGATCTTCGCGCCGTATACAACCGGATTACGCTCGCGCTCGCGGCCCTTCTCATCCACGACGGCCACGGATCCATTGCGATTCATGACCACAAAGTGGCCGTCGCGATTCTTGACGACCTGCAGCCCGATAAACTTGATGAAGCCCGCATTCCGAACTTCGACGGAAGATTGTTCGCTCACGCGGCTGGCAGCGCCGCCGATGTGAAAGGTTCGCATGGTGAGCTGGGTGCCAGGCTCGCCGATGGATTGCGCCGCAATCACGCCCACAGCTTCTCCGATTTCCGCCAAGCGGCCTGAAGCCAGGTTGCGGCCGTAGCACCGCACGCAAACCCCACGGCGCGATTCACAGGTCAGTACCGATCGGATCCGGACTCTCTCAATGCCCGCATCCTGCACCTGCTGGGCCAGGTCTTCTGTGATCTCCTGATTCACGTCAACAATGAGATTGCCCTCGTAGTCCCGGATTTGCTGCAGTGCCACGCGGCCGACAATGCGGTCGCGGAGCGGCTCAACCACTTCGCCCGCTTCTTCGATCTGCTCTACGTCGATTCCATCCAACGTCCCGCAATCGTATTCGAAGACCACGACGTCCTGCGCGACGTCCACGAGACGACGCGTGAGATAGCCGGAATCCGCCGTCTTAAGCGCCGTGTCTGCCAGGCCTTTTCGCGCTCCGTGCGTGGAAATGAAGTATTGCAACACGTTCAGGCCCTCTCGGAAGTTCGCCGTGATCGGTGTTTCGATAATCTCGCCGGAGGGCTTTGCCATCAGGCCACGCATTCCGGAAAGCTGGCGAATCTGCTGTTTGGACCCGCGAGCGCCGGAGTTGGCCATGATGTAGATGGGATTCATTTCCCCCGCGCGATCTTGTGCTTCGAGCGTCTGAAACATCTCATCCGCCACGCGGTCCGTCACGTTGGACCAGATGGCGATCACCTTGTTGTACCGCTCGCCGTGGGTGATGGCGCCGTCCTGATACTGCTTCTCGACGTCGAGCACTTCTTTCTCCGCTTCACCGACGAGCCTCGCCTTGTTCGACGGAACGACAAGGTCATCGATGCCAATCGAGATGCCCGCGCGGGTCGCGTAGAGGAAGCCAAGGTCCTTGATCTCATCGAGCAAGTGTACGGTGGTATCCAATCCGAAGCGCAGGTAGCAATAATTGACCAGTGCGCCCAACCCTTTCTTGCGCAGCAATCCGTTGATATACGGCATGCCTTTGGGAAGATGATCGTTCAGGATGACGCGGCCGACCGTGGTCTCGATGAACTGGCTCTTGACGGTGATCGGCTCCGTGTGCAGCACGTCCTGGTCATCATAGGCGTTTTCAAGATCGATCACCCGTCCCGTATAACGCAGACGAATGCGCGTGAGCGTTTCAACCTCCTTTGCTTCCAATGCGAGCAATACATCCTCGGTGTTGGCAAAGGGGCGACCCTCGCCCCGGCTGCCTTTGCGATCCTTAGTGAGGTAATAGATTCCGAGGACGACGTCCTGCGTCGGAATGGCCAGAGGCGAGCCGTTCGCCGGAGACAGGATGTTTCTCGAGGAAAGCATCAGGACCGAAGCTTCAATCTGAGCCTCGGGAGATAGCGGAATGTGCACGGCCATCTGGTCACCGTCAAAATCCGCGTTAAACGCGGTGCAAACCAGCGGGTGAATCTTGATCGCCTTACCTTCCACAAGGACAGGCTCGAAGGCTTGAATGCCCAGCCGGTGCAGCGTCGGCGCGCGGTTCAACAGCACCGGATGGTCGCGAATGACTTCTTCCAGGATGTCCCAGACGACCGGCTCCTGGCGCTCCACCATTTCTTTCGCAGCTTTGATGGTCGCGCACTGACCCGACTGCTCCAGCCGATGGTAAATGAAGGGCTTGAAAAGTTCGAGCGCCATTTTTTTCGGCAGACCGCACTGGTGCAGCTTCAGCTCCGGCCCCACGACAATAACCGACCTGCCGGAGTAATCAACGCGCTTGCCAAGCAGATTCTGACGGAATCGCCCTTGCTTTCCTTTGAGCGTGTCCGAGAGGGATTTGAGGGGGCGGTTGTTGGTTCCCCGCAGAACGCGCCCGCGACGTCCGTTATCAAACAGCGCATCCACGGCTTCTTGAAGCATTCGCTTTTCGTTGCGGATGATCACGTCCGGGGCGCGAAGCTCCATCAACTTCTTCAAGCGATTGTTGCGATTGATGACGCGCCGGTAAAGGTCGTTCAGATCAGACGTGGCAAACCGGCCGCCGTCGAGAGGCACCAGCGGGCGCAGCTCGGGGGGAATCACGGGAATGACGTCCAGAATCATCCATTCCGGCTTATTTCCTGACTTGCGGAAAGCTTCAACAACCTTCAGGCGTTTCGAATACTTCAGCCGCTTCTGCTGAGAAGGGTCCGTTCGCATCTTGTCGCGAAGCTCTTCAGCAAGCTTCTCCACGTCCACGCGTCTGAGAAGGTCCTTGATCGCTTCCGCGCCCATGCCGGCGCGGAACTTTCCTGCAAACGACTGCTGCAGGTCGCGATAGCGCTCCTCCGGAAGCACCTCCTTCTCCTTGAGCCCCGTCTCTCCGGGATCGATCACCACGTAAGTCTCGAAATAAAGAATTCGCTCGAGATCGCGAAGCGAAATGTCGAGCAGGTGGCCGATTCGACTAGGCAGGCCTTTGAAGAACCACACGTGGGAGCAGGGAGACGCCAGTTCGATGTGGCCCAGCCGTTCCCGGCGAACCTTGGAAAGGGTGACCTCAACGCCGCACTTGTCGCAGATCACACCGCGATGCTTCATCCTCTTGTATTTGCCACAGAGGCACTCCCAATCCGTTACGGGGCCGAAAATGCGGGCACAGAACAGGCCGTCGCGCTCAGGCTTGAACGTGCGATAGTTGATGGTTTCGGGTTTGGTTACTTCCCCGTGCGACCACGATCGGATTTTTTCCGGGGACGCCAGGCTAACCCGGATATTATCAAACTCACCAAGCAGGCTGACTCGATCATAAGGGCTGCTTCGAAACAAGGGTAGCCTCCTGACTCATGGAATTATGAATGATAATTAAAGACGAGTGACGAGCCCAAAAGCCGGCGGCTTACGCTCCTCACTCGCAACGGTTTCTAACTGCCGGGCTTCACCACTTCCTGATCCTTCGGTCTCTTGATCAACTCCACGTCAAGGCCCAGGCTTTGGAGTTCACGCACCAGGACGTTGAAGGATTCCGGAACGCCCGGCTCGATGGCCGCTTCACCCTTGACGATCGCCTCATAAATCTTTGCACGCCCATAAACATCGTCAGACTTGGCCGTCAGAAGCTCCTGCAGGATATGAGCCGCTCCGTAGGCCTCCAGCGCCCATACTTCCATCTCGCCAAAACGCTGGCCGCCAAACTGCGCCTTCCCTCCCAAGGGTTGCTGCGTAATCAGCGAATAAGGCCCAATCGACCTTGCATGGATTTTGTCATCCACCAGGTGAGACAGCTTGAGCATGTAAATATAGCCGACGGTCACAGGTTGGTCGAACTTCTCACCCGTCATGCCGTCGTACAACTCAATCTTGCCCGACCGTGGCAATCCCGCGTTCTCTAAATACTCATGGATTTGCTTCTCGGATGCGCCATCGAAGACCGGCGTGGCAAACGGCACACCGGCTCGGTAAGAACGAGCCAAGTCGTGCACCTCGTCATCGCCCGCGTGGTCGATCAAGTCAGCCGTGGAGGTGCCTCGCAGGATGGTTTTCAACTCTTTTCGGAGGGAGTCAGTGCCGTTGCCGCTTTTTAACAGCTCGGAAATCTTGGCGCCGAGGTCCTTGGCCGCCCAGCCGAGGTGCGTTTCCAAAATCTGTCCCACGTTCATGCGTGACGGAACTCCCAGCGGGTTCAGGACAACTTCAACCGGCGTCCCATCCGGAAGATAAGGCATGTCCTCGACGGGAAGAATCCGTGCAATTACTCCCTTGTTGCCATGGCGCCCAGCCATTTTGTCGCCCACCGAAAGCTTGCGCTTCATGGCAATGTAAACCTTCACCAGCTTGATGACGCCCGGAGGCAGCTCGTCACCCTTCTTCAACTTGGAGATCTTCTCGTCCGTGATCTTCCGGAGGATGTCGATCTGCCGGGAAGTCATCTCCTCGATCTCGTCCATCTTTTCAAGCAAGGTCGGGTCTTTTTTCGCGATCCGCATGCGCTTGAGGTTGCGGGTGGAGATTCGCGCCAGCGCTTCTCGGTCCAGCTTGGTTCCCTTACTCAGCAAGCGCTTGTTCGTTTTCTCGTCGTGCAGATCGACGAGCAGTTCCTCGCCCTCGAGGAGAGCGGCCAGCCGCTCCACGCGCTCGGTATTTAAAATGCGGATTTCGTCGGCCAGGTTCTTCTCGAGCCGCGCGATTCCCGCCTCTTCAATGGTGCGAGCCCGCTCATCCTTTTCCGCGCCTTTCCGGGAGAAGATCTTGACGTCAACAACGATGCCCTCAATGCCGGGCGGACAAGTCAGCGAGGCGTCTCGCACCTCGCCGGCCTTCTCGCCAAAGATGGCACGGAGCAGCTTCTCCTCGGGTGTCAGTTGCGTTTCACCTTTCGGAGTCACCTTGCCCACCAACAGATCGCCTGGCTTGACGTAGGCGCCGATTCGGATGATCCCACTCTCGTCCAGGTCCTTCAGCAGCGATTCCGAAAGGTTGGGAATGTCGCGCGTCACTTCCTCCGGCCCGAGCTTGGTGTCACGAGCCTCAATTTCAAATTCCTCGATGTGAATAGAAGTGTAGGAATCTTCCTTCACCAGCCCTTCGCTGACGAGGATCGCGTCTTCGTAGTTGTACCCGCGCCAAGGCATGAAAGCGACGAGAACGTTCCGTCCCAGCGCAAGCTCTCCGCCTTCCGTGCAAGGGCCGTCAGCCAGCACCTGCCCCGCGGTGACTCGCTGCCCTTTTCGCACGACGGGTTTCTGGTTGATGCACGTGTTCTGATTCGACCGGCGGAACTTGATCAACTGGTAGATATCGGCTCCGACTTCGCGTGAAAGATGACCACTGTGGCCGTTGCCCGCAACTCGCACGATGATCCGTTCGCCGTCCACGCTATCCACCTCGCCGTCCCGGCGGCAAATCACGACGGCGCCGGAATCGCGAGCCGTGACGTGCTCCATGCCAGTGCCCACAAGCGGGGCCTGAGCGCGGAGCAGAGGCACAGACTGCCGCTGCATGTTCGAGCCCATCAGCGCGCGGTTGGCGTCGTCATTCTCCAGGAACGGAATCAACGACGCGGCAACGCTCACGAGCTGTTTCGGACTCACGTCGATATAATCCACGGCTTCGCGCCGGATGAGGACGAAGTTGCCCGCTTGCCGCGCGTTCACAATCTCGTTGATGATGCGCCCCCTGTCATCAACCGGGACGTTTGCCTGTGCGATGATGTACCGGTCCTCTTCCCACGCGGAGAGATAGAACGAATACGGCTCGAATTCGGTGAGCTTTCGCCGTTTCTCGCGAAGCTCGTCGTTCGCGTTTTCCACTTCCTTGAGCTCCACGTGCTCGCCCACTCGCCATGGCCCATCCCCGCCGTGGATGATCGTCACGAAGTCCGCTACCACGCCGTTCCGCACGCGCCGGTAAGGGCTTTCGATAAATCCGAACTCGTTGATGCGCGCGTAGCACGACAACGAAGAAATCAGGCCGATGTTCGGACCTTCGGGCGTTTCGATGGGACATAAGCGGCCGTAGTGCGTGGGATGCACGTCACGCACTTCAAATCCGGCCCGCTCGCGCGAGAGTCCTCCTGGACCCAAAGCTGAAAGACGCCGCTTGTGGGTAATTTCCGAAAGCGGATTCGTCTGATCCATGAATTGTGAAAGTTGAGACGATCCGAAGAATTCACGAATGGCTGCCATGACGGGCTTGGCGTTGATCAGGTCGTGAGGCATGGCGGTCGACATTTCCTGATACACCGACATCTTCTCTTTGATCGCCCGCTCCATGCGCACCAGGCCGATGCGGAATTGGTTCTCCAGCAGCTCTCCAACCGCGCGTACGCGGCGATTTCCGAGGTGATCGATGTCGTCAACGAAATACGTCCCACCCGGATTCTTTCGTAGCTTCAGAAGGTAACGGATGCAGGCATAAAAATCCTCCGGCTCGAGCGTGCGCTTGTCCAGAGGCAACTGAATGACCGTGTTCTCCGAATGCTCGGTCGCCAGGGTGCCTTCACATCCCCGCACCACTTCCAGGCACGTGACCCCTTCGCGCCTGCCTACAAACATCTTTTCGCGGTCGACGACCACGTAGAAGTTCGAGCTGGGTAAATTGCGAGAATCCGTAACTTCCAGGGATGCTGCCTTCGCGTCCACACGGGCCTTGAGCCGCGTGTAGTAACCCAGCTTGATATTGAACTTCAGACGCCCCACTCTCGAAAAGTCGTATTTTCGAGGGTCAAAGAACATGCCGTTGAAAAGCGCGGTAGCCGTGTCCAACGTGGGAGGATCGCCCGGCCGCATTTTCCTGTAGAGCTCGATCAGGGCTTCAGCCGGATCCTTCAGCGTGTCGCGTTTGAGCGTATGGCTGACCACCATGCCCGTGTCATCACGTTCCGGAAAGAACACTTGGATTTCCCCGATCGAGGATTCCAGGACCGTTGCCAGAGTCGCAGGGGTCAGCTCGCTATTCGCTTCCGCCAATACTTCGCCAGTCGTCGTATCCACAAGGTCAGAAGCCACATGCGCGCCTGCCAGGTCCTCCGCCGTCACCTCAACTTGAGTGATTCGGGCCTTGCGGATTTCCTTCAACAATGCCCCAGTCATCTTCTTTCCGGCCGGTACGATGACGCCTCCGCCACGCGCATGTTCGACGGTCTTAGATAGCCTCAGACCCAGCAGGCCGTCGGTCACCTCCCAATAGAGCTTGCCATCCTTCACCGAAACCTGATCCACCTGGTAAAACGCTTTGATGATCTCCGAATTATTTTTCAGGCCCAGCGCGCGCAGAAAAATTGTGGCAAGGAACTTCCGCTTACGGTCAATGCGCACATAAAGGATGTTCTTGGTGTCGTACTCGAACTCCACCCAGGACCCGCGGTAGGGAATGATTTTGCCCAGGAAGTACGTCTTCTGGGGTGTCGATTCGAAAAAGACGCCCGGAGACCGGTGCAACTGGCTCACAATCACCCGCTCGGTCCCGTTGATCACAAACGTCCCGTTCTCCGTCATCAACGGGATTTCTCCAAAATAGACTTCCTGTTCTTTGATGTCGCGAATGTTCTTTTGCCCGGTTTCGCTGTCCTTGTCGTAAAGGGTCAGCCGGATGGTGACTTTGAGCGGAGCAGCATAGGTCATACCCCGTTCCTGGCAATCTTTCACGTCGTACTTCAACTGCAGCGTCACTGGATCTCCGCACTTATTGCAAAAGGTTACGACGTTTTCGTTAAACGTGCCGCACCTCGTGCAAAGCACCTCGCCCGTCTTGAACGGGTCGGTGATGACGGTGTGCCCGCAGTTCTTACAGGTGCTACGAAGATGGTGCAGCCCCCGGAGGCTCCCGCACTTGCATTCCCAATTCCCGATGGAATAATCGACGAAATCAAGCTGCGAGATGCCGCGAAAATCCGTAATGGGAAAGACGGAATTAAAAACCGCCTGCAATCCTACGTCTTCCCGCTCGGAGGCCAGCAAATTCATCTGGAGGAAGGAATCGTAAGATCTCCGCTGGACCTCGATAAGGTTGGGAATGGAGATGACGGTAGGAATTTTGGAGAAATTAATGCGATGACGCAATGCACCGTTCTGGCCGTTAGGCATGCGCTCGTCTCCTTGCTTAGGATTTGATCGAATTCGGTAGCCCGGCGATGATGAAACACTGCTCCTTAAAGGATTCGATGCATTCTTCCGGGATGGAGATGCAAACACCGGGGCTCCGCGGCAGGACGGAACGCTCCGCCGCGCGCTGCCTGCATTTCATCATGTCTACGCTCTTCGCCGCAATCACTTCACCTCAACCGTTGCGCCGGCGTCAGTGAATTTCTTTTTGATGCTCTCAGCTTCGTCCTTGGTCACGCCTTCTTTGACTGGCTTGGGAGCACCGTCCACCAAGTCCTTTGCTTCTTTGAGTCCCAGGCTGGTGACTTCGCGAACGGCTTTGATCACGTTGATCTTGTTGGCGCCCACCACCGTAAGAACCACGGTGAATTCAGTCTTTTCCTCCGCTGGTGCCGCGGCAGCCCCAGCTCCACCGGCAGCCCCGGCCGCTACCATCATCGGCGCGGCCGCCGCCGCGCTGACGCCGAGAGCTTCCTCCAGCATCTTCACGAGCTCCGCCGCTTCCAACAGGTTTAGTTCCTTAATCTGCTCCACAATTTTCTCGAGCCGTTCTGACATCGTTTTGTTATCCTCCTCAATCTATCCGACAAATTCGGCGGCGGTCCCGATGCGCCGGGACTCGCCGCGCAGCCATTCAATGCTGCCCCCAAAGCCAGACCTAATCGTTAGGGCTTGCTTTGAACTTCTTTTCCTGCACCGCCTGTTGAATGACGACGGCAAGATTCCTGCCTACGGCCGCAACGCACGAAGCGAGGCGTTGCGCGGGTGAATTCATTAAATAAAGAACCTTGGCCAGCAATTCCAGCCGCGAAGGTAAAGCCGCAATCGCAGCGAGATCGCTCATCTCGATCACGCGGCCTTCAACCACGCCTGCCTTGAAAACTAAGACAGGATTCTCTTTCGCATAGGCCGTGATCGCTTTTGCCAGCGAGACCGGATCCGTGGGAGTATAGGCGAGCGAGGTGGTGCCTTTCAAGTTTTGAGTTATAGGGCCGGCCGCCGTTCCTTGCGCCGCGCGCTCGATGATGCTGTTTTTTACGACCTTATACCTGGCACCAGTCTCACCCAGCTTGCGCCGCAACTCGTAGTCCTGCTTCACCGTCATCCCCTCAAAGCGGGAAAGAATCACCGTTTTGGCTGCGGACAGCTCTTCATGCAACTCGTCCGACTTTTGCTGCTTCTCGTCTCTTTTCATTGCTCGGCTCCTGAACAAAACCGGTCGCGCTCAAGCTGCCTCGACCGACGCCACATCGACCGCAACACCCGGACCCATGCTCGAGGAAACAACGACGCTCTTCAGGTACCGCCCTTTGGCGCTGGCCGGTTTTGCCTTAATAATGCTGGACAAAAGCGCATGCGCATTCTCAGTGAGCTTTCCCGCGTCAAACGACACCTTGCCGACCGGACAATGGATGATGCCCGTCTTATCGACGCGAAATTCCACTTTGCCCGCCTTCACTTCCTTGACCGCACGCGAAACGTCCGAGGTGACGGTACCGGTCTTGGGATTTGGCATCAAGCCCCGGGGACCAAGAACCTTACCCAAACGCCCCACGGACCTCATCATGTCTGGCGTGGCGATCACCGCCTCAAATTCCAGCCAGCCACCCTGAATCTTCTGTACGATGTCGTCCCCACCGGCTTCGTCCGCTCCCGCCTCGCGAGCTTCTCGAACCTTCTCTCCCGAAGCAATCACGATCACTCGTTTGGTTTTGCCCAAGCCGTGAGGCAGCACAACCGTGCCCCGCACCATCTGGTCCGCATGCTTGGGATCCACTCCCAACCGGATCGCAACTTCCACGGTTTCGTCGAATTTGGCAAACGAAGCTTTCTTCACTAACGGCATGGTTTCAGCAAGCGTATAAGCGGGACGCTCCACGAGCTTCTTAGCCGCATCGTATTTCTTGCTCACAGGACCACTCCTCCTTGGCCGTTAACCCGCGATTTCAATTCCCATACTGCGCGCCGTGCCTTTCACGGTCGCGATCGCCGCGCTCAAATCCTGCGCATTCAGATCCTGAAGTTTCGTTTTCGCAATGTCTTCAACCTGTTTTTCGGTGACCTTGCCTACCTTCGTCTTGTTTGGCTCTCCCGAGCCTTTGGCGATCCCGGCGGCCCGCTTCAACAACACCGAGGCAGGCGGCGTTTTGGTGACAAAAGTCAGCGTGCGGTCCTGGTAGATGGTGATGACGACGGGAATGATTAACCCTTCCTGGTCCTTGGCGGAGGTTTTGGCGTTAAAAGCCTTGCAGAACTCCATAATGTTCACGCCGTGCTGGCCCAGCGCAGGACCGACGGGGTAAGCGGGCGTCGCCTTTCCCGCCGGAATCTGCAACTTTACCATCGCCGTGATTTTTTTTGCCACTTGAATCTCCTTGATTTCCGCAAATCCTGGGGCGCTCAACGCGACAGCGAACGCAAGCAGCGTATTCCCATCCGCATAGCGCTCAACTTTTTTCCACCTGGTAAAAGTCCAGCTCCACGGGCGTTGATCGCCCGAAAATGGTCACCATCACGCGCAACGTCGAGCGGTCATCGTTGATTTCGTCCACCAAGCCCGTAAAGTCCTTGAACGGCCCTTCGTTAATCTTGACGGACTCGCCTTTTTCAAATTTCAGCCGCGGCTTTGGATATTCTGCCGCTGTCTCCACCCGGTGAACGATCCGATCCACTTCTTCGCGCGTGAGCGGAGTAGGCATCTGCCCGGACCCCACAAAGCCGGTCACCCGCGGCGTCGAGCGCACGAGATGCCAGCTCTCGTTGTTCATTTCAATTTCCACCAGCACGTAGCCGGGGTAGAAGAGTTTGGGCGCGACCGTCCTTCTTCCTTGCCGCATTTCGACGACGTCCTCGCTAGGCACGAGAACCTCGCCAAGCAGATCGCCGAGGCCGGCCGCTTCAACGCGGCTGCGCAAGGTTTCCGCGACTTTCTTTTCGAATCCGGAATACGTGTGAATGATGTACCAGTTCTTGGGCATGACGGATTTCGCGTCTGAGGCTTGGAGCGAAGCTAACCAGCGAAGACGACCTTCTCAATCGTCCATTTAATGGTGCAGAAGATAACCCAGCAAGTGATAAATGAGATACTTAAAACCTGAGTCGCAAAAGTAAAAGAAAACCGCAAAGGCAAACGTGGTGACCAGCACCATCACTGTGGTGCCGTAAACTTCCTGCTTCCCCGGCCACGTCACGCGCTTCATCTCCACCTTAACTTCGTGGGAGTATTCTCGCAGGCGTTCGAGCATTCCTCTTCGGATGATCAGTTCATCGGCCATGGCAAACCCGTTGCTTTGGAAAGAACCCCCCACCGCGAGTGCGGAGGCGCTGGGGCGAATGGCAGGGGCGGAGGGATTCGAACCCCCACGACCGGTTTTGGAGACCGGCAGTCTAGCCGTTAAACTTACGCCCCTGTGCCCCGATCGAAACCTTACTTCACTTCCTTATGTGGAGTGTGATGACGGCAAGATGGGCAAAACTTCTTCAATTCCAGCCGATCTTGGTTTTTCTTTTTGTTTTTCGTTGTTGAGTAATTGCGGTTCTTACATTCTGAGCATTGCAGCGTAATAATCTCTCGCATAACTCCGAACCCGGCCGTTCAGCCCGCATCCTCCCCTGTCTGCGCGGCGCCACGTGATGCCGCGAGTCGAAAGTCACTTCCTCTGAATCCTCGATTCCAGGCACCCGAAGCGATAGGGCAGGAAGAGAGCCGGCTGACGATTATTTTGACGGACCTACTTGACTATAACACAGATTCGCGCAAAGCAAAGCATTTTTTGTGCCAAAGCTTTTCTGGAGCCGATGAGCGGGATTGAACCGCTGACCTCGTCCTTACCAAGGACGCGCTCTACCAACTGAGCTACATCGGCCCCTTATCGAGCGATCCACGTTCAGAGATCAGCTTTCAGCAGATATCTTGCGGTTGCAGAGTATTTGCCGATTGCCGATGCCTGGCAGCTCAATGGAGCGGGAGACGGGAATCGAACCCGCGACCAACAGCTTGGAAGGCTGTGACTCTACCACTGAGTTACTCCCGCACCCGAACTGCAGAAGCGGGAGACGAGAGGCAAGTAATCCCGCTTTTCAGGTCTCTCGTCTCTTGCCGCCGCCGTTCCAGTGGACAGGGGAGGGTTCGAACCTCCGTAGGCCGCAAGGGCCGGCAGATTTACAGTCTGCTGCTTTTGACCACTCAGCCACCTGTCCGCAATATACAGAAGCCAGAGACGACTGACGAGAGAGGAGCGAAAGCCGGTTCCGAATCTTGAGTCGCCCCTCCCGGTCGAGGCGCTTGCGTTTCTCTTCTCTCGTCTATTGTTTCTGTTCCTTGGAGCTGGCGAAGGGATTTGAACCCCCGACCCTCTGATTACAAATCAGATGCTCTACCAACTGAGCTACGCCAGCAAACGGATTTTTTTATTCTAGGGAGTTGACTGCCAAAAAGCAACCACACGCCGCCGTTACGCTTGCCGACACTCATTCTCATGCAAAGGGTCATGGCCTGACTTTATAGAGTGGAAGCAGAACGAGCCCGGCTGCACCCCGGGGTGCGCCGGCCTGCGAATGGATGTTTCAGGAAGCTTGCAATCAGCGGGACTGATGGCGTTGGTGAGCTTCGGGAGGCGAAGCCGCTACGCTCCCGCCGCCTTGGCGCGCCGTCTGGCGGAGCCTCTCTTCTTTTTGGGAGCCTCGCCCTCAGCGATCTCAAAAATGGCAATCGAAGTAACGAACTTCCTCAGTCCCGCAGTGTCGAAATCCACGACGGTACGGTCCTCATCGCGCTCAACAATCGTTCCACACCCGTACTTGGCGTGCCGAACGTATTGGCCGGTTTTCAGTGTCATCTTAAAACCTCTCTTTCACTTTGGTTTTAGGAACGGCATGCAACTTCTCGAGTCATCCGCCCGGGGTGCACTTGGGGAAACTGCGTCTCCGGGCGCTCAAAGGAAGGAGTCAGATTCCAGGGAAGCCAAAGAGCGATTGCACTCAAAGCGTGGGGCGGCCCGATCGAGCCGCCCCACAGGGGAAATTATGCTCTCTCGACGTTATCAGCCTGCAAACCCTTGGGCCCTTGTTTGACCTCAAAGCTTACACGGGCGCCTTCCTCTAGAGAGCGGTAGCCGTCTCCCACGATGGCCGAGTAATGGACGAACACGTCATCGCCGCTTTCACGTTGGATAAATCCATATCCTTTCGCGGCATTGAACCACTTCACAGTACCAAGTTCCTTCATGCGGGAAAAACATCCTTTGAATTGAATTAGCAATTTGTCGACACGGCGACGGCGGGATAAGCCCGATCAACTGCGGCAAAAAAGCTACCGGGAGCCGGACAGGCGAACCTGGAAAGCAGATTTTTACCCGTCGAGATACTCGTCTCCACTGCGGACATAAACTGCAATACTACAATAACATAACCAATACTGCTTTGCCACACCTATTTTTGCAGCGAGTATCCCAGGCCAGAATCCCAAGGCGAAGATCCCGTTTGTTTGATGAATCGGGCCACGCCATAGAAATAGCCGGTTCGCGTTCGGATATGATATTTCTTTAATGGGACGCCGGTCAGCCTGACGGTGATGCGGCGCCAACCCCGGTTGGCATTGGGCTGCGGATAGTAACTGAGCGAATAGAGGTGTTCCAGGTCGTCACGCACGGACGCAAAAGCCTTCTGTTGCTCCTCCCAGTTCTTGGCAAAGTAGGCCTTGCCTCCGGTTGCTTTGGCGACGCGCTCGAATACTGCAGAAGAGAGCGGATCGCGCTTGGCCGCGCGTGTGCTGATCATATAAATCGGCACGCCTTCGGACTGCGCAAGCTCGAGTACGTTTTCCGGCGCAATGACGCTGGCGTTGTCCGGGCCGTTCGAAAAAACCACCACCACTTTACGCCCTGTGAACCGGGCGGCATCCTTGAGGGTGAGCAAAAGACTGTCGTAAAGTGCAGCATCGTCGCCCGCTACAGTGTGGCGCACTGCGGCTACAACCACGTTCCGATTCGAGGAGAGCGCGGCGCCGCGAGAAAGGTCCCGGCTATACGAGTAAAAGGCCACTTGGTCGACAGGGTCCAACGATCGGACGAACTGGCTGATGGCATCTTGCGCAAACACAAAACCTCTGTACATGTAATTGCTGGTGTCGAACAGGATAAAGACCCTGTGGCCCGGACCGCCCGTTGAGCCTGCCGTTGCGCTATCGGAGCGCAAGCCTCCGGTCCCGTTGAGCAACCGGTCAGCGTATGCCGAATCGCTGCCTTGCGGGCGAGTCCGGCGCGTTCCGGACTCGGCCCCGAATTGATCAACCTTTTCACGGATGCCATCTTCGTCAATTATAAAATTGGACGGGTGCAAACCCGTGATGTAGTTTCCTTTCAGGTCGGTAACGGCGACGTCGAGCTGTACCAGGTCCACCGTCCTTCGGATCACCATCCGGCTTTGGCCGGCGCCAGCCAGCGCGCTCCAACAAATGGTTGCGAAGCACAGCAAGAAAAAGCATCGATTTTTCACGGGACACCTTCCGATCTTCCTTCCCACCCTGATCTGAGCCAACCGGGACAAACATTCGGCAAACGGCTTGAAAGGCCGTCAAGGCCCCAACGCCGAAGCGACCTTGGGCGGAGATACATTCCTGCTCATTTCGAACTGGTTGCCCGTTTGCCGCAACGCTCGCAGGAGCGCGGCGCGGTCTTCCAAATCAGTAGCGAAGATGTTCGCCACCATCCGACGCGTCAATTCGGGAACCAGGATGTTCAGCATGGCTGGCGAGTACCCCATCACATCGGCAAGCCGCGCCCAATAGAGGTTGTTCGACTCCCAGGTCTCCGCAAGCAGTCGGCTCGAATACCCCATATAAGTCGGAAGAGCCCCCATGTTGACCAGCGTGCTGCCATAGGAATCAGCCAGCACGGGATGAGGATCTCCAAAGTCGGTCGAGAGCCGTTGCCAGGACAATTCCTCCGGATAGAGCTTGGCCAGTTGGTTCAATTCCTGTCCCACTTTTCCGGATTTGGCGGTTTCCTCGGGAAACTGCTGGCGGAATACAAACCCCAGATAGAACGTCTCTTCGGGACTGAGGAGAGAGGCGGCTGGTTGCGCGCTTCCAGCCAGCAGTCCGTCCCTCACTTCTTCGTACCGTTCCGGTTGCATGCGGTAAGTCAGGATCTTCAAAACGCTGCGGCGCAAGGTCTCATCATGGCAAGCGGCGGAAACCAGGTTCCCTCCCAGTTGCTGATAAAGATCGACCGCACGCAGTTCGTGCGGGCTGACGTTCCACCACCGGGGCACCACAGCATCAGTTAGAAGGGTGGGGACGAGGTCCTCCCAAACAAGCGCCTGAACGTTGCGAGGGACGATAAAGTCTTGATCCACTTTTGCAAGGACGTAGGGCAGATTGGCGAGCGATCCTACCAGGTGTGCGCCGCCGCTCGCGGTCCAGCCGCGCCCAAAGATGATCGCTGTTTTCCACGTCTGGTCGATCCCGATAACTTCGTCGCCGGAGAAATCATGAAAGCGAACGAAGAACGGATCGTTCGCGAGCATTTCTCCGCCGGGTGGTCGGTAATAAGCGTAGTTCAGTCCAACCAGGCTATCCCGAAGGAAAGGAACGAGCAGGCCGCGCGCTGCTTCAAACCCTTTAGAAGAGTGGTGTGACCGGACGATTTTGCGCAAGTCCGTGGACATTTCGGCCTGAACGTGCTCGTTCCTGTAATAGCCGTATCCCCATTCAGCGCGTTCCCCGCTTGAGAATAGCGGTCTTGGCATCCGGAGTTCTCGCAGATCCCCGGCCATCTGAACGAAATCGGAAGGCGTGTGCTTTCCGTGCGCCATTCGCTCGAGGTCGTTTCCCAGTGTGAAGAGCGTGTCGAGGGAAACGAGGCGCTGGGCTTCGAACGTCTGATCCATCTGGGCCGCGATGTCATCACGAATCTGCTGATTTTGGGGGTTCGTTTGCGGTGGTCCCGCAAGCGCGCTCACCAGCTCTTCCTGGGATACGTGTGGCCGCCCGGCAGCGGCTCGTGAGAGCGCATCAAAGGAGTTTTGGGCTGCCGTGAAGAGTTGGCTCGCCGTGCGGGAATGAGCAAAAGGACGAATCAGACGCTGCCATGAACGGTTCCAGGCCGCCTCGGGAATCTCGCCTTGACGTGCCAGAATCTCCCACAAGCCAACATTCGCCTGGAAGATTCCAGCGGCGTCAGCACGCAGCAAGCGGTCATGAAGACGATCGATCCCTTTCGCGACGGCAAGATAGCGGGCGATGGAAGAAGCATTCAGAGAGTGAAACTCCGAAAAAATCGAATACTGATCGCCAAACTGCGCATAATTAGCCGCTAACAACTCTACCGTTCTGGCTTGCAGTCGGCTGGACGTCGCGCGGTCGCGGTCCATCTCATTGAGTGCCAGGAAAACGCGAAGTGGGTTATCCTTCGCGCTGACGCGAGTGAGGGCGAACATCGCGGCAACGAACTGATCGGGGCTCTTCCAGTCCCTTGCCCTTTCCGCCCAGTTGCGGACCTCCCGCGATTTGGAGCGCCGGTCGTCCGTCAGGATGGTTTTCCAGGCCGCCAAGCCTCCGGGAAGGCGAGGCTTGCCGGAGCGATCCAGCCGAAACCGTGTTGCCAAGAGCACCAGATTCGGATCCGGTCGAAACACAGGCCGGATGGCGGAAGGCGAAGCTTTGTGCCCTCGAAGGGCACGATAAAACATGCGCAGACGGCGGCGTCTCGTGAAATACGTTTGTTGAGCGATCGAGGTACGCGAGAGAGCGTCATAATATGCCGCCATCCAGCCGCTGTCTTTGGTAAGAAGGCGAGTAATGAAGGCAGAGGGATCGGCTGGGCTTG
>JASHON010000009.1 GCA_030041095.1 Terriglobia bacterium
TTCAATGGGTTAATGCCGGTGCGGCAACCTCCCACCACGGACCGTTACATAAGTCTAATCTTAAGCGCGGGCTAAGCTTTGGCTGAGTTTTGCACAACGCCAGCACAGCCGATGAATCTTTTGCCTAGCCCTTTTGAACGAATCGGCGCAGCCACCGCTCAGATCCGCCAGCCGTTGAGCTAGCTGCTTAGCCTACAAGTTACAGACGGCTCTACTGTCCCGGCCGATGATGCGCAGCCGCCGCTTTCTGCTTAGCGAGTTCCGCCTTTTCTTTTGCTTCGTTAAGGCTCGCCGGATCGATCTTGACGTTGGACAACGTCAGAGTAAAAGCGGGCGTCATGGAATAAGTCGAAAGGGTTCCATCGAAACGAATCGGTGTGCCTAAAGTGAGATACTTTGCATCAGCCTGGTTTGTCTGAAGCACCAGGTTGTAATCGCCTGCCACCCCGCGGTCCTGGGGAAGTACATCAGCGCGGACACTATAGTCCGCATCGTTTCCCTTCGTCACGCTTTCGACGAAGGCAACGATGCCCAGCGATTGGCCCTGGTACCCAGTCCAGGCCGCCTGCGCGGCATCTCCGCCGACACTTAAGGAATCCTCGATGCCATAGAAAGCGTCCACGTTGGGATTCCCGGTCTTCTTGTGCTTTGGCGGAGGAGCGACGTTGAAACCCGCGGGAGGATTGGCTGCGGCCCCGGCTTGTGCGATCAGCGCTTGTTCGCCGGCATTTGATCCGTGCCGGTATTCATACGACTGGCTGTAAAACTTCTGCAGGGCCTGTACCTCAGAAGCGGCCGTCCCGCCGGACTTGGCCAGCTCCAGGCTGCGTGCCAGGTACCAAAGCCCATTGTTATAGTCCGGCGGGTTGGAGGAAATGTAAGCTTGCCCCAGGAACGAATAAGTATAGGGATCTTCCGGGTTGTCTTCCGCGGCGGCATTGAGATAAGTGATCGCAGTTGGATAATCCTTCTGGCTCAAAGCCGCAAATCCAAGGGCACGATTGAAATCCGTACGAAACGTTTTCACGGCCTTATCGAATGCCTGTTGCGGAACGTTCGCCGGCTTCTGGATCTGCTGAAGCAATTGCAAGCCTTGCTTCGCTTCGCTCTCCATTTGCGTGCTTTCCGTAGCCGCGTCGGGCGAGGTCGGCTTGTATACGAAAGGGAAGACGTAAGAGACTTGGTTCAGCGCCTCGAGCTTCACACCGGCGTCCGAAGGATTGGCGCTAAGAATCTGGTGCGCGGTTGCGGTGGCTTCGCTGGATTGGTTGAGTTGCTGGTAAGCCCTCAGCTTGAAATACTCTGCCCGCACTTTGAAATCCGATGTCGGAAACTTCGCCAAAAAAGCGTTTGCGGCCGTGATCTTGGCGTCAGGGCTAGTGGCCTTAAAAATCGCGGCGAAAGCGTCATACTCGGCGCGGCTCTTCCACTGTGGCTTATTTGCCTGTGGCGCCGCGGGCGCAGCCGCAGGATCGGCCCGCAACGCCGCCGGACGCGCTGCCAGCACAGGCTCCCGCAGGCCCCCCGCCCCGAAGGAAATCTGGCTCGCAAGCACGAGCCCGGACATAACGATCAAAATCCTTTTCATCTACTGACACCTCAGCTTAAGAGAGATCTTTTATTCTTTCAGAATACCAGGGAACGCCTCGGTCAGCCAAGGCCAAGGCTGGCTTGGCTTGCAAGCGGTTACTGACCCGGTACTCATCGCCTTTTAGGCGAGACCAAATCGAATACCAGTACTTCAAGTTTTTTTCAAGTAAAATTTCAATGAATATTTTCTTCTGCGATCCCGTGGATTCCGATTCGCTCTCTTTTCACTGGGATGCATCAGGAGGGGCTTCCAAGAGCCCTGAACGTGCAAAGAGAAATAAGCACCCTGCCAGCGCACGCGCCTTGCGCAGTGGCGGCAAGGGGGGCAAACTAAAAGTTGGGAGCCGCTTCAACGGTTCTGCGACACCGGTGCGCCCTATGACTGCGGATTTTAGGGGCATCTCTCCGGCTGTTGCAGCGCCGGAGAGCGCGGGCGAGCGTGGAGGAACGCGATGCGGTGGTCATGGAAAATCGGCCGAATCCTGGGAATGAACGTGTACATGCACGCGACGTTCCTGCTGCTTGTCGCTTTCGTCCTCTATGCCTATTGGCGCAGTGAACACAGCGTGATGACGGCTCTGTGGGGCCTGGCATTTATCCTGGTGATCTTTGCGTGTATCGTGCTCCACGAGCTCGGACATGCACTGACGGCACGGAGATATGGGGTGCGCACGCGCGACATCATTCTCCTGCCCATCGGCGGCGTCGCCCGGCTGGAGCGCATGCCGGAAAAACCCAGCGAGGAGTTGGCGGTAGCCGTTGCCGGTCCGGCCGTGAACGTGGTGATTTCCGTTGTGCTGGCCGGCTTTCTTCTGGCCTCCGGCGTTCCGCTTGCGTGGAGGGACATTTGGTTGATGCGAGGCGGGTTCCTGGAGCAACTGATGTCCGTGAACCTGCTGTTGGTCGGCTTCAACTTGCTTCCCGCGTTCCCGATGGATGGAGGGCGAGTCCTGCGGGCGCTGCTTGCCACGCGGATGGAGTACACGCGCGCCACGCAGTTGGCAGCGCGGGTTGGGCAGGCTATGGCTCTCGTCTTCGGCTTAGTAGGACTGCTTTCCGATCCTTTCTTGCTTTTTATTGCCCTCTTCGTGTGGATGGGAGCGGACGCGGAAGCTTCAATGACTCTGATGAAGACCTCAATGGGGGGCATTCCGGTTCAGCAGGTCATGGTGACGGACTACCAGACGCTCCGGCCGGACGACACCCTCGAAAATGCGATGAAGCACGTACTGGGCGGCTGGCAGCAGGATTTTCCCGTCGTGTTCGGGGATCACATCCTGGGTGTGCTGACGCGCGAAGACGTGGTTAAAAGCTTGGGACAGGCGGAAGCTGGAACATTAGTGCGCGACGCGATGCGACGCGATTTTCAAACTGCAGACTCGCACGATATGCTCGACCGCGCTCTGACGCTCCTGCACAACGGCCACTGCCGCTCCTTGCCCGTCGAACACGACGGCCACTTGGTGGGTCTGCTCAGCGCAGACACGGTCGCGCAATTCATGATGCTGCAATCGGCGCTTCGGCGCCGGAAACGGTTGTGGAACCGCCGCCAGCCGGTTGAGCTACCGCCAGGTTCGCCCCAGCACCATGATCCTTCACCTTAAGCCAACATCCACTAAATGAGGGCAACCTGCCCATCGGTAGGTTCGGCTCAGCAGTACCACGGCTCGGTAAGGAAGGGAACCGTGGCGCGCGGCAAAGCCTGGTCGTTCTCCGCCACCCGCAGGCGATCGTGAGCGCAATTCCCGGCAACCTCGTGCGCTAGCTTCCAGACGCTTGCGAAGATTTTGCGCCGGTCATCGCCGGCCACCTGGCCAGCCTTAACCGCTGCGAGGACAGCTCTGTAGAGTCCATCGACTTTCGCATCGGGATGTTTCCAGGTATAACAAAGCCCCTCAGAATCCAGCGGTCCCAAAAATTTCCTGACCTCATCGAGCTCAAGCAGAGCCGAGGAGGGTGGCACCAGGAGCCGTATGGCGTACTGGACCGGAGCGACGTGCTCGACCAGGTCGAGCCGCTTCACGACGTGAAGCAGGTCACAATAACCTTCAACGCTGATCCACGGGCTAAACGTGACAAACGTAGGATTCATGACTAAGCCCGCTTCCCGAAGCAGGCGCACGCATTCAATGAAGTCCTGCCGCGTGTGGTTCTTGCGATAGATGGCAAGCACTCGGTCATCCACGGACTCGACGGCGGAAGTGACGAAGGTGCACCCGGTATCCCGCAGGAGGGGGAGATACTTTCTATATTTAAGAAGGTGTTCCACTTTGATGGTGGCGTCGTAGGTGAGGTTCGGAAATTCGGCGTGCAGCGCCTCGACCACTGCTGCAGCGTGTAACGGGCCGTTGAAGAAGTCCGGATCGCCGAAGGTGATGTGCTGGGCGCCTGCCGCCACTTGCTGGCGAATATCCTCAAGCACGGCGTCTTGCTGCACGACGCGGAAGATTCCACGATAGACGGGGACAACCGGACAGTGGCGGCAAAGGTGCTTGCATCCCCTGGAAGTTTCAGTGTAGCCTACGATCTTCAGCCCGCCCGAGGGCAACTGCAATTGGGCGTATCGGGCGAGAGTGGGCAGGCCGGCGCGGTCGGGCCGCAGAAACGTCTGGCGAGAGACTGAAATCAGCGGCTCCGGTTGCGTTGACTGCGGCCATGGCAACGGGCCCCTTCCTGGCAGGGAGGGGGCTGCGGAGTCAGCGTTCGCGCGGCCCGCCGCCAGCCGTTTGGCCAGCAAGCGCAAACCCTCCTCGAACTCGCCTCCCAGAATGACGCTTGCGCCGAGCGTCCGAAGGTATCGCTCGTTGACCGGCGCGTACAAACCATAGAAACAGAGATGCGCCGTGGGGTTGATTTCCCGAAGTTTCGGCGCGAGCGGCGCAGCCAGGCGCGTCGCCGTATGCATGGGCAGGGAGACGGCCAATAAATCCGCGGCGCGGACGCTCTCCCGGTGATCGCTGAGGCGCTCGACGGACAGGTCAAGGCAGGAAACCTCGAAGCCGGAGCGCTGCAGCCAGGCTGCCGGGGATGCCAGGCTGAACGGCTGCCGCCCAAGCTCGTAAGTTGAAATGAGAACAACGTTCATCCGTTGAATTCCGTAGCTTCCAGTTTCCAATTTCTTCGGGGGGGAAATCAATGCGATTTGCGAAGACGAGAATCTTTCCTGCATATTGAGTGAAGAGGGGAGCTGACCCTTTGAGCGATCAACAGACGGCCGTGAAACGACCGGCGAACGAAATCGGCGGCGTAGTTCTGGATTATGGTGAGGTGCTGTGCTTCCCGCCAGACCGAAGCCAACAGGCACGGATGGCCGCGGCTCTCGGCCTGGACCTCGACGTGTTCTCGCTCAACTATCAGCGGGAGCGCGGAAGCTACGACAGAGGCGACATGAGTCCGGCCGAGTACTGGTCGAAAGTGGCGGCAGGCAGGGACGCGTTAAATGAAAGTTTGCTTGCGAAGTTGCGGGACTGGGACGTGGAGATGTGGAGCAACCTCAACCACGCCATGGTTGACTGGCTGGGCCGGCTTCGCCGGGCCGGTTTCAAAACCGGCGTGTTATCGAACATGCATGCGGACATGGCCTCTTTCGTTCACCGGAGATTCGGCTGGCTGGGAAGCCTGGATTGCCTGATTCTTTCGTGCGAAGTCCGCCTGGTCAAGCCGGAGCGCGCCATCTACGATCGATGCGTGGACGGTCTCGCGTTACCGCCGTCCGAAGTGCTTTTCATCGACGACCGGGAAGTTAACGTGAAGGCAGCGAAGGACGCAGGGCTGCGAGCGCTCCAGTTCGAATCGATTGAGCAGTTGCGAGAAGCCCTCGCAGGGTTGAGTTTTCCGGATCTGCCTGTGGTCCGGCCCGCCGGACGCGAGCGCAAGTGACGGCGACGTTGCGCAAGCCGAAGAGGGTATTTAGAATGGAAAGCGTGGAGTTGCCTCGCTTGGCCGCCAGCCTCTTTATGAGTGGTTTTCCCCGGGTCGGTAGGCGTCAGAGAGGTGCGGGCGGCAGCCGGCTCCGGTCACGTCGTCCAGGCGTCATCGGCAGCGGAAACCGGGGCGACCGTTAAGGCCTTTATGGGAGATTTCGTTCAAGTTGCGTTAGGCAAGGTCTTCGGCACGAAAAACGAGCGTGAGCTGAAGTCGTTACAGGCTCGCGTTGAGGAGATCAACGCCTTAGAGCCCGAAATGAAGGCTTTGCCGGACGAGGAATTTCCGCTCAAAACCGAGCAATTCCGCAAACGGCTGCAAGACGGTGAGAGCTTGGACGACCTCCTGCCGGAGGCGTTCGCGCTTTGCCGCGAAGCCGGCCGCCGTGCCATCAACATGCGGCATTTCGACGTCCAGTTGATCGGCGGCATGGTCCTGCATCAGGGAAAGATTGCGGAGATGAAAACCGGCGAAGGCAAGACGCTGGTGGCCACCTTGCCGGTTTATTTGAATGCTCTCGAAGGCAAGGGCGTTCACGTCGTCACGGTGAACGACTATCTGGCCAAGCGCGATGCAGCGTGGATGGGTCCCATTTATCGCCTGCTGGGACTGAGCGTCGGAGTGATCGTTCACGATCTCGATGACGCCGAGCGATTCCAGGCATATCGGGCCGATGTAACTTATGGAACCAACAATGAATTTGGTTTCGATTACCTCCGCGACAACATGAAGTTCGACCTTGCCGATTGCGTGCAGCCGGCCCACCATTTCGCCATCGTGGACGAAGTGGACTCGATCCTGATTGATGAGGCTCGCACACCGCTCATCATCTCAGGAGCTTCGGAAGAATCCACGGAGAAATATTACCGGATCGACCGGATTATCCCGCACCTGGAGGAAGGAAAGGATTACGACGTCGACGAGAAGCTGCGGACTGCTTCCATTACGGAAACCGGCGTGGAAAAAGCAGAAAAGCTGCTGGGCCTCGAAAACCTGTACGATCCGGCCAACAGCGATTACATTCACCACGTTTATCAGGCGCTCAAGGCGCACGCGCTCTTCAAGCGCGATCGCGACTACGTGGTGAAGGACGGTGAAGTCATCATCGTGGATGAGTTCACGGGGCGGCTGATGCCGGGCCGGCGCTGGAGCGACGGTCTGCATCAGGCTATTGAAGCCAAAGAAAGCGTCAAGATCGAGAAAGAGAACCAGACACTTGCCTCCATCACCTTTCAGAACTACTTCCGAATGTACAAGAAACTGGCCGGGATGACCGGAACGGCGGAAACGGAAGCGGCGGAGTTCGAGAAAATTTACGAGCTGGAAGTTGTGGTGATTCCTACCAACCGGTCGTTGATTCGCATCGAGAACCCCGACGTTGTTTACCGCACCGAACGCGAAAAATTCAAGGCGGTGATTGAGGAAATTCAGGAGTATCACCTTCGGGGACAGCCGGTGCTGGTGGGAACCATCGCCATTGAAAAATCGGAGCGGCTCAGCGCTCAACTCAAGAAGTCCGGCGCTCTGCCCGCGAGCTTCCAAGAGTTTCTGAAGGCTGCCAACCTTGAAGGGCCCAAGTTGCAGAAGTGGGCGCAGCAGCTTGCGGCGCAGCACAGCGACGCCATGGAGTGGCTGATGCTGGCCGGAGTGCCGGCGACCGTCGCCCGCAAGACCCTGGGCCAGCGTGCATTTCAGTCGCTTTCGGCCGGCACATCTGCGGGCAACGGGAGCCGTGGCTCCTTTCTGGATGCGCTAAGAAGGGCGCGCAAGGGGCGCGGCGCCCCCGGCGCGCTTCCCAGCGCGAACGACAAAGGAACGGCGCCACAGCAAATTGCCGGGCTCGTGAAGTGGGCCGAGAGTTTCGGAGAGAAACGGAACGGGGATTCGGACGCAATATTGCGACTGCTGGATTATCTCATTAACATCCGTTGCGCTCCCCGACGCCTGGCCAGTGTCATCGAGATGAAAGAAGTGAAGCATTACGTGCTCAACGCGAAGCAGCACGAAAAAGAGGCAACGGTCGTCGCCCAGGCTGGCCGGGTGGGCGCCGTCACCGTCTCCACCAACATGGCGGGGCGCGGTACCGATATCCTTTTGGGAGGCAACCCTGACGCGCTTGCGCGGGAAGAATTCCGCAAGGCGCAGGAAAGGTATCGCAAGCAGGGGATCGATCCTGAGCCTCCGGAGCGGCCGTTGGTGGGCTCGTCTGAAGAAGTCTTCCAGGAATACAACAAGGCTTACGAGTTGTGGCGTGAGCACTGGGCGGATTTTGTGGCGGGATTCAAGGCCGTTACGGATGCAGAGCATGGGGATGTGGTTGCGCTCGGTGGGCTGCACATCCTCGGCACTGAGCGCCACGAAGCCCGGCGGATCGACAACCAATTGCGAGGCCGGGCCGGCCGCCAGGGCGATCCGGGATCCTCACGCTTCTACCTTTCGCTCGAGGATGATCTGCTTCGCATCTTCGCCGGCGAACGTATTTCCAAAATCATGCACCGCCTGGGCATGGAAGAGGACGTGCCCATCGAATCGGGACTGATCACTAAGCGAATCAAGACGGCCCAAAAAAACGTTGAGGCTCAGAACTTCGAATCGCGCAAGCATCTGCTTGAATACGACGATGTGATGAACAAACAGCGCGAGACGATCTACGGGCGCCGCGGCGAGTTACTGCATGGCGAAGATCAAAAAGAATATGTCCTGGAGGCCGCGGAACGAGTAGTCACCTGGCTGGTGGAGAGCTTTTGCCCGAAAGACCACCCGGCCGATTGGAACGTTGACGGCTTGAAGCAGGAATTCTGGAGCCGCTTTGGGATTGACATGCGAAATCAATCGCTTGAAGCCAATCCGAAAGCTCCGGAGCGCCTGACCGAGGACCTGAAGGAAATTGTCCGGCAGCGCTATGACGAGCGGGAGAAGGTGTGGGGCCCGGAGCGAATGCGCGTCCACGAGCGGATGATTCTGCTGCAGGTTGTCGACGCGCAGTGGAAGGACCACCTCCTGGCGATGGATCACCTGAAGGAAGGAATCGGCCTGAGAGGATACGGTCAGCGCGACCCGCTGGTGGAGTACAAGCGCGAGTCCTACGACATGTTTGAAGAGTTAATGGATCGCATTGAAGACGAATCCTTGCGTTACCTCTTCCTGCTGCGAACACCTGAAGAAGAAGAACAGATGATCCGTGAATATCAGCGCCGTAAGCGCCGGGAGCAGGCGGAGATGCAAATGGTAGGCGCAGGGATGTTGGAGAAACCTCAGCAGGTCATCCGGAAAAGTCAGAAAGTGGGACGGAACGATCCGTGCCCGTGCGGTAGCGGCAAGAAATACAAGAAATGTCATGGCGCGCCGGTCCCGCCGGCCGCTTCGCCCGGGCCCGGCGAGACGCCCCAACCCCCTGGTCCCGCGGCGTAATGGCACAAACCACGCACCGGCGCCAGGTCGCCTTCTTCGGACCACGTTGATTCGGCCAGCCACCACGCCACCACTTCCACAGCCTTACTTTCCGCGCGGCGAGTTGACGACATTCCGAGGCCGGTTCGATGCAAAAGCTGCCAGATTATCCACGACCGCGTTCATGAGCCGCTCGCGCGCCTCGCGGGTGGCCCACGCGAGATGCGGAGTGAGGATGCAGTTCCTGGCGTGAAGCAGAGCATTGGACGCCGGAGGGGGCTCGGAAGAAACGACGTCCAAAGCGGCGCCCGCCAGGCGGCCCTCGTTCAGCGCCTCCGCAAGGTCTTGATCCACCACCAGCCCGCCGCGAGCCGTGTTGATGAGGAAGGCTGAGGGCTTCATCATCGCTAATCGCGCGGCATTCATCATGCCTTGATTTTCCGGAGTGAGCGGACAATGAAGGCTCAGCACGTCGGCCGCCCTCAGAGCCTCTTCCAAAGTAGCCCACTGGAAATCCAAGCCTGGGGGCGCAGTGCTCCGGACCTCATCCACAGCGAGCACCTGCATCCGGAAGGCGCGCGCAATCTCCGCGACGCGCCGGCCGATGCGTCCGAACCCGGCCACGCCGAGTGTTTTGCCGGCCAACTCGATCAGCGGCGTCTGCCAGAAGCACCAATCCTTCGACTGGGACCATGCCCCCGCACGCACGGCTTCACCGTGCGTCCCCACGTGATGGCAAAGCTCCAGCAGCAGGGCGAAAGTGAGCTGCGCTACGGATTCGGTACCGTACGTTGGGATATTCGAAACCGTGATGCCCAACGCGTTGGCCGCCGCAAGATCAATACGGTCATAGCCGGTGGCGAGCACGCCAACATACTGCAGCTTTTTCAGGAGGCCGAGCGCAGCAGCGTTGAGCGCAACTTTGTTCACGAGCAGCGCTTCAGCGTCTGCTGCCCTTTCCAGAAGCAATTCAGGCGCCGTGCGATCGTAAACCGTAAGATTGCCCAGGCGCTTGAGAGGATCCCAACTTAAATCGCCGGGGTTAAGCGTGTATCCGTCAAGAACCACAATTCGCATCGCCTGCATTATAATGCATACCTGACCCGAACGACGTCAGTGGCCGGGATCACGATCTTGCGCAAAACGAACCCTTCGTTCATTCGAACGGTCAGGGAAGCGGGAAATACACATCTCCGATGGTGAGAATCGACGGCCGTGGGATGGGGCCATTGCAGGCTCGGGATGACCGCTGTCGCGGGTCCTCTGCCCGCGCGGCGGCCGCGCTGGCGTTCACGCTGCTACTCACAGGGTGCCTGCACCGGCACCGCCACGCGGTGAAGCCTCCGGCGCTCGCCCGCATTCGCGTTCGCAAGAAAGATCTTCAAGGCATTGCCTCGTGGTACGGCGCGGCGTACCAGGGCCGACCGACGGCGAGCGGTGAGATCTATAACATGTACGCCATGACGGCGGCGCACCGCACGCTTCCGTTCGGCACGGAAGTGCGGGTGCATGATCTCGATAATGGCAGGTCAGTGGACGTGCGAATCAACGATCGGGGGCCATTCGTTCACGGACGCATCATCGATCTTTCCTACGCAGCCGCCGAGGCGCTCGGCATGGCAGGTGCGGGCATCGCTCGGGTGCGTCTCCAGATTCTGAACCCGGAAGCTGCCTCCCGTCCAGGCGTTTATGCGGTCCAAGTAGGAGCGTACCGCAACGCCAGCCGCGCCGAGACGGTGAAGGCGCAAATCGAGCCCCACTTCGGTCCGGTGGTCATTGAACCTTATCAGAGCCCTGTCGCAGGCCGCGTTTATCGAGTGCGCGTGGGAAGGCTCACCACAGAAGGGACGGCGGAAATCCTGGCCGCTGACTTGCGCCAGGCCGGCCTCGCCACCGTCACCTACGTCGTGCGACTTAACTAGGCGCCCGTTCGGGGCGCCAGACGGGCAAAGTGGCAACGGAGCCGCGGCCACATGCTCGCCATCCGGGAAACCGAACCTACGCTCCGGTTGCCTTTTGAAAGCTTGCGATGCCACGCGCCTCGTCATCATAGACTTCGAAGACGGTTAGAAGCTTGGTGATTTGCAACAAGTCGCGTACTTTGCGCGTGAGGTTCAGCAGCTTCAGTTGGCCACCCTGGTTGGAAGCGGCCGTAAAAGCACTGACCAGCTCGCCGATGCCCGAGCTATCAATGTAAGTGACGTCCGCAAGGTTGAGAAGAATGCTCTTTTGCCCTTGCGCAAGAAGGTTGCGAACGAGTTGACGTAATTCCGCAAGGTCTTCCCCCAGCGTAATTCTTCCCGCGATATCGACCACCGTGACGGAATCGACGTGGCGGGTCTTGGTCTTCATGCTCACGGTCCATCCTCCTGCTAGTTTAAGTTCCTGTGCTTAACGAGCGTGACTTCCGTGCCGGCGCCGGGGACACTTTCCACCCGGAATTCGTCCACGAAAGAGCGTATTAAGAAGATGCCCCTTCCGGAGACCTTCAGCAAGTTCTCGGCCTCGAGAGGGTCGGGAATACGGCCCACGTCAAATCCAGCGCCTTGATCGCGAATGTGAATCTCGACGCGGTCCGGATGGACGTAGAGGCGCATCCAAACCCGTTTGCTCGCATCATTCTTATTGCCGTGCCAAATGGCGTTGATCACCGATTCGTGCACGGCCATGCCGATTTTGTGCAACTCTTCTTCCGGAAAGCCGGCTTTCGCACACACGTCTTCGGTGATTTCCTCCGCTGTTTCGACGCTCTTCAAGGTGCTTTCGAGCGTGACCTCGATCATCTTCGGCTCAGGGTTCATTGCCACCATCATTCCGCGGGCAGCCCCATCGCTACAGTGTCTGACGTGTAAGGCCGGAAAGCCGCGAGTCTACAATACCGGTGTGGGAAAGTCAATTCGACCAACAAGGCCCCTAAATAATCACCTATTCTTCACTGGAAGGTTGCTGAAAGGCGAATTGCGGGGTGTCGCAAAGCGGCATGGCAGGCTGAGAACCCGCCTTTCCAATACCGAACTTCTCCACCCGGGCTTTTATAACATAGTGACCTTGGCTGATTGCAGACATTCAATGCCAATGTCTGCGCCACCCGCCAGGAAGTATAGGTGATGTTTTGCGCCAGATATTGCGGATGCGTAGAATCGGCCAGTGAGCTTTCAGTGTGCGTGATATCCTGCGCGCCGTTAATCGTGTTCGTGATGGTGAATGCCGCCCCTGACTCGAAGCGCGGACCTCCGTCCTTGAGGTCCGCGGCTTTTGCTGGTAATCGCCCTGCGGGTGTTCGATGGCGGCTGCATGTCACGGCTTCGCCGCCCTTTCCTCTCTGATCGCTATTTCTTCGTGACCGTGCGTTTGCTCAAAGAACGCGCTCGTCTCAGCGACGCCGATCTCCAGGCATTGGCGCTCGCCTTTAACCGCGCCCGTGCACCCCCTCACCATCTCGTTGGTGATGAAATCCATCAACAACGGCGTTGCGGCCTGACCGTTGACCGAACTCGTTTGGCCGCAGATGAAAGCACCCGCATTTGAGGAAGCCCCCAAGCCGCGGACCTCAATAACGGAGGTCCGCGCTCCGGGATGCGCGCCATGCTCACCGCCTCCTTTCCGTCTCGCTTTCAGGGCTTCCGCTCAAAACCTGTCAAGTAATCTCGGCTCAATGAAACGAACCTTAAAATACGTTATGATGTACTATGGCGCCAAGCTATAAATGAATTATGCTCTAGACTGTTTCTGCTATGCCGAAAACACGGACAGTTCCATTACGTCCTTTGGATTTGGGGAATGAGACTTTGGGGCAGCGCCTAGCTCGCCTGCGGAAGGAGCGCGGCTATACGCAAGTCGAAGTCGCGGAGAAGATCGGTACGATCCAGGCCCTGATTTCGGATTATGAAACGGATCGCCTGCACCTCTCCGCTGAGATGGCCATTCGCTTTGCTCTGGTCCTGGAAGTCAGCCTGGACGAGCTTCTGCATCCGAAGGCGAAGAAGCACAATGGCAGGAAGCCCAGCCTGAAGTTGCTGCGCCGGATGAAGCAGATTGAGAGCCTGCCTCCGGCTCAGCAGACTGCCGTGCTCAGAACCATAGATGCTTTTGTGCGTGCGGCGGAAGGGTAGGAAGACGAAAGCTGGTAGAAGTGAACGCCGGCCAAGTAAGGATTCTGAGATGTCACACGAATTGCCTAATGAAAAACAACAGGCGCATGAACTGATCGACCGTCTGCCGCGCTCGCAACTGACGGCGGTCGTGGGCCTGCTCGAAGCCATGCTCGATCCGGTCTCCCGCGCCGTCGCCCAAGCGTCCCTTGACGATGAACCCGAAACGGAAGAGGAGCGCCGGACAGTCGCCGAAGCCAAGGCATGGTTCGATAAAAATCCCGGCATCCCCTTCGAGGAAGTTCTCTCAGATTTCGGCCTCACCGTCCGCGACCTCAAGGTTCCCTCAGAGTCCAAGTGAAGCGAATCCTCTTCTCTGACCAGGCCCGTGCTGACGTCCGCCGCCTGGACCGTGATACCGCGATGCGCCTCTTGACCGCCCTGCATCGCTTTGCCGAAACTGGCGAAGGCGACCTCAAGCGGCTGAAGGGAGAGGGCGGAGAACTCCGCCTCCGTGTGGGTGACTATCGCGTCCGCTTCACCGAAGAATCAGACACCCTCCACGTCAACCGCGTTCTCCATCGCAAGGAAGCCTACCGCTAAAGCTGAGCATCATGAGGCGGGAACCAAGTCGAATTTGAGTTTGGTGAGTCCCAAGAGCGCTACCCGGCGCTCTGCAGTACCCGGCGCGGGATGACGTGTCACCCCGTCCCCGGTGCCGAAGGCACCGCAACGCCTTCTGGGCCCAGAACAGGCCGATTCAAGGCAGGAACGGGGCCGCAGGAAGCCCACGCACTGGGGCGAGGCGGCCGGCGGCCACCAGCGTGGCCAGCCAGCGGCCATCAGCCCCGCTTTTCACCCGGCCGCTGTGCCTCACTTTTCCCACTTTGGACCCTCGACCTTCATCCTTATGTACTGAAAGACGCCGGTCACCGCTGCGGTAACTGCCATCGCCTCAAGCATAAGAGCCTCAGGCCCTTTATGGAGAACGACGGCAAGGATCTCCAGCCCAAGCATCCCGCCCGCCGACATCACCAGCAACTGCCACCTTCTCGGGGTGACTGCGATGCACATCACCCCGATCACAGTTAGCACCAACGGAAAGTAGAACGACACGGTGCCCCGAAGCCAGTTGTACCAGTTCCCTGCGGCTCCCAACGACGAGAGCACGAAGGCAACCGTGACGGCCTGCCGGAGCCCTTTCGAGCCATCCCATCGCTCACGACTCAGCGCTAGCCCAAGTTCGTCACGGCGGGTAGGATTTCGATAATGTTTTGCGATCCCCGAAGCGCCAACTTTCTTGTTTTCAGTCCGACCTTTCTGAAAAGTCGATGTAGTGAAAACCTACCCTCTTGTCTTTTGCCGTCGTTAGCTGGCAACATCAGCAACGATGTTCCTGCGACCTTATCGTATGGCCAAGGACGGCAAA
>JASHON010000113.1 GCA_030041095.1 Terriglobia bacterium
GCCGTCGGGCGTGCGGATCGTTTCCACCAGCGACCAGTAAGTGTGATCTTTGCCGTCCTTGGCCATACGATAAGGTCGCAGGAACATCGTTGCTGATGTTGCCAGCTAACGACGGCAAAAGACAAGAGGGTAGGTTTTCACTACATCGACTTTTCAGAAAGGTCGGACTGAAAACAAGAAAGTTGGCGCTTCGGGGATCGCAAAACATTATCGAAATCCTACCCGCCGTGACGAACTTGGGCTAATGGATTTGGATCGCTGGCGCTCTCGGAAAGGCAAGCCTTTCCGCACGTCACGCGGCGGAGCCGCACCAAGTGCCTCGTCGAGCGCGGCCAGAACACTCACTCGTATCGCAGCGCGACCATTGGATCCACTTTCGCCGCGCGGCGGGCAGGTCCGTAGGTTGCGAACGCGGCGGCGCCCAGCATAATCGTTGCCGCAACCGCGAGCGTCAGCGGATCGTCCGGCTTGAGGCCGTAGAGCATGGAGGAAACCAGTCTCGAAGCTCCGAGCGCCACAGCGATTCCAATTACCATTCCAAGCCCCACCACCACACAGCTCTCGCGTAATATGGCGCCTGCAACCTGGCCCTTGGTCGCACCCAAGGCCATACGGATGCCGATCTCGCGCGTTCGTTGCGTGACGGTGAATGCCATGACGCCGTAAATTCCCACGCAGGCCAGAAGCGCTGCCAATGCTCCGGAGAGACTCGTCAGCCGTGCGAAGAGGCGCTCCTGGAAGAGAGATTGATCAATCTGTTCTTCTTCGCTCTTGAGGTCATAGGGCGCCAGGTTGCGGTCCGTGTCCCGGATCACGCGCAAGACAGCACTGGCCATTTGCATGGGCTCTCCCGCTGTGCGGAGCTCAAAATTCATGGCGCCATTTAGATCGGGGTACTGCACCCAAGGCGCGTAGATTGTGGCCGGATCCTTCCGGCGAAGATCGAAGTACTTGGCGTCTCCCGCCACTCCGACGATTTGGGTTTCTTCGCCGTGCCTCCCGCCAAGCCTGAACCGCCGCCCAATGGGATTTTCGCCGCCCAGAAACTCCTTGACGAATTGTTCGTTCACCACTACCACCTTGGGCCCGCGCATCGTGTCGCTCTCGACGATGGCACGACCCAGGAGAAGCGGAATTCCCAAGGTCTTGAAGAAATTCGGGCCTACCCAATCGATCGCGGCTCCAACTTGCTCACCCGGTCTCGGCGTGTATCCCTGGAGGTAGATACGCTCAAAGTTTCCCCCGCCGCCAATCAATGTGCTGTGGGAGAGGCTCACGGAGCGTACGCCAGGCAGAGCCGCCAGCCGTCGCGACAGATCAGCGTAAAAATCCGCAAGGCGCTGCCCCTTGTAACCGTCCTGCGTGGGATCAATGCCAAAGAGCAGCAGGCGCCGCGTATTAAATCCTGCATTGACGCTCTCGAGGTTGGTCAGCGTTCGCACAAATTGCACTGCCCCGACCAGCAGTACGGTGGACAAGGCCACTTGCGCCGCCACCAAAACCGCGTCCAGACGCCAGCGTCGCCTCCCCGACCGGGCGAACCGTTTTCCAGGGCTCTCTTTGAGCGCCGCTGTCAAATCGATTCGCACCGAGCGGAGGGCCGGGGAGAAGCCAAAGAGGATTCCCGTTAAGATTGAAGCGGCCGCGGTAAAGACCAGGACGCGCACGTCGGGGGTGACGGTCAGGGTCAGACGCTCCCGGCCGCTCGCTACGAACGCTACGAGTACCTTCGTAACCCAGAAAGCCAGCAGCAATCCCACGGTCCCGCCCAGCGCCGCCAGCAAAACACTCTCCGTCAGCAATTGCCGAATAAGGCGTCTTCGCCCGGCGCCAATCGCCATCCGCATCGCAATCTCTTTCCGCCGCGAAGTCGCGCGCGCCAACAGCAGACTGGCCACATTGGCGCAGGCAATGAGCAACACTAACGCCACTACCGTCATCAGGATGAAAAGCGGCTTTGAGAATTCACGGCGCAGATAATCCAGTCCTTTGCTTCCTGGCTCGATTTCGAGATGTGGTACGCTCTCAGGTTTCGTGGACAACTTCGAGTAAGCGGCGATGCTTTGCTGAAACACCACTCCCAGTGCAGCGCGGGCCTGTTGCCCGGTTACGCCGGCCTTCAGCCTGCCCACGATCACCACCCACCAATCGTCGCGAGCCTCGAACAAAGAGCCCGCACGCGCGCCAGCCGCTTTTCGAGAATCTGGCAGCTTCGGCGACCACCGTGGTTCCACTTGCGGCTGCGAATGAAGCGGCAACCAGGCGTCCACGGAACGGCCCGGCTGAACGCCATAAAACTCCGGCGAACTTACACCGACGATTGTGAAAGGGATTCGATTCACGGTAATCGTGCGGCCCACGATTCCCGGATCGCGCCCAAACCGCCGCTGCCAGTAACCGTAGCTGATCACCGCTGCCGGGCTTGCTCCCGCGCGATCATCGTCTGGCGTGAGAGTCCGTCCGAGCACAGGTTGAACTTCTATGGTCGAGAAGAACGTTCCGGAAACGAACTCTCCATCGGCGCGACCGGGCTGTCCGTTATAGCCGACGGCCAGTTCGCAGCCGTTTCCTGCCAGCGCCGCCACGCGTGAGAGCACATGGTTTCGAGTACGAATCCGCTCATAAATCGGATAGGAAAACGACGTGCTTGTTACGCGCCCGTCCCTGTCCGTGTACCACGAACCTGCAAGGCCCTTCACGATTCCTTTGGGCCATGAGTTCGATGCCCAGTTGAGCAGCACAAGCTGTTGCGGGTTCCGGACAGGCAAAGCCGTCAGCAATACGGCGTCAATCAGGCTGAAAATGGCCGTATTCGCGCCAATGCCGAGGGCCAGCGTGATGACGGCTACAGCGGTGAATCCGGGATTGCGGCGCAACTGGCGCAGCCCGTAGCGAACGTCTTGAAGAAGCGTTTCGAGCCAGCTCCAGCCCCACATATCGCGGCTCTCCTCTCTCAAACCAAGCTTGTTGCCGAAACGCCGTTGCGCGGCGTAATGAGCTTCCTCTTGCGAGACACCGCGCTCGACTTGTTCCTGTTCGCGCAGTTCCTGATGCAGGCGCATCTCTTCTTTAAGATCGGCGTCGAATTTTCTACGGTGAAGCAGCGCCGAGAGCCTTCTGCCCAGCTCTGCCAGCTTATTCTTCATCTCGGTTCTCTGAGGCAACAGTAGCCACGGCGAACGCTTCTTCTCACTGGGGGTTTCCCCCTCGAAACTTCGGACAAGCCGCGGACCTTAAAAACGAAGGTCCGCGCTCTTCGGATACCGGCGCGATCCGGCGAGCCATCTCAAAGCCGGATGGGATTTCCTTACGGTGCACCGACGAGCCTCCTTAACATAGTTAGACTATGCTACTGTCGGAAGGTTAGCACTGGCACGGATTGTTTTCAATCTCTTTCTGGAAAGCCTCTTTTTCTGGCA
>JASHON010000114.1 GCA_030041095.1 Terriglobia bacterium
GGATGGAAGACCTGAGATGATTCGTAGCGGCCACGTCAGAAGAGCCTTTAGACCTCACTCCGTCTCGCGCCATGGCGCGGCGCAGCCCGCTCGCCCCCCCTTGGCGCTCCGAGTGTTACCCCAACGCGCGAAACCCAGCAGGATGCTGAAAACACCCTCAACGAATGTCATTCTGAGCGGAGCGAGGAATCCCGGCATTCGTTTCCAAGGAAATACAGAGATGCTTCGCTTCGCTCAGCATGACAGACTAGCCCTTTTCCGCGGTCCGGTAGTAGCGGTTAAATTCGTTTCCAAAGAAATATAGAGATGCTTCGCTTCGCTCAGCATGACAGACTGGCCTTTTCCCGCAGTCCGGTAGTAGCCTTCAAACTCGTTTCCAAGGAAATACAGAGATGCTTCGCTTCGCTCAGCATGACAGACTGGCCTTTTCCCGCAGTCTGGTAGCAGCCTTCAAAATTCATCGTCCCCGTCTTCGGGCTTCAGCTCCGGGCGCGCTCGCATCGCCTTCATAATATCACCGGAGCGGAATCCAAGCCGCATCAGGCTTTGCGCGAGCGCATAGAACTTGCGCCGGCTCAGAGGAAGCCGGAGGGTGCGGATTTTCTTTTCGAGAGCCTGCGCCAGAAGTTTCTCTTCCGGCTCCGCGGCAAAGACGCTCTCGACAGCGGGCTCGACGATGCCAGCGGCAACGCCTTTGCGCTGAAGCTCGCGGAGGACTCTTACGCGGCCATAGCCGTAACAGCGGACGAGGAACGAGGCGTAATCCAAGGCGAACTTGCGGTCGTCCGCAAGCCCGGCCGCTCCGAGCCGCGCGAGCGTTTGTTCTACCCACGCTTCATCTTTGAAGCGGCGGAGCAGCATGCGGCGAAGCTCCGCCACCGAGTAGGCGCGGCGGCCGAGCAGCCGGAGCGCGGCGTCGTAGGGGCTGGGTGAAGATGGACTATTTGCGCGCAAGCCGTGGGCCGGGTGATCGCATGGCGAATTCCATCGCGTCGCGCGACAGGTCAGAAGCGGACCGGACGCCGGAGACTCTCAGCTTCAGCTCGTCTGAGCTGGAAGCCCAGCGGCACGCTTCATCCAAGGCGATCAATCCCTGCGAATAGAGATCATACAGCGATTGATCGAAGGTTTGCATTCCGTATTGGGAAGTTCCGGAAGCGAGCAGCTCGCGGATCATACTGGTCTTCTCCGGATTGGTAATGCAATCGCGAATGAATTCCGTGCTCACAAGGACTTCAGCAGCAGGCACGCGTCCCAGTCCGTCGGCGCGGCGCAAAAGACGCTGAGATATGACGCCTTTCAGCGTGGAAGCGAGCTGCAGGCGGACTTGGCGCTGCTCGCTGGCGGGGAAAACGGCGATGATGCGTTGAACGGTCTCCTGCGCGTCCAGGGTGTGGAGGGTGGAATACACCATGTGGCCGGTTTCGGCGGCGACGATGGCGGTGCGAATGGTGTCCGTATCGCGCATCTCGCCCACCAGGATGACGTCAGGGTCTTGCCGCAGGGCCGCATGCAGCGCGGCCTCAAACGACGGCGTGTCCACGCCCACTTCACGCTGCCGAACGAATCCCTTCTTATCCGTATGGAAGTATTCGATGGGGTCTTCGATGGTGATGATGTGGCCGGCGCGCGAAGAATTGACGGCATCCACCATGGCGGCGAGGGTTGTGGATTTGCCGGAACCTGCGGCTCCAGTCACCAGCACCATGCCGCGCCGCTCTTCGCAGAGGCGCCGGGCGACGGGAGGGAGATGCAGCTCCTCGAGCGTGCGGATGGCGTTGGGAATAAATCGCAGAGCCAGCCCTATCGATCCCATCTCATGAAACACGTTCACCCGAAAGCGCCCAATGCCTTCGGCGTGATAGGCCAGGTCCAGGTCCCGCAGCTCGTTGAACCTGGCCTTCTGGCGCTCAGTCATGATGCTGTTCGCCATGGCTGCCGTGTCTTCGGGCGTCAGGTGGGGACGGCGCGTTAGCGGCATGAGATCGCCATTCAGACGCAAACACGGGAAATTGCCGGCTTTGATATGGAGATCCGACGCGCCGGCCTGGGCCGCCTCAGCAAGCAGTTCATCAATCACCATGGCGTTTGTCGCTCCTTGGGCATGTAGGGTTACGACGGAGGAAACGTGGAGTCTTGCTGGGCAGAAAGCTTGCAGCGCAGCTCCCAATTCAAAGAAAACAGCGGCAGGCCTGGGGGAAACAACAGACCTGCCGCAACACGCCAGGTTCCTTCGGAGAAATTATCGGCGGGGTCGTGTGCCGGGATGAGGATCAACTTAGGAATATCGAAACCAGCGGGCGAGCTCAACAAGCGACGGCCGCTTGCCGTACATCAAAACTCCGACGCGGTATATGCGGGCGGAGACGTAGACTGCGCCCACAACCGTCGCGGCCAGCAAGACGAGCGAAACAGCAATCTGCCAGGCAGGCGCAACTCCCAGCGCGATGCGCATGATCATGAGAATCGGCGAAAAGAACGGGATGAACGACAGCACGATGGAGAGCGTGGAATTAGGATTCTGAACGACAACGAAGAACACGAGGTAGCTCGCCAGCAGAAGCATCGTCACGGGCATCTGGAGCTGCTGGGCGTCCTGCTCGGCTGATACCATTGCGCCGACCGCCGCATAGAGGGAAGAGTACAGGAAGTATCCGCCGATGAAATAGAGCAGCATATAGCCAAGCAGCGCAGCGGGAATGTGAAGGTGGAAATTGGAAAGGCCGGGGCTGGTGGTCCGCGCCATCGTGAACGCATAGGCGCCCAGCGCGGCGGTGCAGGCGGCCCAGATGCCGAGTTGCGTTGTGGCGGCTGCCGCCACGCCCAGGATTTTCCCCGCCATAAGCTGGGCGGGCCGGACGCAGGAAAGAAGCACTTCCATCACGCGCGTGGTTTTTTCCTCCATGACCGACCGCATCGTATTGACGCCGTAAACCACGAGCAAGACATACAGCAGGATGGCCATGACGTACGCAACGACCAAGGTCTGGCCCCGCTCGCGCGACTGGCCGTGACGAGTGATTCGGATCACTTGAACGTTCACTTCACGAAGAAGCTGCTTCACATCCTGCGCGCCCAGGCCGCGCTCCTGGAAACGCTTGAGAAGGACAGCATTTTTGACGGCGCCGTCAATGGCAGACATCTGCGTGAAGATGGTGGCGCTACGAGTTACAAAATGGACATCGGCGCCGGAAAGCACGTCACGCGGAATCCAGAGATATCCGTCCAAGCTTCCGGCGCGCACTTTAGAGCTGAGCCGGGCTCGCGCCGCTGCACTCGCGCCGGGCGTTTCCGTAATTTCCCGAATGGCATAGGCTGGCGCACCGCCCGATAATTTGTCCGTTGCGAGCGAACGAGAAATCGTGTTTGCTATTCCGCCGGCCTCATCGACAATAGCGATGCGAAGCGTTCCAGGACCCCGCCGGGCTTCAGCGGCAATGAAGGCGATGTAGCCGGCGAACAGGGCGGGAACCAATATGGTGATGATGACGAACGCCTTTGTCCTCACCCGCGTGACATATTCCCGCTTCACGACCAGCCAGACTTTATGCATCTTTCACCTTTTCAATAAAAATGTCATTTAACGGCGGTTCCACCAGCTCAAAACGCTCGACGCGCACCCCGCGCTCGACAGCGGCCTTCAAAAGCTGTTGCGGATCAGCGCCCGGACGGAGCTTGGCCTCGACCACGGCGCCAAAGTGATTGACGCGCTCCACAATCGTTGGCTGATCGAGAAAGCTTCCGTCGCCCGAGAATTCCATGCGAAGCGTGTTCTTCCCGTACTCTTTCTTGATTTGTCGCAAGTTACCGTCCAGAACTTTCTTCCCTTTGTTGATGAGGCAGATGTCTTCACACATCATTTCCACTTGCTCCATGCGATGCGAGGAGAGGATGATGGTTGCGCCCTGTTGGCGCGTTTCCATCATCATATCTTTGATCACGGTTGCGTTGACGGGATCGAGTCCGGCGAACGGCTCGTCGAGGATCAACAACTGCGGGCGGTGCAGCACGGCGCCGATGAACTGCACTTTTTGCTGCATGCCCTTGGAGAGGTCGATCACTTTCTTATCGGCCCACGCAGCCAGCTCCAGGCGTTCGAGCCAGGCTGAAGCTCTTTGCCTTGCCTCGGAGCCGGAAAGCCCTTTGAGGCTGCCGAGAAAGACGAGCACGTCTAGCACTTTCATGCGCGGATAGAGCCCACGCTCCTCGGGCAGATATCCAATGGTGTTCTGCACGCTATCGGTCAGAGGCCGGCCGAACACTTCAAGCTTCCCTTCGTCGTGGATCATCATGCGCATGATCATGCGAATCGTGGTGGTTTTGCCGGCGCCATTCGGCCCAAGCAAACCGAAAAGATCACCGGCTTTGACGCGCAGGTCCAGGCGATCGACGGCAACCAGGGAATCAAAGCGCTTGGTGACGCCCTCGGCGAGCACGGCATGGGGCGCGAGATCATGGCTCATAAGCACACAGCCTTTGCAAATGTTGCGCGACTCCAGATTTTAGATGCTTGAAATAAGTGGTTGGTGAATCCAGCGGTCATTTATAGCATCAAACCGAAGCAGCCGCAACCGGCGCGCCACCGGCGTCAAACCCTGCGGGACGGCGGCCGCAGGAACCGGGTGTATCATAGCGGGTTTCAATCGCGCTGCTGAAAGCGCGGGCTCGACAGGCTGCAAGAGGAGAACATTATGGAACGTCAAGTGGTCATCATCGGCTCCGGCTGCGCCGGACTCACAGCAGCCATTTATGCAGCGCGCGCGAATCTGAAGCCGCTGGTCATTCGCGGAGTGGAGGCCGGAGGGCAACTGAGCCTGACAACGCTGGTGGAAAACTATCCGGGATTTCCGAAAGGAGTGCAGGGACCGGAGCTGGTGCAAATGATGCAGCAGCAGGCTGAAGCGTTTGGCGCGGAGGCGATGGAAGGCGACGTCACGCGAGTGGACCTTTCCCGCCGTCCTTTCGCTCTCGAAGCAGGAAGCGAAAAGTTCGAGACTCGAACGCTCATTATCGCGTCGGGCGCTTCAGCCAAGTTGCTGGGCCTGGACTCGGAAAAGCGGTTGATCGGCCATGGCGTTTCCACCTGCGCCACCTGCGACGGCTACTTCTTCCGCGGGAAAGACGTTGCAGTGGTGGGAGGCGGCGACACGGCTGTTGAAGAGGCGCTTTTTCTCACGCGTTACGCGCGGCAGGTGAACGTGATCCACCGGCGGGACGAGCTGCGCGCGTCGAAAATCATGGCGGACCGCATGATGCGGAACGACAAGATCAAACCGATTTTTAACGCCGTTGTGACCAACGTGCGCGATCCGGAGAAGCTTGAAGTGACGGGCGTCGAGCTCAAGGATACCCGAACGGGCGAGCAGAAGTTTCATCCCTGCCAAGGCTTATTCATCGGCATCGGACATGAGCCGAATAGCGCGTTATTCCGCGGCCAGCTCGAAATGGACAATCTGGGTTATCTGAAGACGACGGATGGCACTCGAACGAGCGTTTCCGGCGTGTTTGCCGCGGGCGACGTCCAGGACCACGTTTACCGCCAGGCGGTGACGGCGGCTGGCTCCGGCTGCATGGCCGCGATTGATGCCGAGCGGTTCCTGGCTTCAGAGCACTGAACGGGCTTGTGACGGCTGGAACGCGTCACAAAAGTAGGTCTTAAATGGACAGAGTGAACTGCCCAGCCACGCCGTTGTAAAAGAAATTACACGCCTGTAAAACGTCACGCCCGATAATAGCTATAATTCCGTGGGCAGCCAGAGAGGCTCCCATCGCCCTGGGGATATTCAAGCTAATGATTGGGGTAACGATCAACACAGGGTAGACATTGCACGGGACCTTCTCATGAGTTGCGGATAGCATCGACGCTTCATCAATTACCGGAAGTCCTAGTTTTTTCGCGACTTGTTCGTCTATACAGCTATTTGATGCCCCTGTGTCGATTAACGCAAAACCACCCTGCGGCGTTGGTACGGGATGACCTTGGCTAGCTAGGGCCTTTCCTGCGTTCTGCTCGATTGTGACTGACGCCTGTATTTTGGGTCCACCAGCCTGAAGGGCTACCATTGGAGGGACATTGACAATATTTCCATCCGGATTCCTACGTTGAGCTATCGCCTGCATGTGTAGAATTGGCATTTATAATCCCCAAGGCTAAAGCTGGCGCCGAGAACTCAATTTGTGCTTCGGAGGGCCTTCTAATGAGAACGTTTTCCAGGCCATGCTGCATGACAGCCCCTTGCAGGGCTTCCTCTATGGTGTCGAACGCTCCCGTTACCTGCTCGCCCTTAATTATTAGAATCTTCCCGCCATATTCTTTCAAGAGTCGGTCACGGTTTGACTCCAGGTATTTTCGCTCAGTATCCAACATGGTTTCCTCACTTGTTTAGAGGCACTCCCCCAGTATGGTTAGATGAATTATCCACGCGCCTTGCCTCACCGTCAAGAGTTTTAACATCGGAAGCGATACCTTTGTTCCTGGCTTCATCCAAGTCAGACATATGGCATAGCATAGTGCTAAAATAAGCGGCGAGAGTCGCTCCTGGAGTTATCTTATGGATCCTCTGGCCCAATACGAGAACGTCGAAGCCGTTTTCGAGGGCGAGCTGAAGGCTTACCGCGCCCGCGAGATCGGTTCTCACCGTCCCGTTTTGCTGCATCAGTTGCTTCGGAAGCCGGGCTCAGGGCATCAGGTGCGGTTGCTGGTGCGGATCGTGCGGTATAACTCGAGCTTAGGTCCTGGAAGCCCGAACCCCATCCTCTCTGTTAAAGAGTATGAAGATTCCGTCTGGGTGGTGACGGAAGACCGGCCGGAGATGGTGAACCTATGGGAATGGCTCGATTCGGCTGCCGGCAAGCACGGCGGGCCTGCGGAAACACAACCAGCTTCACCGGCAGCCACCAATGCCACTTTAGCGCTCGCATCCCCAGTGGTGGCGCAAAAGACCGGCTCTGACGCCAAGGTAATGCCACCGTCCCCGCCAGCGCCGCCGGCTTCCCCTCAGCCGGGCGAATTCACCATGCTGTTTCAAGGCAAGCAGCTTCAGGACTTTCCTGAAAAACCTGCGCCTCCGGCTGCCGCGCCGACATCGCCAGCGCCTGCTCCGGCTGCCGCGCCGGCTGGGGAATTTACGATGGTCTTTGGCAAGAACATGGCCGGGATCGTGAGCGATGCGCCGCCGGAGCGTATTGAAGCGACTGCTGCGATGCAACGGCCGGATTTGCCTGCGACTCCTGCTCCGCCAGCAGCCGAAGTGATGCCAGCGCCTCCTCCGCCTGCCGCGCCGGCTGGGGAATTTACGATGGTCTTTGGCAAGAACATGGCCGGGATCGTGAGCGATGCGCCGCCGGAGCGTATTGAAG
>JASHON010000115.1 GCA_030041095.1 Terriglobia bacterium
CAGCGGCGATTCAGTCGGCGAAGGTTGACGTTGTCTGCGCATGCCGCGATCATACCGGAATCCCGCACCCCACGGGTGAGCAATTTGGGCAAGGCTACTTCCGCTGCACCGCTCTCCCCAGCCCCTGTTTGCTGGTCGCCACCAACGTGGCTTGTGACCCAGCGACCGGCGGCGGACTTTTACCGACGGATCAGGGCGGTCTCGTAACACGTTGAGGGGCCCCGTCCAATTAACGCTTGGGCCTGAACCTCTGCCTGGCGCGTCCTCCCTCTTGCCGCCAGCCAGTAACCGGTTTCGTCAATGGCAAGGTTTTCGGCGGGGATTATGGATTTCCGCGGGTTGGAACATATTCATGCACGGGCGATTTAACAGGCCGCGGAAAAACCCGGCGCCGCCGCGAATGGTGCGCCGGCATCTTGCCGGCCTCCGCTGAATTGAAGGGAGTTGCCGGCTGGAAGCCGGCGCTACGTCAACTCCCCAAAAGACCTTTCCCGCAGCCTGTCAGGTAATGCCACAGCGGAAAGCACGGTGGGACAAATCTCGGGTAATTCCCGGACAAATTCGGATGGTATTCGGGGTCGTTTCAGCCACGACTGAATGCCGCATGTTCTCTATTCGGATTTCGGTCGCGTCTTGTCCGGCTGATTATTTCGTGGTGGAGATGATCTCTGCGATGGTCCGTATAGGCAGAACCAGCCGCATGGACTCAGGAAGTTTGATGAATCCGTGTGCTTGGTAAAACCGCACCGCCCGTTCGTCGATTGCATCGACCACAACCATGGACGAGCCGACGATCGACGCATTTTCGTAAGTCTTGCGCAAGGCTTCAGCCAGCAAGAGCGAGCCAAGGCGCTGGCCTTGAAAAGCCGCGCTGACCGCAAGCCGCCCGATCAAGGTTGCGCTGACGACCGGATAACGGGGAATATGCTTGCGCGCCTCATCGGGAATCGCGCCCGGCGCAAGGCCATAAGCGCAAAGTGTGAAGTACCCTACAATCCTGTTCGGGCTGTGCAGGGGAGCCAGAACAAAAACCGCGTTCGCCTTGCGCCGCATGTCCTGTGACGCCTGCGTTTTTAGGTAGGAGTCGAGACTTTCCACGCCGCAGGTGAACTCCGCCCGGTTGTGATGCTTGCCGAGCGATTCCAGGCGGAATCGTGTTTCCTCCGCCATGACCTAAGAGGCAATCCGCTTTTTTGCGGAGCGGAATGCGCGCTGCAGACGGGCATTGGGCTTCGAGGGATGAACCAGCGCGTCGAAGAATACCTGGCGGTCCCGTTCGGAAAGCAGAAGGGTCTCATGCCGGGAAATCGTGGCCTGCGTCGCTTCCGTCAAGGCGGTGAGACAAAAATCCGTCAGGCTCCGGCGCTCCAATGCCGCCGCTCGCTCCACAAGCTTTTTTGTCTGCGCGTCCACGCGGAAACCGAGACGCGAGCTACGCGCGCGCCGTTTTTCCGCGTTTGCCAAAGCGAGATTTCCAGCCATAACATCCCCCAATGTACAATTCAATTATTACAAGTGTACGTCCATTGGGATAACATTTCAAACACCCTCTTACCTCTGGTGCCGTTTATGCGATTTGTGCTCATCTGAGATGGGTTGAGATAAATCTGGCGTGGCCGGAGCCTGTGGCTGGACCGTTACCTGGGGTGGCGGCGGATCGGAATGTCTGTTTTCAAGGGCTGCATCCGGCCCACTTTTTCAGTGCGGTTTCCAACGGAAGCGCATTGCCTGTTCCGACGACTGCCACTACATGAATTCCGCCAGAGGGCTGACGGCATTCTCGACAATCAGGTATTCAACGCGGTCCTGCCACCTCCAGGGACGAGCTTCAGCGGCTCGGTTTCGCGGAACTCGAACGGCGCATGTTTTTCCGGCCTGCCGGTGGGCCGCGCCCACCACAAATGCAGCGTCTAAGGGTGCCCGTGCCGGATGGATTTCTCCCTCGCCGCCTCCTTATTGATCGCCTCCAGCGGCAGCGCCACTTCAATCAGTTTTTTGCGGTATTCAGGCATCCAGGCGGGCCTCGTGCGGGAGGGGCAGATTCTTGCTTGGCTTGACGTCGAGCCAATGCAGTGCCGCAAGGCTTCGGATGCTCCTGGCCACCTCAGCCTCCTGAAGGGGAGGCCGCCGCTTCAGTTTCCATCGCTTCACTTCTTCGAGAACATCCAACTCGGAGGGCTTCTCGAGATTTTTTTCCGCCAGCGAGCGCGCAGCGAAGTAGACCGTAGCGGCGATCTCTGCTTGCGGGGTGCGCAGGCGCAAGAAAAGATCGGTGATCCGATCAATGAGCGGTTCCCAGCGTCTAAGATCGGCGGCATAGAGACGGACCGCGTCCGCGTAGGTTGGTCCGGGCTTCACCGCGAACATCTGACCTAGCTTTTCCTCTCGAGACAATCCGTTGTTAACGAGACGTGTAAGCAAAGATTTCAGCTCCGAGGCGAAGGGGCCGTAGCTGCCCCTGACATATCTGAGCCCCGTGGGGAGTCCGGATTCGGTAGCGAAAAACGCGATCTTTTGGAACGTTGTCCGACCAACGGGCCAGTGGTATGGTTCGTGCTCAATCCGGGCCACGATCTCAAGAAGCGCCACCCAAGCTGGATTGATCCTTGAGACTCCGAGTTTGGGGGGCCTCACTCCGGTTTCTTCCGGCATTTGTTCGAGAAAACTCGGCTCAAGTTGCTCTTTGGGCGCTCCGTGCGGAGCATAAAGTTCGACTGGAATATCCAGTCGGCTCAGATGGCGGTACAGGGTCGGACCAACAATGCGCCATTCTAGCTGGCCGTTACCAGAACCAAGAGGGGGAACCGCGAGCGAAGTGATGCCCCATTCGCGGTAGTGTTGCTCCAAGTAATCTAATCCTTTGACGATGTCGGACAGGCGCGACACCGCCCGCCAGTGCCCCTTCGTTGGAAAATTCAAAATCCAGGGCGAAACAAGACGTCGAAAAAGATACGGCCTGCCGAGCATCAGCTTCCCAGCCTCGCATCTTTTGACGTAATCGTCGTACAGGTCGGGGTAACGCTTCTTGAACTCCAGCGCGATCCCTTTTCCCATCACTCCGACGCAGTTCACCGTGTTGACAAGCGTCTGCGCTTGCGATTCGAAAAGGTCGCCTTGAATGGTCTTCACCATAATTCTGCTCCTTCACCGAAAGAAGAGATTACGGTTTACGCTCACTTCCAGCCCAGGGGCGCTTCCGCGTACAACTCCTAAGGCCTGCTCGCATGATACGTATGCTCCTATGATATAACGCGGATCGACGCGGTGCGGCACAAGAACCTCGGAGCACATAATCGATCCGTGGCTCATTTCCTCGATAGGATTCTCCGGATGCGTCCAATAACGTGCAAAAACAAGGTGTCGATCGATGCGCTTCAGGCCGTCCGGGGCAGAGGCAAAGCGGACATGGTCGCTCGAAGCGTTTTGGTCAGAAATTACGACGTTTGGAAGGTCGAGAACATCAGTGCTGATACGAAGCACACAGAGGGTTTCGTCGCCGACCTGCGCTTTGAGTTTGAAGAGCATCTTGTTGCGAGCATTGATGTACAAATTCGCGTACTCGTGCAGCCAGTCTCCGCCAGGAATTTTGACTTTCTTCCGCCGCTCTTGTATCTCCGGCATGGCAACTGAGCGGTGAGTGACCCTGGCCGCATGATTGTGGCACAAAATTCCGCGCTGGAGGACGGACGCTACGTTATCAACTGGGCTGATGAAGTGTAGCTCGTCGAGTTCGTCGCGCCTCACGCAGGTTCCCCTGCGCGGGCTATCAGGCCCGCTAAATCGTAGTTGACGCTTGTCACTCCGAAATCCGGCTCGCGCTGAAAAGGACCGCGAATGTAGCGCGAAGTGGAATGATCGCCGTCCACTTCGACGAGGGCAGGAATGAAATCCTTGGGCTTGTTGAGGGCGGTCAGGATTTCGTGGTTCGTAATTGTAACCGTACCCGCGCCCTTGGCCCGGCCCTTCACTTCAATGAAGCGTAATTTGCCCGTGCCTGGAATCCGCGACTCCACTTCATATCCGCATTTCTCGCCGCTGACATCGCGCGGCTCGAATCCCAAGGCCCTCTCAGCCTGGATAACCGCTTCCACGGCCAGTTGATCGATGCGCGTGGCGTCACGCGCAAGTTGCGGGAGCTTGGCATCTCTTGCGGCCTGGAAGCCCGCGCTCCCGGCCACCAAAGCCTTGCGGTACGACAAGCGCGCCGCCGATCACGACCGGAGGAAGCGGCGAAAGCTGGCGCCCCTTCTCCAGCTCTTCCACGCGCTTTTGCAGACGGGCCTGAAGGCCGTCGGCTCCCCCTCGCGCACGGCAGGAGCACTGGAGCGGGCCGGTTAGGGGAACGGTAAGTATTTTAACGACTTACTGGTTGTGTTTCCAGAGAAACTGGTCAGGCCCTGATCCGTCGGTAAAAGTCCGCCGCCGGTCGCTGGGTCACAAGCCACGTTGGTGGCGACCAGCAAACAGGGGCTGGGGAGAGCGGTGCAGCGGAAGTAGCCTTGCCCAAATTGCTCACCCGTGGGGTGCGGGATTCCGGTATGATCGCGGCATGCGCAGACAACGTCAACCTTCGCCGACTGAATCGCCG
>JASHON010000116.1 GCA_030041095.1 Terriglobia bacterium
CACGCTTCCACCTCCGTGAACTTGGCCGGGCAATCCGGAGCGGCCAGCAGCCCTTTCTCCTTCACCTCCGCCTGCGGACCGTCATAGCCCACGCCACTCTCCAGCTCCCTCCGCCGCTTCAGACGCGACTGCTCCAGCCGCTCGAACGTTCGCACCAGCTTCGCTTCCTGCGCCCGCTGGTTGCGCTCCAGCTTCAAACGCAACCCCGTGATCTCCTCGCACAGAGCCCGCTCCAGGGCGCACCCGGGCGGAAACGAACGGACCGCTTCTTCGAGCAGAGCCGGATAGCGTTCCGCGTCCTCGCCCATCGCCGTCATTGCCTGCCAGAGCGGGCGCGCTCCGGTCCGTGAGCGCAGGCCGTGCTTGAGGGCGTTCAACGAGACCGCGCGCTTGCCGCGCGGAGTTTTCGGGCCGTGGGAGCGGCGGCCGTTGGCCCGGCTGGTGGCGCGGTGGCGGGCGGTGATTTTTCGCGGTTTCAAGAGAGTCATGGTGGTGGATACCTCGATCAGTTGTCAGATATCAGCTATCAGTTGTCAGCTATCAGCAGTCAGTGGTCCTTTGTCCTTCGTCGCTTGTCCTGGGTCCTGGGTCAGGTAACCGTTTTTTCTTGTCTCTCGTCACTTGTCTCTCGTCTCTTGCCCACTGCCACTACCAGCGTGGCACAGCCCAGTGAGACCATGGCGACAGATAGGACACTTTTTGCGCGACAGATGGGACAAATGGGACCCATAGGACACTTTAATGACTGTGCGAGGTCAGTCGTCCGTGGGTGGGGTAGCGCGGCATCTCCGGGAAAAAAGAACTACAGAGATTCTTCGCTCCGCTCAGAATGACATGGACAGTGCGTGGAGCAGTGCGGCTGCGCTGGGAGATCGCGGCTTTTCCGGAAAAAACTACAGAGATTCTTCGCTTCCGCTCAGAATGACATGGACGGTGCGCGGGCAGCGCCGCTACGCTGCCCGGTCCATGGCCGGGGCGGAGTTGCCTTTTAGAGCGGCGGCTTGTAACCTTTGACCGAAGTGATGGACCAGGCCAAGGCCGGTTGGACGCGGCACTTTAATTTGAAAGCTGGAAGGGAGTGAGACTCTGGTTATGGATATGAAGCGATGCGCCTGGGCAGGCTTGAAAGATTCACTGATGCTTGCATATCACGATCGCGAATGGGGGGTGCCCGTACACGATGACCGCAAACATTTTGAGTTTCTGATCCTGGAAGGCGCCCAGGCCGGATTGAGTTGGTCCACCGTGCTCAATAAACGAGAGGCCTATCGCCGCGCCTTCAGCGAGTTTGACCCGGAAAGAGTGGCGCGCTATACCGCCAAACGAATTCAGAAACTGACGTTCGATCCAGGCATCATTCGGAACCGGCTGAAAATCGCATCCGCCGTTCGCAATGCCCGGGCGTTCCTAAAGCTTCAGAAGGAATTTGGAAGCTTTGACGCCTATTGCTGGCGGTTTGTCGATGGCCGTCCCAAACTCAATCGCTGGAGCACCATGAAGCAGGTTCCAGCCACGTCACCCGAATCCGATGCCCTGAGCAAAGACCTGAAGCAACGAGGATTCAGTTTTGTGGGTTCTACAATTATTTACGCCCACATGCAGGCAGTTGGCATGGTGAACGATCACCTTGTCGAGTGCTTTCGCTACAAAGAGACGATGACGCTGTAACGAATCCCGATCTGCCGCATCCAATTTCCAGGCGGTGAGAACGATGACGCGAACAAGACACACACCGCGACCGGCCAGCTAATTAACAGGTTGGTGAAGAGAGCCAGTTTGTCATGAGCGGGGCGAAGCGTCTCCACGTTCCGCTCGAAACAGATGCCGGGATTCTTCGCCGCGCCCAGTGATGACAGGCCTCCGGCAAGTTTTTCATCAACGCGCCAAGAGATTTGATTCAGTTTCGTTCGTTGCTGACTTCCGCATCAATCGCCAGACGGCGATTTGCGCTCAGGAGGATCACTATGTCGCTCCGTCCCATCAAGAAGATTGTGGAAACAAAACCTACCATCGAAGGCGCCGGCGTCAAGTTGCAGCGCGCTTTCGGTTTTGGCCAGACTACGGATTTCGATCCTTTTCTGCTTCTGGACGACTTTCGCAATGACAATCCCGATGACTATTTAGCTGGTTTTCCCTGGCATCCGCATCGCGGAATCGAGACCATCACTTATGTTCTGGCCGGCTCCGTCGAGCACGGTGACAGCCTGGGGAATAAGGGCAAGATGATCGCCGGCGACGTGCAGTGGATGACGGCAGGCAGCGGCATTCTGCACCAGGAGATGCCCAAGGGCGACGAACGAGGCCGCATGCACGGTTTTCAGTTGTGGGCCAATCTGCCTTCCTCGCTCAAGATGACCCATCCGCGGTACCAGGATATTCCGTCCACTGCGATTCCTGAAGTGACGGACGATGATGGCACGCACGTACGCGTGGTCTGCGGAGAGTTCTGGGGCAAGAAAGGGCCGGTAGAGGGCGTCGCGGCTGACCCGAATTACCTTGATGTTTTCGTGCCTGCCCGAAAGCGAAAGCTTCTAAAAATTGAAACGGATCGCAATGCCTTTGCGTATGTTTTCGCCGGTTCGGGCTCGTTTCGCGATGCCTCGCATCCCCGCGCCGTGCTTACCGATCAGGTGATGAATCCCGAAGCAGCGCCGGTTTACGACGCCACCAATCACTCACTCGTCCTGTTCGACCGCGGCGATAGCATCAGCGTTCAAGCCGGCGATGAGGGAATTCGTTTCCTACTGATCTCCGGCAAGCCCATCGAAGAGCCGGTGGCGTGGTATGGCCCGATTGTGATGAATACGCAAGAAGAATTGCGGCAGGCCATGGCCGAACTCCGCACCGGCGCGTTCATCAAGCATAATTGAGACCTAAGAGAGCGCGATTCTATTCCTCTCTCGCATCGCCGAAGGGTCCGAACCTGAATCTGATATCGAAGCCCGACTCACGAACGCTCCTATCGCCCTTGTAGAAAGCCGGGCTGAGCGCCGCATTCCGTGCCAGCTCAATACAACCCATCAACAAAGTACGCCGGAGACAGGAAACATTCGCATGACGCGATTGGGAAGAAATCCCAGGTTATGCTACGATACTCACTTTTTGGACAGCTACGCCCGGATTAACCAAAAGGCCTTGACCTGCCGCGCTCACTGAAGCGTGATTCGAGCCGGTGAGGGTTAAAGGGGGGAATAGGCATTCGTCCACACCAGCTCATCCACGCGGTTTTCCTGATTGCAGCGCCTATCCTTCTGGGCACGTGCGCCCTGGTTGTCATCGCGATCGGGCAGAGAATCAAAGGAGACCGCGACCGTGAATTCCGGAAGCGCGCACGCGCCGAAATCCAGTCTCTCCTCGAAAGTCTCTTCAGCCAATCCCTCGATTACTCCGAAGGCCTAAATCGACTGAGCGCCGGTATGAAAAACGGGCAGCGCCTGGATACGGAAGAGCTGCTCTTTTCGCTCAAGGGGCCTGGTGACAGCCTTGCGCTACGGCAGCGGCTCGCTGCCGATCTTGGTCTCATCGAGGAGTCGCGGAGAAACGCAATGGGTACGGCGTGGGGCAGGCTGGAAGGCGCTTCAGCGCTCGTGCGTCGTCTCCGGGCTCTGTTGCGGCCGCTGGCATATCAGAGCCGGGCGAAAGCGGCGCATCGGCTGGGGATGATTCATCATCATGAGAGTTGGCCGATCTTGGTGAAAGCGCTGAACGACCCAAGCGGTGAAGTGCAAACTGTTGCAGTCCAATCCCTCAGAGTCCTCCGCGAGCCTCAATCGTTTCCTTACTTGTTGGAACGGCTCCGCGCTGCAGCACACGGCGCCGCAGGCGTCTCAGAACGCGAGCTGAAGACGACACTCGCCGGCTTTCCCCTCGAACATGCCAGCTTTCTCGCTCCTTTGCTGCAGGATCCACACCCGCGCTTGCGGGCAGATGCGGCATGCGTGCTGCGAGATATGCTCGGCACGCTTGAAGCTTCGCGGAAGAATGCCCCGTGCCCGCCTGCCGAATTGGGACCGGAGCTTCACTTCCTAATCCTCCACCGACTTCCGTTCGACCTCGATTCTGACGTCCGCGCGGCCGCCGCGGACCTGGCCGGCTATGTTAGCCCGGCGGAAGCGCTTCCCGTAATCTTCCGCCTGATGGACGCTCCGGAGTGGTTCGTGCGCCTGCACGCGGTGCGCGCCGCCGCCAGGCAGCGCCAACACGCGCTGATGCCGGCGCTCCACACGCGTCTTACTGATGCGCACTGGAGAGTTCGAGAGGCCGCGGCCTACGCTTTTATTGAAAATGGCTCCAGTGGTGTGCGGGAGCTTCTTATCGTCTTATTGCGTGCAGAAGACGTGTACGTACGCGAGCAGATTGTTGAAGCCCTGGAGTTGTCAGGTACGATGCAGAAAATTGCAGAGCGCGCCGCGGAGCCAGGCCGGACGCTGGAACGGCAGGCGTTTGAGTTGATTACTGGATTGGGCGGCGCGCGGTTCCTGCGCCCGCAGAGTGAAAAGCCCCCCTCGATTTCAAGAACCATGCCCGCTTGAGCGAGGTTGCCGGTGATACCGTTTGCGGCGGTCGGCGAACACATATTGCGCGAGTTCAATCTGCTCACGATCGCATATTTCGTGGCGGGTAACGGCGCGTACACCGTATTGATGCTGGTGGCGCTGGCATTTGTGATGGTTCGTAACCGCGGGCGCACCTATCTGGAGCTCGAAGAACTTCGCGATTCGGGTGTGCTGCCGCCGCTCACCGTGATCGTGCCGGCCTATAACGAAGCCGAAACAATCCTTGAAACTTTGCGGTCCGTTCAGCAGGCGGATTACCCGCAAACTCGCGTCGTAATTGTAGACGACGGTTCTTCCGACTCCACTCTGGAGCGCCTCACAAAGACGCTCCGGCTCGAGCCGAGAGATCTGATCTACCGCCTGGCGCTTCCCACGCGCCCCGTGAAGCAGTTGTGGGTGAGCACGGTATTTCCAAATCTCCTCGTGATTTCAAAGGAGCACGGCGGGAAGCCCGATGCGCTCAACGCGGGCATCAACGCGTGCCGGACGCCGTACTTTTGCACGCTGGACGCCGACTCGCTGATCGAGCCCGATGCGCTTCTGCGGCTGATGCGTCCCATCGTCCGCTCCCATCACACCGTTTCAGTGAGTGGAGGGATCATCCGCGTGCGAAACGGATGCAAGGTGGAGCAAGGGTTGGTGGCGAAGCCGATGCTTTCCCAATCCTGGCTGGAGCGCTTGCAAGTGGTGGAATACCTTCGCAGTTTCCTGTTCGGTCGAGCCGGCTGGAATCTGTTAGGCGGAACGCTCATCGTTTCGGGCGCCATGGCCGTCTTCGACCGCCAACTCGTCATCGAGGCGGGAGGATTCAGCGACGCGACCGTGGGAGAGGACATGGAGATGGTGGTACGCCTGCAGAAGCGCGCACGGCGGCGAACGACACCGACACGGGTGGCCTTCGATTTCGACCCCGTTTGCTGGACCCGGTGTCCCTCCTCAGTCTCGACGCTGGCGAGGCAGCGACGGCGATGGCAACTGGGTTTGTGCCAGACGCTTTGGATGAATTGGAGAATGATGTTTAACCCGAGATACGGCGTACTCGGGATGGTCAGCTTTCCGTTTCATGTTTGCATCGAGTGCCTTGGCGCGGTCATAGAATTCCTCGGATATCTTGTGGTTCCGGCGGCGTTTGCCCTCCATCTGGCCCTTCCGGCATTTTACATTCCGCTCGTGCTGTTGAGCCTTGTTTATGCGGCATTTCTCTCCGCGGGAGCCATTCTGCTGGAGGAGCTCACTTACCGCCGGTATCCTCGCCGGCGCGACTTATACGTGCTGCTACTCGGAGCGTTAGTTGACAACTTCGGCTTCCGGCAGCTTGTGCTTTTTTATCGAGTTCAAGGGTTCGCGTTGTTTCTTGCCGGATTCAACCGATGGGAAGGATGAGATGAACGGCGCCGCGGTGCGACGGAGTAAGACGATCATGTTCGCTCTGTGCTGGATGCTCGCCGCGCGGCCCGGTAGGGGCGCAGTTCTCGCGGCGCCTCGCGTGGCGCTCCGCTACTCCTCCGCCACCGCGGCAGCGGCGTCCGCGCCCTTGCTCAACGCAAGAAAGCCAGGTGGCCAGGTTGTCGGGCCGTGTGCACCGGTTGCCGGCGATGCCGCTGCGGAGCAGAACTATGAGCGCTATGGCGAAACCTGGCCGGGCGGGTTGTATATTCTGGGCGAGGAGAAGGCGCGCGCGCATGACGCGACTCAGGCCGTTCTGATCTTTCGCTCGCTACTCGTCCTTCAGCCTGGCAACCTGGGCGCGGAGCTCGGGCTGGCCCATGCATTTTCAGCGCGCGGATGCTACGCCCAGGCAATTCGAGCGTTTAACCAGGCGCTGCTCCAATCGCCGGCAAATTACGCTGCGCTGCAAGGAGAAGCGTTCGTTTTGTTCTGGGAGGGACACGAGCGTCGCGCCATGGCGATCTTTCAGAAGCTGGTCCGTCGCCGTCCGGCGGATCCGGCCAACTGGAAGGCCCTTGCCGATATCGCGCGAATGAACGATTTGGAGCGGTGGAACGCCCTGGCTCCTGCGCGAGGCGCGTCGTCCCAGGCGATACTTGCTTACGAGCTGAGCTTTGTTGCAGAGCATCCGACCGACGGCGCGGCCCTCAGAAGGCTGGTGCGGGCTGCTGCCGCGCTCGGCGACTACACTGCGGCAATCACGGCGCTTCGCCGCGCCGTTCGCGCCAGTCCGGGGGACGGCAATCTTCAGATGCAACTGGCCACCGTGCTCGCGTGGGACCGGCAGTATTCCGCCAGTATCGCTGTCGTCACACATATTCGACAGGAAACTCCCGATGACCGTGGGGCACTTGCCATGCTGGCCAGGCTCTATGAGTGGTCCGGGCACCCTCGGCGCTCGCTCGCACTCGAGAAGGAGCTGGTGGCCGATGAACCTACTGATGTGGAAGACCGGCTGGCGGTGGCGAGGTTGGAAACCCGCCTCGACGACGATCGCGACGCCCGTAAATATCTGGAAGATGTTTTGAAACTGAATGCCAAGAACCGTGACGCCTTGCGGCTGCTCGCACGGCTGAATCTTCGTGAAGGAGAATTACCACAAGCAAAAGAAGCATTTGAGAAGATTTTAGGAATCGATTTCAATGACCCTGACGCACTTTTTGGCGAGGCCCGGATTGACTACTACCTGGACCGGCCGCGCGCCGCTCAGCCCCTTGCAGCCCGCCTGGTGAGGGAGCGTCCCGAAGATTTCGATGCGCTGATGCTCTTGGCACGCATCGATCGTGCATTGCGCGAGCGGAATCAAGCGATCGTCATGCTGAAGCGCGCCAGCCGTCTGAAACCCCATGACTCGGAGATCGCTGAATTAAGAGATGCGATGAGTTGGAAATCCTCTGTGAGCGTTAAGACGACTGAATCTTACGCGAGAGAGATTTCCCGGGATAGCCCATTTCAAACATTCGAAGATTTGAGCTCCTATGGCTCCGTCACCCGCGTCAGTTTCGACCTTTTCCCGCGAAGTTCGTCCGACGTGCTGACCGCATTTGTGCCGGTGAACAGCCCTTTCGAGGGCAGCCTGGGCCACTCGGCGCCGTCCGAGCTCCTTTACGGCCAGACAACGCACGTGACACGATGGCTGGTGATTCGAGGCGGGCTCGGCGCTACGCGATTAGGCCCCGGCGATGTGTTCTCAGTGGGAAACCCAGTTGGCACAACTCGCACGGTTTCTATCGCACCTGTGGGCTACTTCGCTTGGACGGTGTTGCCTACGCGCACCTTGAGCCTGAACGCCGTATGGTCGCACACAGGCGTTGTCTCCACACCCATTGCCGCAAACTTTGGCGTCACTCGAACACGCTCGAGGATAGGATTTATCTATCGGCCCAACGGACGAACGCGCCTCTCGGCGAACTTTTTTCATGACCAGCTTTTTTCGTCGGTGTATCACGAAGCCTACTATTTGCCTGCCCCTGTGCCACTTGAAAGAAACGGGCGCGACCTCGCCAACGGCGGAAGCCTGGACTTCAGCGAAAGAATGATCCGCTCCCACCTCTTCTCCTTCGACGCCGGGTATTCCGGCCTGGTGTTTGGTTACGCGGGGCAGGCGCGGGGGCGCGGCATTTTCATGGGGTTATTCAACCCGCCGTTTTACCAGAATCACTTCTTCACGACGCGAATCTATGGACCGCTGTGGAAACGGCTGCGTTACGATCTCACGGCGGATGTTGGCCGGCAGCAAATTGGGGGCGGCACGTCGTTTTTACCCGCCGAGCGGATAGGGCCGGAATTAGAGCTGAAGATCGACTCCCGCCTCTCAGTCGAGGCAAGCTACCTTCACTATGACTTCACGCAATCACTGGGAAACACCGCAGGCAACGCCATCCAGATTGCCACGAGCTACCATTTCTGACCGCGCACGTCAGATTTGTGAGATGAGATCAAGCGTCCCTCATCGAGTTCATCGTAGCGCTGCTGACCCCGCTTCGCTCTCGCTGAAGAGGACCTTGCCCACGGCGCTCAGGTGCTCTTTGGCATGAAAGCGGTCGAGCCAGTCCAATGAAGCATCAAAGGGAGCCTTGAGCTGCACATTGCGCATTACTTTTCCTTCTCGATTCCTCTGTGCCGCTTAGCTCGCCGAAGTCTTTCGAAAGTGAACTGTAGAACGCTCCGGCGACAAGATAGGTGATGCGCAGGCGTACAGGTTGAATCACTCGCCCGCAGCGGCGACCAACTTAGATGGTGCGCACAAATAACTTGAACACACCGGGCGTAAGCGGTACTCTTCTTCTATGGCTGAGAGACAGCTTCGTGCCATTCGAGAGAAGTACCGGATCCTGGGTCGCATCCTCGACGAGCGAGGGTGCCGCATCTGGGCGGCGGCCGAAGCCAGCTCGCTATCCCGTGGCGGAATCTCTCAGGTCTCCCGGGC
>JASHON010000117.1 GCA_030041095.1 Terriglobia bacterium
GTCATGTTCGCTTTTCCACGGCAGAAACCAGCAGGTCCGCTTTCTCCGCCAAATTCAGCGACTCCGTCAGATCGCCCGCTTCCATCGCCTCCCGTGATTGCGACAGGAATACACGGGCATCGCTGACGGCTTTCCGATCCACGTCAGAGAGCCGCCGTTGAATGAGGGAATCAATCCGGCGCTCGATGCCTCGCTGAAGCCCTTGGATACGATAGCGCATCCTGTTCTGCTGCTGCTCGCTGCCCAGCGGCTCGAGTTGCGGCGCCGGTTCAGTATCCGCAGGCGCTGCCTCCGGCTCAGTCTTGTGAACGACGTGAGGGTGCGTGACGGGCGGTTTCACTTCCACCTTCCGGACCGGCTTGGGCGCCGGATGAGACACCGCCGGCTGAGGCGGAGCTGGCTGCTGAATCACCCACACGCGGCCCTGGCCGGCGGGCGAAGGGGCGGGCGGAGCCGGAACGTACGCCAGCCGCACCGTACTTTGCCGCTTCGGGCAGCCAGCGCAACCGATGACCGCCAAGGCCATCACGATGATTTTGGCAAATTTCAAGGCTTTTTGATTCTACCATCATCGGGCGCGTCGTCATATTTCGACTCCGCTGCCAAAACGTTGACACCGGATCATGCCTCCGGCAAGATGGAAACTTCTCATGGCGGAACGGCTTGACGGATCGGCAGCAAGCAGCGCGGGCATCAGGCAACCCGGCGCCCATCGGCGTCCGGACCATCCGCCGGGGCCGTTCGGCAAGGTTTGGACCACGCTCGAAATGATCAAGTTCGAGCATTCGGTCTTCGCCCTGCCGTTCGCTCTGACGGGAGCCCTGCTGGCGGCCCACGGATGGCCCGGCTGGCGCGCCATGGGTTGGATTGTGGTGGCGATGGTTTCGGCGCGCACCGCCGCCATGACGTTCAATCGCATTGCCGATTACAACTTTGACGCCGCGAATCCGCGCACGCAGCTCCGCGCTCTGCCCGCAGGCCGGCTCACCGTGCGTTTTGCAGGCGGCTTTACGGCAGTTTCGTGCGCAGTTTTTCTCGCGGCCGCTTTCGAGCTGAATCGGCTGGCGTTCGAGCTGGCGCCGCTGGCCCTCCTCATCCTCATCGGTTATTCGTACACCAAGCGATTCACATGGCTCTCACACCTGGGCCTGGGGCTCTCGCTGGGCATTTCACCGGTCGGAGCCTGGATTGCCGTGCGCGGAGATGTAAAAACCAGCGTTGTTCTGCTGGGCGCAGCCGTGACGCTTTGGGTCGCCGGATTCGACCTCATCTACGCATGCCAGGATGTGGACTTTGACCGGCGCGTCAAGCTCCAGTCTGTTCCCGCCCGCTTCGGAATTCCCGCCGCATTGCGCATCTCTCTTCTGCTCCACGTCCTGACGATCGCCCTCCTGATTGCCGCCGCGCTTGCCGCCCATCTGGGATGGACGGCTGGAGCCGGCCTTGTCGCCATCAGCCTCTTATTCGTCTACGAGCACTCGCTTGTGAAACCCAGGGACCTCTCTCGCGTCAATGCGGCGTTTTTCACCATCAATGGCGCAATCAGCTTCCTGGTTCTGGCAACCTGGGCCGTGGATATCTTTGCCCGGAAATGAAGATCTCCACCCACTGGCCGCGCCGGGCAAAGCTCTTCAGCAGCTTCAAGCGATATCGGCGCTGAAGATCCTGAGCGCTCACCTGTGGATGGAAGTTGTAAAACCGCTCGACAAACACCCGCCATTGATGCGCCATCTTCGAATCAAACCCGAAAGGCTCCCAGGCGCGCGAATAGAGATAAAGCACATCAAAGCGCGGAACTTTGCGGAAGCCCGCGGCGGTGAAGTCATTCACGGCGGCGACGCGCAACGGCCGGGTGATATAGCCCAGGGCCGGGCGGCGCAGCTCGTCCGTCGCGGGCCATGCCGTGAGGACCACCGGATTGCCGGGAAGGTTTTCCAGATAGCGCGCCGCTTGCTGGTGCAGGCGTACGAAGTCCGCGTAAGACAAGTTATCCTCATAGGGAAACGGATACGGAGGGTTGATGAACCAGGCGCCGATCAAGCAACAAGCCGCCACAACGCACAGCAAGCGCGCCGGGCGGAGCGGCAGCTTCCCGATAGAGGTGACAGCGATGATGATGAAAAAGGGCATTGAGGGAAGCATGTAGCGCGGCAACACGGCCCCGCCCACGAAGCTCAGAAATAAGATGTACGCGCCAATCAAGGAAAGCGCGAGGGTGAAGAAATCCTTGTGCAGAGCGGCACCGCATCTCAGCGTTTCCCGGTCCGTGGCGTCACCTTTCGCAGGGCTCGGGTGCGGAAAGGACATGGTCATCGCCTTTCTGTCTCCGCCAAAGGCGCGAGGGGAGGCAAGAGCCGGGACGCGGGGGTCAGGCGATGGCTGACTGGCTCCAACGGAGCAGGCCACGTTGACGCCGGGTGAATTTTGGCCGGCGAGTCCTAGGCTCGCACCCGTGCGGCGGGTCCACCAGATTGCCGCGATGGCTCCGGCCGTTAACAGGAAGTTGAAACCCTGAAAGAAGATTTCGGCCAACCGCGCCAGCAGATTTCGGCAAACGCGCAACGGCGTAAGAACTGAATAGAGATTGTATTCAAGATATTGCGGATTGCCGTTCCAAAACCCTGTCGCGTGGTGATAATAAGCAGCCCATGCGCCAAGCGCACAAACCGGCAGCGCCAGCGCGAGCCAAAGCTTCACTCCTCGCGCGCGGCGGCGAATGAGGCTGTGCACACCCAGCACCGGAATCATCACGACCGCCGTCTCCTTGCTCATCACGGCGAGCGTGGCGGCCACTGCGACCGCAACCCACCGCTCTTCGAGCAGCCAGAGGACCGTCAGTACCGTGAAGAGCGTTGCCGTGAGATCCGGAAAGACCAGCGTGCTCTGTGCAAAGAACACCGGGGAAAGCCCCAGCAGCGCAGCGCTCCAAATGCCTGCCTCATTTCCGGCCACGCGTTCAGCGAGGGCGTAGGTTGCAGCGTCCGCGGCCGCCGCTACTGCGACCATCGCCACCCGCGTCACGCTTGCTGAGAAGCCGAACAGATGCCATAACGCTCCCAAGTAAACGCTCACAAGCGGAGTGTGCCCCGAAGGCTGCGTGCTGCACGGAATCAGCAGGCCGTGACGAAAAAAATCCAGCGCTGCCGGAATGTAATAGCCGGCTTCGTCCCAATAGTAAGGCAGTCGAAGCAAGGGCAGGTGAAGCAACAACAATACAGCGAAGGCGGCGAAGGCAACCGCCAACATTGTCGCTTGATTCGGTGTCTGGCGAAGTTTATTCAAGGAGCGGCGGCCAAGGCTGCCGCCTGCGTGGGAATGGAGCCGACGCGGCGCTCCGGCCTCTTCCGCAGAGCGTGATTTCGAATATAGATGGAAGCACGTGTTGTCTCGAAAAAGCGTGTGGGGATTCCGCTCCGTCATCCCGTGGATCAGAATGACGCGTTTCCGGAAGGCTTCTTCAGCGCATCGCTAGCGGGCGACGAAGATGATGTAACTATGCTTGGCCTGCTTCTCAGCGTGATAAGACGCCGCATGCCGCCCGGTCTGGTTCGTCATACCATTATTCCATTCCTGGAAACTCGTCCGGCAGCCCGCCGTGAGCAGGGCGAGGGCCAGGATCAACAAGGCCGCCCGCCAATACGCTCGCAAAGTCATTCTCCGACCTCCCAACTGGTCCAAGCCATAGATCATACAACGGAATTGCGACGCGCCGCCACGGTTTCGGCACGGTCATCTCAAAATCACATAAGCCAATTCTCCAACCCTGACCAGAGGGGACGGTTGACGATGCCGGGAAGTTAATGATATGAATATCCGCGTCGATTCCGGTACTTTTCTTGGTCCGGAGTGTGGCCGGGGGCTATTTCTGAACGGGCTTTTCTAGGATGACATTGGCACTTTTCGCTCTTTGCTGTGGCGGGGCGACGCGTCGGGACCACCGGTTTTGCCGCCAAAGTAATGAAGTGGGGATGGAAAGGAGCATGGCTATCATGAAATTGAACTCAAAGAGCATCGGATTAGCGTTCTTAGTGCTGCTGACACTATCGGCCACCGCGTTATGCCAGTCCACTACGTCTCTGCGAGGGACGGTGACGGATCCCTCCGGGGCTGTAGTTCCGAACGCTCATGTCCGCCTCGTTCGAGCTGCAACCGGCTCCGTCCGCGCCACTACGACGGGCTCCAACGGCGTTTACGAGTTCAACCAAATTCCACCGGGAGATTACAGCCTGGCGATTACCGCGACAGGTTTCCGGCAATACACGATCCGGCAGGTCAACGTGTTCGTAAACAGCCCGGCTACGGTAAACGCCGTCTTGCGCGTTGGCACTGAAACCCAGGTGGTCTCCGTCACCGCCGCTCCAGTGGCCCTCAACACCACCGATGCCCGGCTTGGTACGCCGTTCACGACGGAGCAGATTATCCAGTTGCCGATTGAGTCGCGCAACGTCGGCGAGTTGCTCAGCCTGCAAACCGGCGTCACTTACCTGGGCGACCGGTCGGATATTGATCTTGATGAGGACAGCCGCGCCGGAGCCGTGAACGGGGTGCGCAGCGACCAATCCAATTTCACGCTGGACGGCATCGACGTCAACGACCAGAACAACGGTTACGCCTTCACGTCCGTCTTACGGCAGACGCCGGATTCGCTCCAGGAGTTCAACATCGTCACCACGAACTTCCTCGCCAATCAGGGGCGCTCGGCAGGCGCCCAAGTGACGCTGGTCACCAAAAGCGGCACGAATAAGTTTCACGGGAGCCTCTACGAATACCTACGCAATACCGCGACCAGCGCCAACGACTACTTCATCAAGCTTGACGAACTGGAAAGCGGGCAGCCCAACGTGCCCGCGCAGCTCAATTACAACATCTTCGGGGGCTCCGTTGGCGGACCCATCCTTAAAAACCGCGTGTTCTTCTTCACGAATCTGGACTTTGACAAGCAAGTTGCGCAAGCCAGCGTCATCCAAGCCGTACCGTCCAATTTGCTCCGCCAGGGAATCGTGCAATATCCCACTGCCAGCGGAGGAGTTTTCCAGATGAGCCCGACCGATCTTCAACAGCTCGACCCTCTTCATATTGGCGCCGATCCCGCCGTGATGAAGTACTTCAACACATATCCCGAACCAAATAATGATGCGGTGGGCGACGGCTACAACTGGCTGGGCTACGGATTCCCAGGCCGCGAAATCACCAACTACTATACTTACATCGCGCGATTCGACGCTTTGCTCAATCGATCGGGCACCGAGGACATGTTCTGGCGCGGCGACCTCGATAACGACTATCAAAGCGGTCCACCATTTCTTCCCGGCACGCCTCCCTACAACCCGGAAGCCGACTACAACAAAGGATACGCTGTCGGCCTCACTTCCAGCGTGGGCCCGAATAAGGTGAACACGTTCACTTGGGGTGAGACGCGGCAGAGCGTCGATTTCCAGGGAGATACGGACGAGCCGTGGATCGTGATTCGTGGCTTGGACCAGAATATCTATTACGGGAACGGCGACATTGTGCCGCTCTATGAAGCGCGAGATCAATTCTCCTGGATCAAAGGCTCTCACACCATCGGCATTGGCGGAAGCTTCCGCCTGATCTATAACAACCAGAACAGCCTGCAAAATTCTTTCAGTTACGGCGAGGTGAATAGCGAATGGCTCAACCCAACTGGATTTGCCAATACCACGGCCCCGCTGAATCCCGTGACCGCCGGCTTTCCCGCCGTCAACTCCGAGGATAACAACGTCTACGATTTTGCCACCGCGGCGGCGCTGGGCATGGTGAGCGAAGGCTTCGGCATTTATAACTACACCACCACGGGCGGAGTGCTGGCGCAGGGCGCTCCGATCCTGCGATATTTCGAGCAGCACGAATATGAGCCCTACGCTCAAGATTCCTGGAAGATCCGGCCCAACTTTACGGTCACCTATGGCCTACGATGGGATTTGCAATCCCCGGTGTGGGAAACGCACGGCTACGAAGTGGCTCCCAACGTGAATATGAGCCAGTACTTCAGCGAAGAAGCAAGCAATGCAGCCAAGGGCATTCCGGAAGATGCCATGCCGCTCATCTCTTTCAACCTCGCCGGCCCGCATTACGGGAAGTCGGGATTCTATCCGTGGGATTATCACAATTTCGCTCCGCGCCTGGCCTTCGCCTATTCGCCGCGGGCGAGCGGAGGCTGGCGCAGCAAGCTCCTCGGCAGTGGCGAGAAGACTGCCATCCGCTCGGGCTTCGGCATGGCTTATGACCACTTCGGAGAAGGGCTGGTGGACCAGTTTTCCCAGCTTGGCTCGTTTGGTCTTTCAACAGATATAAGCAATGCTGCCGGAGTTCTGACCGACGCCTGCACGCCGCGTCTCACCAGCATGAATGAGGTTCCGGCTGAGTCCCTCTGCAACTCCCCGCTCTTGATTCCTGCGCCCCCTGGCGGGTTCCCGTCTACGCCGCCTTCCGGAGCATTCGACGGCGGCCTGGCGATCGCTCAAGGGGTGGATAACGGCTTGACCACTCCTTACACCTACATGCTCAATTTCACCATCGACCGCGAAATCTCTCGGAGTACGACTCTCTCCTTGTCGTACGTCGGCAGTCTCAGCCGCCATTTGCTGGCGCAGGAAGATATGACCGAGCCCACCAATCTGGTCGACAAGGCCAGCGGAATAAGTTATTTCGAGGCTGCTTCCCGTCTTGCGCAACTGGCGAACGCCGGCGTTTCACCGGCGCAGATCACTCCGGCCATGGTGGGCAAGACAGCCGCGTACTGGACGGACCTCTTCCCCTCGATTGCCGGTATGTCCATCGGAACCTGCACAAGTGCCTGCACGGCGCTTCAGGAAGCTTACGCGGAGTACGCAGCGAACGCACCCAACTGGACGAGCGCGCTCTACGATCTGGATATTCCGGGCGTCACTTGCGCCAACGGCTGCAGCGCCCTCGGCCCCTATTCCTATTTCCAGCCGCAATACTCTTCGCTTTACGCCTGGCGCAGCGTCACCAACGCCAGCTACAACGCTCTGGAAGTAACGCTCAACCGGCGAATCTCGCAGGGCATCCAGTACCAGTTCAACTACACATACTCGCGCTGTATCGATATCGAATCGGACGCAGAGCGCGTGCCGATCTTTGGAGGCTACGACGGCGAAATTGTCAACTCCTGGGATCCAGATCAGTTGCGCGGCGTCTGCGATTACGACATCACTCACCAGATCAATTCAAATTTCGTCGCGCAACTTCCCTTCGGACGAGGGAAACGCTTCGGCAACAATTGGGGCGGCTTATTGAATGCAATCGGAGGCGGCTGGCAACTGGGAGGCATCATTCGCTGGACCACAGGCTTGCCGTTTAATATTGATAACGGGGCGGAATATCCGACCGATTGGCAATTGGAAGGAACGGCAACACTTGTCGGGCCGCTGCCAAAGACCGGCACAACCTACTTCGGTAACGGCAATGTCAACGTCTTCCCAAACCCCACGTCGGCGCTGGGCGATTTTGCTTATACAAACCCAGGCAGCTCCGGCATTCGCAACGTGCTTCGTGGAGACGGCTATTACAGCCTGGACGCCAATCTTGCTCGAAGCTGGGTGATGCCTTGGGGTGAGGGTCAGACGCTTCAATTCCGGTGGGAAGTGTTTAATGTTCCGAACGCCGTGCGCTTTAACGTGGACAGCCAGCTTTCTGAAATCGATATCGGCAGCACGTTTGGAGATTATACGGGCTTGCTCACTAACCCGCGAGTGATGCAGTTCGTGCTGCGCTACGACTTTTGAGCGGGCCGAAGCAGCGGCGGCTGATTCCGGGCCGTGGGAGGCGGCGATGGCGTCGGTAATAGCGCAAGGCCGGGAGCGAGTTCATTTGGCTGCTTGCCCTCCAGACAAAGAACAGCCAACCGAGGTGATACTGGAAAGGACGACTGGGCCTCCGCTGAGGAATGAGTCTTGATTAAGAGGAATGCGCTTTGTTCTTGTTGAGCGGAGCCTTGTTGTGGCCCAACACTACGATCTGCTGCACGGTGCGGCGGCCACGCAGAACCTGGTAATAAACAATCACGTTTGTTCCCGGAGTGAGGGCCGCCCACTTGAGTTTTGTTCCGGAAACGGACGAAATCTTCACTTTTTTCCCGAGCGGGAAGATCGCGGCGGACTGTCCTGCGGCCCCATTAACCCCTAAAACCTTCATCTTCCGGTTCAGCATCTGAATGCTTCCGGTAAAAGCTGCACGCGTTGGAGAGTAGGAGTCGATCTTATTCACCATCGGAATCTTCGAACGAGGTCCAGCTCCCTGCTGGCCCGGAGCCGCAACGGAAAACACGAGGAGCGCAACGGCGCAGCCAACAAGCAGGCCCGCTTCGCTGCATTTCGCAGCGCGCCCCTGTCTGACGCCTGGCGAAAGTTCGCTCACTTTCATTGTTCCTCGGTCAAAACTCATCGAAAGGCAATGCTCGCTTCTTCATCACCGCCCGGCCATGATCCACATTCGCAAACGAAGGCTTACTCTCGCTCGTCAATACCCGTGTGATTGCCATCCATGTTGTGGTCGTTCCTGGCATCCGCCTGCTTGTACATATAACGAATGGCAGTCTTCATAATCAGCAGATTGGGCTCGCCGGCGCGATGCACCTTGATACACGCTTTATCATACCACTCGATAACGCCCCGCACCGTCTCGCCCGCATCCAGCACCACCACCATAGGCGTGCGTGCCTGCATCTGCTTGAGGTAATAAAAGCTCTCCGCATTCGTCTGGTCGGGCGGTGTCGGCTTCCGCCGTTGCGGACGCTGTGCCAGTTGATCCTGGATTTCGGAAAGTGATGGACGGATTAGTTTGCGATTCACAGGAATATGACTCCTTAAGTTCCTCTTCAGGAAGCGGAGCAAACCCTAGACGCCCTCGACGTGCCGTTGGAGATGCACCGGCATTCGGGCAACACCTAGCTTAGATGAGACCTGAGCGCTTCGGGTTTGTTGCGCGGTTGAATACCCAGAGCGTTGCTCTGGAGACTGAGTGTAGCACGGAGGGCTGGTGACCGCAACGCACGTCAACGGCGGTAAAGACCCACCAACTCCGCTTTTCCCAGGATGTGCCCCTTCATGGCGCGCTCCACTTGTTCGCGCGTCGCTCCAGCATCAAGCTTCAGAAAAGAATCGACCGCATAAAGCGCAATGTGATAATGGTGCGCATCGCCCGGTGGAGGACACGGCCCGCCGTAGCCTACCTTTCCAAAGCCCGAAGTGCCCTGTAGCCCTCCGCCTTCAATCCTATTCCCCTGCGGCACGCCCTGCGCGAGGTTGCGAGTTGTCGCAGGTAAATTGTAAGCCAGCCAGTGAATGAACGTTCCTCCTGGCGCGTCCGGATCGTACATGATCAAAACGAAGCTCGCCGTTCCAGCGGGCGGATCGAGCCATCGCAATTCCGGCGAAACGTCTATCCCGCTGCAAGTATATTTGCTGGGAACGAACTGGCCGTCGCCAAAAGCTGAGGTCACCAGCCGGAATCGCGAATGCGCGGCTGGCGCACTCGCCGCGCCAAGACGGCCGGCCGGCCACGCAACGGCCAGTACAATCGCCGTGGCCACCAGCATGCCGCTGGCCCGGTGTGAGATTCGAAATCTTTTACCAGCAGACGCAAACGCGGGATGCACTATGACACCCATCACTTCGCCTCCCGGGCGCGCATCTCGTAATGCGGCTTCCTCGAGCACGCGATAGACTTGATTGGGCTTCATGGGGCGCCTCCAACGGCGGACTTTCTTTGCGGCATCATAGCACGGATCGGAAACTCGAGGCATTCGCGCGAACTGGCTGGAAACTTGTGGCGCAGAGTTCCCCTGAAATTGACAGCGAAAAAGGCGGACTGGTACGATATCGAGAACTCAAAATTTCCGTCCCCGTCGTCTAGCCCGGCCTAGGACATCGCCCTTTCACGGCGGTAACACGGGTTCAAATCCCGTCGGGGACGCCAATCACTTCCACAACTTACGCCGCTGAAGGATTTTTTCATACGTCCGTTTCGTTCCAATGGCAGGGGTGCTTTGTTTTCCATCGTTCTTGTCGAGCAACATGTCCACAATCCGGCTCTGTGCCTTCCGCTTCAGGTCGGTTACGGCCTGCGCGCAAAGGTTCATCGCCGGCAGACCTTTGGGTGCCGCAACGGCTCCTGCACTGTCTTGACATGTTCCCCATTGGCCTTGAGAAGCGTTGCAAAGGCGCTCCGGAATGTATGCCAGCTTGTCTGGCCAAGGGTGTCTCCAACGGCTCTGGCGATGGGGCTTGGGCACGAACTGCGGCATGCCAGGGGTACCAACAGTTATGACCTGTTTTCCCAAGCCTTTTGGACCTTGCCCCGCAATGGACCCCGAAGTGCTGCGTTGACGCGGGCTACATCAAGCTCCAGAAGCAGGGCAATCGTGCTTGCCTTGTACCCCGGCTTCTCATTCACAAAATCCAGAACCCTGTTGTCAAAGTCTGTCATCGTCGCCGCCATCACTTACACCCCGCCTTAATTGGAATCGCTGAACATGTCGGTGTCCCTGACGAGGTATATCCGTTCAGCAGGTTGGGCGGCGAGTTGCAAAAGCTCGGGAGAGAAGCCACCCAAGGCAAAAAGAATGTAAGCAGGTTTGTTTCGCCAGCGCGCCTCGGGCAGGCTGGCGACCTTCGCTTGGAGCACGCTGAGGTCGCTCAGTCGCGTCACGCTATCCGCACGCCACTTGCATTCTCCATACAGGAAGGCTCCGTGATTTAATTCTGCAACGAGATCGATTTCTGTGCGACCGTCCCGGCTCCAATATCCGGCCATCTGGCGAACGGTCAGACCGAGGCGCTGCTTTGCGTGCCGTTGGAGCCATTGGCCACAGATTTCCTCGAACACCGACCAACCCATATAGTCAGCGAGGCGAGGCGCTACGTGGGCAGCGTAGACAGCAGCGGGATCGGAGAATTGCAAATCGCTTGCCAACGGAGCGACAAAGCGATACCAGAAGGTCAGAAACGGGTCAGCCACGCGATAAATGGCCCGGCGTTCAGACGGTTCGCCAAAAGGGAGTTCACGCCGAATCCAGCCTAAATCCAGCAATGTTCGCAGCGAAAATGATAGCGTGCCGCGTTCTGCGCCAATTGACTGTTGAATACCGTTGAATTTTGTTTCGCCGCCAGCAATCGCCGCGAGAATCGCATTGTAGGGAGCTGGATCTCGAATCTGCTCGCTGCTAAGCAGGAAGCGCACTTCGTTTTCAAGAATTGCACGCGGTTGCATCAGCAGTGTGACGATCTCCTCCGCTGACGGGCGCGATGTGTCCACCAAGGCATGATAGCGTGGCGTTCCGCCGAAGACCCCATACATGAGCAGCTTCTCTTTGACACCGTAATGTCGGCTGCCCTCATAGAAGCACGCCACGTCTTCGTAGTGGAGCGGGCCAATGTGGAAGATCCCGGCATTGAAGCGCCCGAACAAAGGCGCGCTTTCTTGCCCGAGCGTAGCCATCGCCGAAAGCTGCGATCCGCAAAGGACTACGAAGAGCGGAGAGTGAACACCTTCGCGGTCCCACCACGCTTGTAAGATGGAGGGCAGCTCAGGAGTCTGGGCAATCAGATAGGGAAATTCATCGAGGATCAGGGCGAAACGGCCCGCGCCCTTTTTTCGAAGCCGCGCCTGCTGCGAGGCGTGACGTAGGAGTGCATTCCAGGAAACAGCGAGCTCTTCGGCGTCGACGCCCTCGGCTGGGAGGGCTGCCACCAATTGGCGCGCAAGCGTGAGGCGTTGTGTAGCAGCGGTCGACTGCTCAGCCAGAAAGTAGCAGTGAGGCTTTTCCGGCTCGTTCCCTCCGGCGCCAACTGTGAGGTACCTCTGCAAGAGGAATGTCTTGCCTAATCTCCGACGACCGTAAAGGAGGAGCATCTGCCCACCGGCGCCATGGCGCTTCCAGGCGCGATCTAAGGCTGCCAGTTCGAGCGTCCGGTTATAAAAGGGATCGGGTTTGATCGTAGTGTTGGACATGATGCCGGAGCTTAGATATTTTCGCAGTATGATTTGTCACGTTATACCGTGTCAAGTCATACTAAGACAAAATGTACCCGTGTGCAGATGACCCCTTTTCTATCGCTCATGGCCCGTCTCAACTCTCGCCTTCTCCCGACTACGCTGCGGTTTGGGATTGGCACCGGAAACGTCGCCGGCCTGAGACTCCTGGCTTGCCACGGGCGCAGCCATTGTTCGGGATGGCGCTGCCGTTGCCATAGGAGCCGCCTTCGGTAGCTCTGCGCACGCATGACAAGCAATGCCCTTTTGACTTCATCGACCGCTGTTTTACGGTCTGCGACTTGACCGAGTTGAGTTGCATGCTGCCGGAGAGGACTTTCGAGTTCGGCCAGGCGGAACTCCATTTGCAGAATCGCCGGAGTGAAGGCTTCACGGAATTTGCTGGCTTGCTTCGTCGAGCGCCAATACGTGAAATCCGCCAGTGTGCTCGTGGCGTTTTCGACGACAACTTACTCTACGCGATCTTGAAGTCGGTGTGCCCAGACCAGGAGGCTTTCGACACTGGCCGGGTCTGGCGTGACCACGCCCACCGCCGTGAATCGCACGTCGGTGGCCGCGACATCCTCATGCATCGAATCGTACCAGTCGGCGGAAACCTGGCCGGCGAAATGATTGGATACGGAACGAAGAGTTGTTCGGTAGCGCGTGCAAAGATAGATCAATCCTGGGGCAGCGCCATCCAGTGGTAGCGGATTTTGTAACGCTGTTTCAGGCCCCTAACATATGGATTTTGTTCCGGGTTCCACGATATTGGACAAACATGCTGAGCTTCCTGCTGTCGCATCCGCTTGCCGGTCACGATATTCAGCGCCTCATAATAGTGGCCCAAATGCTCCATGTTGCAGACAAATTCTCCCGTAAAACGAACTACAAGGGGCTGAGTTGGCGTGTTCAGCCAGCCGACAAGGTTCCCTTTCCGGTACACTCCGATTCCACCGGCTGAATGGTTGTTTGCCACGTATTCCCCCATCGAAAATGGCTTCCCTTTTACAGTTCCTTGCCAACACCCTGTCATCAGGTAGACTGCCCGGCTTGCTGCTGGCGTGTGCAGAACCTTTCGAGGAAGTGTTTGAGGGCAGAGGGAAAGCCTTTCAAGTCGGGATGCACTTCCGGCAAAGTTGGGCGCTTCGGCGTCACGCATTGAAGTTGGCGGCGCCATCTCAGACACAGTGCTGATCTTTCTTTTGAGGCCCAGAACATAGCCACCCCGTAGCTGTTCTGGTCCCCGATATGGGCAGAGCTCCTGGGCCGCTTGATCACTTTCGGGCCTTCCTGTCCTTATGTTAATTGCCTGATAGAAGGCGCCTGCCTGCTCCACCACACAGACCGATTCCCCAGTAAAACGAAAAACAGATAGGGTAGATTGAGTTTCTAACCAACCGATAAGGGACTTGCCATGCTGAACCGCGAGCCCACCTCCCCCATGATCACTTGAATGATATAAGTCGAGGAAAAATTGCGATCCCTCCAAGACGCCCTCCCAGCAGCCCACCAAGACGAAATCCATGGGATATTTCTCGTCGGAAGGGAAAGGACTGCGTACGTCTGGAGGGATAGCCACCGGACACGACGAGACTGGGCTGACAAGAGATGCCGTTCCCCAAAACGCCGGAACGGCACGCTTATCGCCTGGAAGGTTTTCCGAACGACCTGGAACCGTTCCGCCCGGAAGCAACAGCGCTGAAGTGGCAGTCAGTAGAGCAAGAACAAATAATTTCTGCATTGCGGCGCTCATACATCGCTAATACTGGAAAGTTCACCGCCCATCCGTCCTTACCCCATATTCTAGTTTGCACTGGGATCACCACACAAGCGTCAATCCTGCGTCGTTGGCCACATCTAAGTCGACTAATTTACCGTTGTAACACTTCTCCGCATACTCTACTGTGGAACGGATATGCCTGCTCAGTCACACCGGTCCGATCCTCGCATCCTTGGGTGGCGAACGCTCGAACAAGATCACCGCTGTCTCGCTGAACTTTTGCGACCGGGATTTTCAGTGCTTGACGTTGGCTGCGGCACTGGCGCGATTACCGCAGGTATTGCACGAGCCGTGGAACCCGAGGGGCATGTGGTCGGCGTTGATCGGGACGAGGTGCTTCTTGATATGGCGCGGACAGAGCACGCCGAGATTGAGAACCTGCAATTTGAGCGTGGAGACGCGACGGCTTTGAACTTTCGTGAGCGATTCGACATTGTGACTTCTGCGCGAGCACTGCAATGGATTGCTGAACCTGGTTTGGTGATCGAGAACATGAAGCATGCGGCCAAACGCGGCGGCATGGTCGTAGTTCTCGATTACAACCACACTCAAAACCAATGGGACCCCGAGCCTCCACCAGAATTCAAGGTGTGCTACGACGCATTCCTCGCATGGCGGCAGGGAAACGGGTGGGATAACGAAATGGCGGACCATCTTCCTGGATTGTTTCGATCAGCAGGACTGGTCAGCGTGAGCAGCCGTGCACAAGATGAGGTTGTGAAGCGTGGCGAGCCGGAGTTTGCATGGCAAAGCTATTTGTGGAGCGGAACGCTTCAGCACGTGGCCAAGCAGCTTATAGCGGCTGGGTTCTGCACAGAGGCTCAGTTGGAAAAAGCGCTCGAAAAATACAATTCATGGGCCAAGACAAGCCTTGCCCGGCAGACTTTGGCAATGCGAGCAACGATTGGAATCGTGCCATGACCAGCACCGTTGTGGCTTTTGACCTTCAGCGGCAGCTCCAAATTCCCGAATTTGAGTTCCTGGAAACCGTGTAATCAATCTACGAATTCATCGAGTCGAAACCATTTCGCTCAGCCCGGTTACCGGCTCGTCGGTTATGGCGATGACGCCGCGCGAGTCCATTACCGGCTCATTCAAGGTTTCTGGTGACTTGGGGCAGCCGTTTCTAGCACCAAACCCTGGCGCGCATCAGGTCAAAATGGTGGTCATAGGTCCAAACCTCAAAACCCAGTCGCGAGGCCAAAACCGCGATGATTGCGTCAACCAGGGTGATGGGCTGGTCCGTGAATTTCAGTACGACGTTCGCTGCCTCGCGGTAATCTTCGCTCGTGGGATTTATCAATGAAGCCCCGGAGAGAATTTCTCTTAGCCAGCTCGAAGCAGTTTCGGTGCCTAGCCGGTAGAGCACGAGCGTATAGGCTTCGAGAAGCGCTGGATACGCAACGACTACGTCACGGCGCTCGCGCGCGAGCCGCTTCAGTTCTCGCTGAGACTGCTGATGGTGGGCATCGTCAAGATCAACTGATGCATAAAGCGGTCCAGTGTCGGCCAGAACGGAACCTGTCATCGGGCCGCCAAGTAGCGGTCATGCGCCCGGCTTATGTCATGACGCCCACTGCCGCGCCGCGCTGGAGTGATGCGAAGGTGTCCGGGCGCTCGCAAATAGCCGCGCTCGGTGAGATAGACCCGCAGAGCCGTCTGGACGACGGCTGTCAGCGCTGGCGGCGCCTCTTGCGCCTGGACATAGCGATCCACGGCCGCGGCGAGGTCATCGGGGATAGTGATCGTGGCCCGCTTCATACCGGTAGTATAGCACCAGTTGGTGAAATTGGTGCGATGGTGCTGATGAAAATCCCGATCAGCGGAACGCTTACGAAGCCCTTTTGCAGGCTCTCGATGTGATACATGAATGTCGAATGTCCAAAATGCGGATCAATGGAATTCAGGAGGCTCTCGCTGGTCCACGCCGAGGGGTTCTCTCAATGCTCGTTCGCGCGGCTGGGACCTTATTGTCGGCAGCAGCGGGGCCGAGTTGGGCTTCGGGAAGTTCGGAACCACGGGAGAGGTTCAGCCCCGGTTGTCGCAGAAGGTTTCGCCTCCGCGCAAGTGGTCCTACTGCAAAATCGTGTTCGGCGGGCTGATCGGGCTTCTGGTTCTCGAATTCATCCTCGGGTGTTTAGATTCGTTCCTTCGCATCGGAGCGAACTTCAACCAGCAGTTCGCCTGGTTCGGCAACGTCTGGCTTGGGCTTGTCGCCTTCATTCTCTGTGTCACGTTCCGGCATAACGTCTGGACAGTACCGAAACGCCGCTGCCTCTGGGAGCGGTCCTTCGTGTGCCGTCGCTGCGGTCACGTAGTGGAGGGACATCCGCCGGGTGGCCGTGAATCCCCATCCCGAATTTAATTTAGATCAGTTCGTCGGCAGGGGTTTGTCATTAGGGAGTCACCAGAATATGGAGATTTCACGAATTGCGTGGCTGCGTCTGCGCAACCAGCGGCTTCTTAGCAGGTCGTTCAAACGCCCCATAGATGTCGTACGATGGTTCGGTGCGTTGCAGTCTCAAGATCTGGCAAGTTCCCTCTACGCCATCGGGCTGCGCATGCAGTGCGCCACCGACGCGCTTGTTGAACAAGCGCTTGTCGACAAAACGATTGTACGGACTTGGGCCATGCGCCGTACGATCCATTGCATTCCGGCGATGGACGCCCGATGGATGGTGCGCTTGTTGGCGCCCCGACAGAACGCGCGCATGGCTTCATATTATCGAAAGGCCGGGATCACCCATTACGATTTGGAACGCGCCGGCAAAGTTATCCACTCGGCGCTCGCAGGAGGTAAGCGGCTCATCCGCTCTGAGCTTTACGGCGAATTGAACGCAGCCGGAATAGCTACGAGCCCTTCAGCGGGCTCGATGCGAGGCTTGCATATTGTAGTCCATTGTGCCCAAGCGGGGCTGATCTGCTTGGCCTCCCGCATCGGAAAGCAACAAACCTTCGCTCTGCTCGAAGAGTGGGCTCCTGCCGGTAGAGACCTCTCGGGTAGAGAAGCGCTGGCGGAACTGGCAAAACGCTATTTTCATAGCCACGGTCCTGCCACTGTGAGGGACTTTGCATGGTGGGCAGGACTCACAGTGGCAGAAGCACGGCAGGGTTTGCGGTCCGCCTCTGATTTCCTTGAGCCTCTGACGGCTGAGGGGGTGGAATACTGGCTTGCACGTGGCGTGCGCACCGGGACGGAGTCACCCGAAGGCTCAGTTTTCCTCCTGCCGCCCTTTGATGAATACACTGTCGCGTATGCAGACCGGAGCGCTGCAGCGGATGTGGCGATGCTGCCGCAACTTAACCACGGCATTTCGGCGAACATTATTGTCAATGGCCGGGTCGCGGGAACGTGGAAGCGCACGCTCTCAAGCAAGACCGTTGTCATCACTTGCAACCTGTTGCGCCGCCTGACCAGCGGCGAACAAGGTAACCTGAATGAGGCCGCCCAAGAATATGGCAGATTTATTCGCAGAAGAGCTTCAATTTCGACGTAGGCAAGATCACTTCTGCCTCACCCCGCAATCTCAAATACGTGCGAGCCTTTGGCGAGGCTTGGCCAGACGAGGCAATTATGCAACAGCTTGTTGCACAAATTCCGTGGGGTCACATCGTGCGCGTACTCGACTACGTCAAGGTCCCGACGGAGCGGGAATGGTACATCCGTCAGACCATCGAAAATGGCTGGAGCCGGAACGTTCTCGTTCATCAGATCGAGAGTGGGCTTTATAAGCGCCAAGGAAAGGCCCTGACCAATTTCACGCGAACGCTACCGGCTCCACAGTCTGAACTCGCTCAACAGGTGGTCAAAGACCCCTACAATTTCGATTTCCTTACCCTGAGCCAGGAGGCCCAAGACCGCGAACTTGAACGGGGATTGCTGGACCACATTCGAGACTTTCTATTGGAATTGGGCGTCGGCTTCGCCTTTGTCGGCAGCCAATATCCGCTGCAGGTAGGAGGCGAGGATTCCGCATCGATCTGCTCTTCTACCACCTCAAACTCCGAGCCTTTGTAATCATTGATGTCAAGATGGAAGGCTTTAAGCTGGAATTCAGCGGCAAGATGAATTTGCAACATCTACCATCGCGACTTGCTCCCGTGCCTACGGACGGCGGGACTGCGTCACGTCACCTTCCGCGCGCTCCGTCACACGTTTGCTTCGCTACTCATCCAGAAAGGAGGCAGCCTGGCGTATGTCAAGGAGCAGATGGGGCACAGTTCGATCCAGGTGACGGTCGACACGTATGGCCACTTTGATTCAGGGTGGAAATATCGCTTGGGTGGATGCGCTGGACGAGCAAACAAGTCCACAACAAAACGTAACACCCGTGCAACAAGCCGACCGGCTGCTAATCGTGAAAGCGGGACAAGTTGTTGAAAAGAATGGAGCCGGCGAAGGGAATCGAACCCCCGACCTACGGTTTACGAAACCGTTGCTCTACCGACTGAGCTACGCCGGCATGCTATCTACATGAAAATGCTCACCCTACAAATCCAACCTTCCGGTCAAATCCGCAGGGTGAGCACGGTTAGGAGGAGAATAAGAAGGCGGACGCGCTCCGCCAACTCGACTCGGAGCGAGTCTATTGAATCGCGTGGGTGTATGTCAAGCTATTTTTAAAGAAAATTTCTTCGATCTAAGTTGTTTATTACCTTAAACTTATAAGCACAATATGAATTCAATTCACCGGTTTCGGTTTCCGTTTTCAGGCTCTTTCGACGGAGACCTTGGATTGACAGCAACCCTCACAAAACAATACGGTTATTTCAATGGAGCCTGAGTCTGATCAATCGCTCGTCCTGCTCTCTGGAAAACCACGAGTCAGGAAATGCCTTTAATATCAAATGCTTGCAGGCAAATAGCGCAATTCCGCCCATCAATCCTAATACCGCAATCAATAAGACCAACTCCAGGTTTCCCACGATCAGCACCATCATGTCTCGCACCATGGCGTTAGCAGGGTGGTAGGCAGGCATGCTGCTGACCCATTCTTTCACCTTAAACTGATTCAGCAACCCGTCTGCCGCGGCTTTCGATACAGCATCCAGCACCAATATGACGTAGGAACCTTGCTGGCGTCCGTAGGCTGATTCAGCGCCAAGCCGGTGCTCAACGCTCAAAGTAGACTGAATGGCTCTGTACCGCAGCTCCGCCAGTTGCGGCGTGGGATAACTAAGGACAAGCAACTTCATCAGTTCTGTGTTTCTACGATAGGTTTCAAGTTGTGCTTCGACTCCATCCGCATATCCGATGATTTGAACGGGAAATGACGGAAGGACGCTCTTCGTTGCTTCGGGACCGAGCAAGTATTTTTCGCTGCCTGCGACCAGGCCGGGCGCGCGAAGCGGTGTGGGAAGCTTCTCCCGATCGACGGACGAAAGATGCGAGCCACCGATCGCAATAAGAAAGGAACGCAGTTCGTTCGCGGACAAGTCCGGGCGCCGGATGACGCGGATGAAGTACCGGCTCCTCACCATCAAAACCGCCTGCTGGCCCATCCTCGCTAACTCGACGCCGGGAACAGGCTGCATGGCGGGGTCTTGATAGAACGTGAATAGGCCATAGGCGGACGACGCATCGTTCGCTTCTTCGACGAACACGTCTACCGTAACGCCCGCGCGCTCGTAAGTGCGCTCGAGAGCGGAGCGCGCACCGAATTCCTGATCCACGGCAACTTGGCATCCATAAGGCAGCAGGGCCTGGAGGCTTACCTTCCGCGAAGTTACCAGCATCCATTCCGGCGCCGCAACCAAGGGCATGACGTAAGGCTTCTGCGCTGAGCAGGCCGCGGCTGCACATAATAGGATAAGGGCCGGCAATCGGAACCAACGAGCGCACCACAGCAAGGGAAAGCGTCCTCTTGGCACAGAATATCAGAATGACCGTGAAAATTCGACAGCCACTGGCGGCGTGCCACCACACCTTTGCCGGCCCAACCCCTGCTCGTGACGCTTTGCAACACCTACGAAGAAAGAGACGCATGCCCCGGCGCTTGCGGCAGAAGAGCACAGCAAGCACCGGCCTACGCCTACCGCGCCGTGGTGTTGTTGCGGCGGAAGGGTCGCCGGACGAAGTTTTCAGAACACAGCCGGGCGCTTCTGGAAAGTTCTGATCGGTCTGGCGCTCGCATGCGCGAGTGGCCAGTCATCGACCGCCGCGCTACCGTTGCGCTGCCACAGCTCGCCACGACACACTAAGACTCTGGATAGAATGGCGAAGCGTCGCGTTAACGGTACCTGGGCAGTTTCTCTGATGATCGCGGCTGCGTGTTTGTTGGCGGCCCGATTATGTCTCCCCGCCCACGCTTCATCCCGAACCGGCGGCGAAAACCTGGTGGCGCGTGCGCTGGACGAATCCTACAATGCCGAGTACGTTCGGGCACAGCGCGACCTCGAGACCTGGCTGCACGCTCATTCTGATGACATCCGCGCAATGAATTATCTTGCCGAAGATTTGTTGAACGAACAAATGCTTCAGGAGAACCTGTTCAACGGCGAGGCGTACATGAATAGCGGCAAGGTTTTCAACTCGCGGAAAGAACCGTTGTCCGCCGCGTTCACCGAGCGATTCAATGCTGTGCTTGATAAGGCTCAAGCAAGTGCTCAGGCCCGGCTGAAGCATAACCCTCGCGACGAAAACGCGCTCTACTGGTTAGGGGTAGCACACGGGACACGGGCGGAATTCGATTTTGTCCTGCTGCGCTCGTATTTCACAGCGCTTCACGAAGGCAAGGAAGCGTGGCAAGACCATCTGAAGCTCCTGGCGCTTGACCCGAATTATACCGACGCCTACTTCATCGTCGGCCTTGGCCGCTACACCCTCGGCATACTCCCGTGGTACGTTCGTATGGTGGCTTCGCTGCTGGGCGCTCACGGCAGCGTCAGCGAAGGCATTGCCGATCTTCAGCGAGTGAGCAAGGAGGGCCACTATGCGCGGGTGGACGCACAAATTGTGCTTGTGCCCATCTACGAGCGGCAGAAGCAATATCCGCAGGCGTTGGAGCTTCTACGCAACCTGGAACGAGCGTATCCCGAAAACTACTTGGCGCCGCTCGAAATGGCCCGAATCGATAAGGCGGAAGGAAACTGGCGCGCCGCAGCGCAGATTTACGACGATACGGTAAGGAGGTTCGTGAACGTGAATGACAATCCGCGCGCTCTTCCGAAGGCGGAAATCCTCTACCGCGCCGGCGAAGCTCACGAACATCTGGGCGAACTCAAGGCGGCGTTGGGAGATTTTCACTGGGCGGGGCGCGTTCGCCCCGAATCGGAGGAAGTCTACCGCGCTGATCTTGCTGCCGCCCAACTTGACCAGCGCTTGAACCACATCGCCGCCGCAAGGCAGGAATATCAGGCGGTCGCGGCGGGAATACCCAATTCGGAGATGGGCAAGGTCTCCCGCCAGGCGCTTCGTTCCCTGCATTAACCACTCGCAAAGTCCGTGGCCTACGCGGCCCCGACCGAAGCAGCCGAAGCGCCTTTGTCTTCCGAATGCAGGGCCGCGGTCTGCTCGCGCGCATGGTACGAGCTGCGAACCAGCGGTCCGGACTCTACGTGCCGGATGCCTTCAGCTTCACCTGCGCGTTTGAGCGCGGCAAACTCTTCAGGAGAATAGAAACGGGCCACCGGCAGTTGCTCGCCCGAGGGCCGCATATATTGGCCAATGGTGACTAACTCGACGCCTATGCCCGCAAGATCTTCCAGAACGCCACAAACTTCTTCAAACGTTTCTCCCAAACCCACCATCAACCCCGACTTCGTTGGAACGGAAGGATCAAGCGCGCGAGAACGGGTGAGCAACTCGAGAGAGCGCTCGTATCGCGAGCCGCGGCGCGCCACCGGATACAGCCGGGGCACGGTTTCGATATTGTGATTCAAAACGTCCGGGCGGGCACGCAAAACGGCCTGAAGGGCCTCAGCGGAGCCGCGAAAGTCCGGGATCAAAACCTCAACCTGCGCCTGCGGCAAGGCGCGACGCAAGGCTTCAATGACGCGGGCGAAGATTCCTGAGCCGCCGTCTGGCAAATCGTCGCGGTCCACGGAAGTGACCACGACGTGGCTCAGGCCCATCAACTGGGCGGCGCGCGCCACGCGTTCGGGCTCTCCCGCATCAACATAGCCCCGAGGCCTGCCCTTGGGCACAGCGCAGAACCCGCAGCGGCGCGTGCATTGGTCTCCCAGAATCATGAACGTTGCCGTGCCATGTCCCCAGCATTCGCCAATGTTCGGGCAGCGCGCGCTTTCACATACCGTGTGCAGCGCCAGGCCGCGCATCAGCCCTTTCAGCTCAAAATAATTCTCTCCCGCCGGCATGCGCACCTTGAGCCACGGCGGGCGCGGCACGCGGCGCGTTGCGGGAGCGATCTGGACAAGGTCAGATTCCATCTTCACTCATTCTATCTGCGGTCATTCAGCAGCACAATCTTCCGCATCGATTCTTTTGACCTCTCGCGAACGTCATCCGGGTCGTCTTCGCAATCCGTGGATCGTTTCCGTGACGGCTCTATGCTGACCGCAAGAGCTGCCTGAGTCGGTCGTAAACGCTGGCCACCTCGCGGCGAGTCTCCTCCAGGCTCCCCGAGCAGTCGATGACGAAATCGGCGCGTCGCCGTTTCTCATCGGCAGGCATTTGCGTGGCAAAGCGCGCTTCCGCGTCTGCGCGTGAAAGGCGCGCCTTTGCCATCAGCCGCTCGATCTGCTGTTCCGGCCGGCACCACGCGACGACCATCTTCAGGAACCGTCCACTGATTCCCGCTTCGTAGATCAGCGCCGCCTCTACCAGCACGACCGCATTGGGCTCCTCACGAAGATACCGGCTGGCCATCTCTTCCTGGCGGGCGATGATCCGCGGATGAAGAATGGCCTCGAGTTTTCGCCGCTCCTCCGGATTCCTGAACACAACGTCACCCAGTTTTCTGCGGTCAATGTTCCCCGACGGATCGAGCATTTCCGTTCCAAAGTGTTCAAGAACTTCTCCGTAAGCAGGATTGGGCGGCAGCAGAATTTCATGCGCGATAGCATCCGCATCGACAGTTCGGGCGCCCTGCTCCGCAAAGTAGGAAGCCACCGTAGTCTTTCCAGATGCAATACCACCTGTAAGTCCGAAGCACCGGATTGGGTTGCGGGATGAGCGTGAGGGCATGCCGTATATCAGTAGTTCGAAATGTGTTGTCAGTAGACCGTCGTCCTTGATCTTTGGCCCGCAGTCCGCTGTCAGTGGTCAGTGGTCCCTCGCCCGACCATTTTCCGCTGTCGATTGCGTCCTTTTGCCTTTTGCCCTTTGACTTACGGCCAGGCTTTGCTCCCTATTCCTTTTTCCTTCTCCGTCGCGTTACCCCAACTTCGTTCCAATTTACCGACGAGGAGCCAGTATGAAGCAAGGCCGGCGAGTAGCACGAACGCCGCCAGCTCGAACCCTGGCGAATACGATCCCGTCAATTGAATCAAGATACCGGTGACGAGAGGGGCGAGGATGCCGGCAATATTGCCGAACAGGTTTTCGAACCCAGTCCAAAGCCCAACCTGATCGCGCGGCGCGCAGCACTGCAGGATGACGATGAGGTTACCCGTCGATAACCCGACGAGCGAACCGCCCAGAATCAGCGTCACGGCGGCGGAGACGCTGCTCGCGTGCGCCGCGGGAATGAGCAGGAGTCCCGTGATAAACGCAAACGTGATCATGCCCTTGCGGGTGAGCGTTTCGTTCCATCCCCGGCGGACTAACCGATCGGCGAGCCAGCCACCGAGCGGCTCCGAAATGCCAAAGATAAGGAAAGGCGCGACCGAGTAAAGTCCAGCCTTCAAAACCGTCAAGTGGCGCTCGGTGACGAGATAATCCGGCAGCCAGGTTACGAGCAAATACCAATAGTAATCGAAGCAGAAAAAGCCAAGGCAGATGCCCAGCAGATCGCGGTTGAGCAAGCGTGGATGACCGGGCTGCAATTGTGGCTGGAGCTCAACCGCACTGATGCTGCCGGCGTTCGCATGGCGGGCCGCAGACACGGCTGCGCGGTTGCGGCGCCTTTCCGCGCGAACGCTCGAAGGAAACGCCAGAAGCCACGGGCCCAGCCACACGAACGCCACAAAACCAACTACGATGAAAGTCAGCCGCCAGCCGAAGTGAATGATCAAGAGCGGGATCACCACGCCGCCGAGCGCCATGCCGCAACGCGTGCCGAAATCGAACAGGCCGCTGGGCAAGCCGCTCTTATCGGGAGGGAAGAGAAGGGTGACGATCTTGGTTCCTCCCGGGAGATAGATGGATTCCCCGACACCCAAGAAGATGCGGGTGGTAAGAAGGATCGCAAAGGTTTTGGCTACGCCCGCTGCGCCTTGTGCGAAAGACCATAGCGCGAAAGCCCCGGCGTAAAGCCAACGCAAATTCAGGTTATCGACCGCCCAGCCGATCGGCACCTGCATCAATGCATAGGACCAGAAAAACGCCGAAAGCAGAACCCCTTTGGCTTCGGGCCCAAGATGAAGGTCACGTGAGATCAGAGGAAGAGAAATGGAGAGCGTGAAGCGATCCAGATAGTTGATCAGCGACGCGGCGAACAGCAGTCCAATGATGCCCCAACGGCGGGCCTCCGTCACGCTGAAATGGGGCCCGTCGACGCGCTCTCGCATCGCAAAGTTTCCGCCGGATTCAGTCATTCAAGGGTCCGCATGGTCACCAGCTTTTTCTTCCGGATGCTGAGCCACTCGCCTATAATCGGCATAGCGGCTTGATCACGACGAGGGAGATTCTTGAGCGTCCGTGTTTGCGTACTCGGTAGCGGGAGCAAGGGCAACTCAACCTGGGTGGCCACGGAAAGCGCCCGCGTACTCGTCGATGCCGGCTTTAGCCGCCGCGAAACCTTGGCTCGGCTGGCTGCGGCGGGCGAGCCCGCGGATTGGTGCACGGCGGTTCTGGTTTCCCACGAACACGCCGATCATGTTTGCGGTCTCAGCCGGCTGGCGGCAAGTTGGAAGTGTCCCGTCCACATTACAGCGGCCACGCGCGCCGCGCTCCCATCAGATCCAAGAATCAACGCCTGGGAAACCATGACGCCTGGCGCCCGATTTCAACTTCGGGATATTGAGATCTCGCCATTTTCCATTCCTCACGACGCCGCAGACCCGGTGGCCTTCACGCTGGTGGCGCAAGGCATCAAGATCGCCATCGTGACGGACCTTGGCTACATCCCGGAGCTTGTGAAGCAGCGGGTCGAGGGGTGCCACTGCCTCATCTTCGAATCGAATCACGACCTGGAAATGCTCAAGATCGGCCCGTATCCCTGGCATGTGAAACAGCGCGTGATGAGCCGGCAAGGACACCTCTCGAATCTGGCCACCGCGGAATTTCTGCAATCTGACTTCGACGGAAATGCCCAAGTGATCGTGCTGGCGCACCTGAGCGAGACCAACAATCATCCTGAGATTGCTCGCTTGAGCGCGGAAGAAGCGCTCTCCCGCAGAGTGCGAAACGCGCGGCCCGAGCTTCTCCTGGCCGAGCAATCAGCTCCCACGCGAACCTTCAAGTGGTAACCCATCACTGAGTCAAAGCCCGCAGACTTTCCGTGTATGGGGCGCGCGCCACACCCCGCTCCGTAATGATGGCCGTGACGTAGCGGTGCGGAGTGACGTCAAAGGCCGGGTGGCGAGCTTCCACGTTGCCCGGAGCGATGGAAACACCCGCCAGGTGAGTGACTTCCTCGGGACTTCGTTCCTCAATCGGAATCTGGTCGCCGGAAGCCAGGCTTAAGTCAACCGTGGAAAGCGGAGCCGCAACGTAGAATGGCACTCGATTCTCGCGCGCCAGCACGGCGACGGAATACGTCCCGATCTTATTGGCTACGTCACCGTTTGCCGCAATGCGGTCAGCGCCCACAATGGCGGCATCGAGCGCTCCCTGCTTCATGAAGTGGCCCGCCATGCTGTCCGTGATGAGGGTCACCGGCACGCCGTCGCTCGCAAGCTCCCACGCAGTCAGCCGCGCGCCTTGCAAGAAAGGCCGCGTTTCATCCGCAAACACACGAAGCTTTTTCCCTGCACCCACGGCGGCGCGGATGACTCCCAGCGCCGTACCGTACCCTCCAGTCGCCAGCGCGCCTGCGTTGCAATGGGTCAGCACGGTGGCCGAAGATCCCAGGAGTGCGGCGCCATGTCTTCCGATGGCCCGATTGGCAGCAATATCTTCTTCCAGCACTTGCCGGGCTTCAGCCACAAGCCGCTCCTTAGCCCGCCGGATTCGATCCTCGTCGGAGCCATCCGCCGCCATCGACCGGTCAAATTCCGCTCGCATGCGCTGAATGGCCCAAAAGAGGTTCACCGCGGTTGGGCGGGTCTGCGAGATGCACTGCGCTCCGGCTTCAAAATCCTGACGCAAACGCTCCATATCGGGCGCCGACGAGCGGCTTACGGCCAAGGCCGCTCCCATGGCTGCTGCCACGCCAATCGCCGGCGCGCCACGAATCACCATCCGCTTGATGGCGTTCGCCACTTCGGCTGCGTCCTTGCACGTGACGTAGACTTCTTCGGCAGGGAGTCGCGTCTGGTCAATCATCCGCACGCCCTCGTTGGTCCACTCAATCGTTTTGAACATCAGCCCCTGTCTCCGATACTCCCCGCTGTTACAGCGCGCGGTCGATCTTGGCGGCCAGGATGAAGTCACTTTCCGTCAAGCCATCAATTTTGTGAGTCCAGGTTTTGATGTCAACCCGGCCCCATGCCAAGTAAATATCCGGATGGTGCCCTTGTTCTTCGGCAATCTCGCCCACGCGATTAACAAAGGCAAGCGCTTTCGCGAAATCGGGGAATGCATAGGTCTTCAGCAGGTGGTGCTCGTCGACCACCTTCCAATCCGAAACCTGCTTTTCCAGGGCAAGGAGCGGCTCACCTTTAAGTGGAGGAACTCCTCCCCGGCACGGAACGCACTGTTTAGCTGCCAAATCGGACATCGTTTTTCCTTTCACGCGAAGATCGGTAGCACCTTGATTATACAAGAGCGGGCCAAGCGGTAATGTTATACTTTTTGTTGGATTTTCGGGGCTATGTATTCCGATCTGCTATGGTTCGCGGTGGCTTTTTATGGATTGGCGATCATTTTGGCGGCGCCCTCGGCCGCCCGTGGGCGCCCAACCTTCAGCTCCGCATCGGTCGCGGCGGTGGTGCTTGGACTGGTACTGAATGGCGCTGCCTTGATCGCGGATGCGCAAACTCTTCACCGCATCCCGCTGACGGGAATTGAAGCCGCGCTTTCCTTTCTCGCGTTGTGCATTGCCGCTGCCTTTTTGCTCATCTCCCGCGCCTATCGATCTTATGGAGTTGGCTGGCTGGGAGCCCTCGTCCTCCCGATCGTTTTCCTCCTAACGCTGGCTGCCGCGCTCGGCACGCGCTCCGCTCGAGACGTGCAAGTTCTGGCCGACCGGTGGCTGATTGTCCACAGCATCACCATGATTCTGGGATACACGTGCGTCTTTCTTACTTTTGCGGCTGCGGTGATGTACTTAATGCAGGCCGGCGAGCTGAAATCGAAGCGTCCCCGGAGCTTCTACCGTTTCCTTCCGCCACTTGAAGTGTGCGACCGGCTCTACGACCAGACGCTGGTTTTCGGTGTGCTGCTGCTGACGATTGGAATCGTGACAGGGTTTTTCTGGGCCGCGCGCATGTGGAAAGGCTCGTGGGAGCTGGACCCGAAGATTTTGGCGTCGATTGTGACGTGGGCGATTTACGCAGTGCTGGGCTCGACGCGGCTTTACGGAAGGTGGAAGGGTCGAAAATCCGCCTATGTGGCGATCATCGGGTTTGCTGCAGTCATGATCACCTTTCTTGGCGCAACCTTTTTGAGCTCTCAGCACGGATTCTTCCCTCGGTAAACTCGATGCACTGACCATGAATCTCGTTCTCGTAGGAATCAATCATCGTACGGCTCCCGTCGAAGTGCGCGAGAAGATGGTGATCCAGGAGGCGCGGCAGGCGGCGGTCCTTACGGACCTGGTCCGCCGCGAAGGCATTCGGGAAGGATTGATCCTTTCCACATGCAATCGCACGGAGATTGCCGTCCGCGCGGACAGCTCGAGCGAGCCGGAGCACACGCTTCGGCGGTTCCTGGCGGATACACACCACTGCAACCTGGAGCTTTATGAGACGCATCTGTACTGGCTCCGCCAGCGGGAAGTGGTGGAGCACCTGTTTCGCGTGGCGTCAAGTTTGGACTCGATGATTGTGGGCGAAGCCCAGATCCTGGGGCAGGTGAAGCAGGCAGCCCTGATTGCGCGGGAAGCGGGCGCGCTGCAAGGCGAGCTTCATGACGTCGTCGAGCATGCGCTGGCTGTTGGCCGGCGGGTAAGGCGCGAGACGGCCATCGGGGTTGCCTCTGTTTCCGTTTCGACTGCGGCCGTAGAGCTCGCCAGGAGTATTTTTGGAAGCCTGGAGGGGAAAAAGGTCTTTATTCTCGGATCAGGGAAAATGAGCGAGCTGGCGGCGCGGAGCCTCGCGTCCAGCGGCGCGCGAGACATCCTGGTGAGCAGCCGCAATTACGATCGAGCCGTCGATCTCGCAACCCGATTCCACGGCGAGGCTGTGCCGTTCGACCGGATTTTTCATCATCTCGCACATGCCGATATCGCAATCTGCTCCACCGGCTCGCCACACATGCTGATTCGTAAGTCGTACGTGGAAGAACTATTGAGCGCGCGAAAAAATCGTCCGATCTTTTTTATCGATCTGGCCGTCCCGCGCGACGTCGATCCCGCCGTCGACGAGCTCGACAACGCTTTCCTTTACGACATCGACGACCTCGGCCGCGTGGTTCAGAACAATCGGGAGCAGCGAAAACGTGAGGCAACGTGGGCGGAGGAGATCGTTCAGCAGGAAGCCGACCGCATGATGCGGCGACTGGAATCGAAAGAGCTGGCGCCGACTATTGTCGCACTCGAGAAGCGGCTGCAAAGCATTCGCGAAGGAGAATTGGCGCGCTTCAACGGCCGCCTGGCAGAGCTCACGTCTGACCAGCGGGAATCCGTGAACGCCCTCACCCAGGCAATCCTGAGCAAGATTCTGCACGGCCCGGTCAGTGAGCTTAAGGACGCTGCCGGCAGGCCGGATCACAGCACACTGGTTCAGTTGGTTCGCCGCATCTTCGGCGTACCCGATTAGTTTCCATGACTTTGATTGCCGGCTCCCGAGGCAGCAAGCTCGCAGTTTGTCAGGCGCGTTGGGTGAAAGAACGCCTGGAAGCGCTTGGTTATTCCGTCGAGCTTCGAACCATCGTCACCAGCGGCGACCGGCTCGCGCATGCTTCCCTTCCTGACACCGGAACCAAGGGATTGTTCGTCAAAGAAATCGAAGAGGCGCTCGCAGATGGCGCTATCGACGTGGCCGTGCATAGCTTAAAGGATTTGCCCGTGGATCAGCCGGAGGGCCTGTTCATCGCTGCAATTCCAGCACGCGAGGATGCGCGCGACGTCCTGGTTACGCAAGGCGGCGAGAAACTCAACGAATTGCCTGCCGGAGCGCGCCTCGGTACGAGCAGCCCTCGGCGGCGGGCGCAGCTTCGTGCCTTAAGGGACGACCTCGAAGCCGTTCCCATTCGGGGCAACCTGGATACGCGCCTGGCGAAATTGGCGCAGGGTGAATGTGATGGCTTATTGCTCGCGGCGGCGGGGCTTCGCCGGCTGGGGCTGCAACACCGACTTAGCCAGACTTTCTCCATCGAGGAAATGTGCCCAGCTCCCGGGCAAGGCGCTTTGGCCGTAGAAATCCGTCGCAACGATAACCGGGGCGCGGAAGCCGTGAGCAAGTTGGATGACCGCTTGACGCGCCTCGCGGTTCGTGCTGAACGCGCAGCGCTCCGCGCATTGGGCGGTGGGTGCCAGACGCCGGTGGGCATCCATGCGCGCGCTGAGAACGGCCGCCTGGTGGTTTTCGGTATGGTTTCTGATCCAGGAGGAACGCAAATGGCCCGCGCTTGCGTTTATGGGGCCTTGGAAGAACCCGAAGACACTGGCGGGCGGCTTGCCGCCGAGCTGATCGAAGCCGGCGCCGATTCGCTTCTTAAAGGTGGGGGATAAGAGAGTTTTGTGTTGCCCCTCCAGGAATCAGCGCTTCGGCGAATGCGCCAGGGCGCTCCGGGAGCTTTCGAGAACTTCGATCGAACAGCCCTGGGAACTTTTCAACTTATGGCGGGAAAAGTTTATCTCGTGGGCGCAGGACCAGGCGACCCCGGCCTTCTCACGCTAAAGGGCAAATGGGCCCTCGAGCGGGCCGATTGCGTCATTTACGATTTCCTCGCCAATGAAGAGCTGCTCAATTATGCCAGGCCGGATTGTGAAAAGGTCTGCGCGGGCAAGAGACCTGGCCGACATTCGCTTTCACAGGAACGGTTGAATCGAATACTGGTGGAAAAAGCACAACAAGGAAGCGTGGTGGTCCGGCTCAAGGGCGGCGATCCGTTCATCTTCGGACGTGGCGGAGAAGAAGCCGCCGCACTCGCCGAGGCGGGAATCCGATACGAGATCGTGCCGGGCGTCTCTTCAGCGCACGCTGTTCCGGCCTATGCCGGCATTCCACTCACCCAGCGCGGATATTCCTCCAGCGTGTCGCTGCTCTCGTGGCGTTCGGGTCTCGAGAAGGATGAGCAGGAAACTCATCAAGCCTGCGGGGAAACGCTGGTTTTTCTGATGGGAACGAGAAGCCTCTCACAAATCGCCAAAAGGTTAGTGGACGGCGGGCACGACCCTTCCACGCCTGCGGCCGTGATTCGCCGGGGAACACTTCCGTACCAGGAAGTGGTGACCGGCACGCTGAAAGACATTTCGCTCAAGGCTCGCTCTCTGGCGCCGCCGGCGGTAGTGGTGGTCGGAAACGTCGTGAGCCTGCGCCGACAACTCATGTGGTATGAACATCTGCCTCTTTTTGGCAAGAGAGTGGTCATGACCAGGGCGGAAGCGCAGGCCGCGTCTTTCAAAGAAGCGCTCGCAGAGCGGGGGGCGCTGCCGGTAAGTTTGCCGCTCGTGGAAGTACGCGCGCCAGAGTCCTGGGAGCCACTCGATAACGCGCTCCGTCGCGTGGAGGAATTCGATTATCTTCTTGTTACCTCAGTGAACGGTGTGCGCAACTTCCTGGCTCGCCTCCGAAGACTCGGGAAAGATGTGCGAGCTCTGAAAGGCATCGAAATTGGCGCGATCGGCCCCGCCACCGCGGCGGAGTTCGAGACGGCAGGAATTCGCGTGGACTTTATTCCGGCCGTCTACCAGGCTGAAGGGTTACTCGAAGTACTGGGAGGGCGCGCGCTGAAGGGAAAGTCCTTTCTCATTCCGCGGGCCCGCGTAGCGCGAGACGTGGTGCCGAAAGCTCTGAAGGAACAGGGCGCACACGTCGAAGTGGTGGAGGCATACAACACCGGCTTACCCCGCTACCAACCCAGGAAAGTCGCCGCAAAGTTTGAGCCTCTTCCTGACGCGCTCACTTTCACCAGCTCATCGACGGTTTGGAACTTCCTCAAGCTTCCTCTAACGCCAGAGCTACGAAAAAAGCTGGCATCGTGCAAGATCGCCTCGATTGGCCCCATTACCTCCGCATCTTTGCGCCAAGCCGGATTCCCCGTTGACATCGAGGCGCGCGAATCGACCGTGCCAGGTTTGGTTGCGGCTCTCGAGGCATATTTCCGGCGGTGATTTCTTACAGGTTCAAAATCTCACGCAGCCTGCGGCTTTGAGTGCGGCTGACGGGAATCTCCGTTTGCCTGCGGTCGTCCATTTTCAATTGGAACGAGCTCTTGAACCATGGAACCACTTCCTTGATGCGGTTGATGTTGATGAGGTAGGAACGATGGACGCGCCAAAACGTCTTTGGATCGAGATTGGCCTGCAGGTCCTCAACCGTCCGGAAATTCGATTGGCCCTCAAGCTCGCGAGTGACAATGCTGATGACGCCATCCTCGATACTCGCGTAAATAAGGTCGTCTGAATCCACCAGGTGAAGGCGTCCGCCGCTCTTAACGATCAGCTTGGTCTTTTGCCTGGCCGGATCATTTTTTTCGAGCATGTGAACGAGCCGGTCGAGCTTCCCGCCGGTGGTCTCATCGGTCACCACCATCTTGCGCACTTTGGCGATCGCCTTGTCGAGCCGATTCCGGGAAATGGGCTTCAGAAGGTAATCGACCGCATTCACTTCAAACGCATGGACGGCGTACTGGTCGTAGGCGGTGACAAAGACAAAGGCAGGCAGCATAACTTTCTTCTCAAGCAGCTTCCGGATCACCGCAAACCCGTCCGGTCCGGGTATCTGCACATCCAGGAAGACGAGTTGAGGACCCAATTCTCGGATCAGGTTCACGGCGTCAACGCCATTCGCCGCCTGCCCCACCAACTCGATCTCGTCCTCACCCTTCAAGAGGAATGCCAACTCGTCGCGCGCGGGCTGTTCGTCGTCAACGATCAAGGCGGTGATTCTCGTCGGCGTCATGTTCGTATCCCCCGAACCCAGAAGATCAGTCACCGTGCTATTTCCTTCAATTCTTTCTCCCGTCACGATTATAAAGGTCTATCACCCGCGGCGCAGTGGGGGACTTTCCGGCCCGAGGCGCGGCAACCGGGAATTATCACTGCATGCCCCGGCGGAGCCGGGCGGCGCGAACCGTGTTCGACATCAGCATCGCGATGGTGAGCGGGCCCACACCACCGGGAACGGGAGTAAAAGCACCCGCCACCTCCCTCACGTCCTCCGGCTGGACGTCGCCGATCAGGACGGAACCTTTGGAAGCCAGCTTTTCGAGCGCCGCCGTGGGATCGTGGAAAGCCAACTTCACCTCTTCCGGCCTGCTCAGCCGGTTGGTTCCCACATCGATCACCGTGGCGCCCGGCTTGATGAACGGTCGAGTGAGCATGGCCGCGCGCCCCATTGCCGCAACAAGGATATCGGCTTCGCGCGTGACCGCGGGCAAGTCGCGCGTTTGTGAATGGCATACGGTTACGGTGGCATGACGGTGCAGTAAAAGAATTGCCACCGGCTTTCCGACCATGTCGCTTCGGCCGACGACTACAGCCCGCGCTCCCCGAATGGCAATTGCGCTGCGGTCAAGAATTTCGAGAATTCCTGCGGGCGTGCATGGCACCAGCCCCGGACGCCCGCTCAGCAGCTTGCCGGCATTCATGGGGTGGAGGCCATCGACGTCTTTGGAAGGGTCGATCGACAAAAGAATGGTTTTGGCGTCAATCTGAGGAGGCAGGGGAAGCTGGACGAGGATACCATCGATTGTATCCCGAGCGTTCAATTCATCCACCAGGCGCTTCAACTCAGATGTTGAGGTCGTGGCCGGCAACTCGATTCGCTCGCTATAGATGCCGAGCGCCTCGCAGGTCTTCACTTTGCTTCGCACGTAAATCTGCGAAGCGGGATTATCACCCACCAGGACTGCAGCGAGGCCGGGAACGACGCCTTGCGACTTTAGCGAGACGAGCCCCGCTTCCAACTCATTCTTGATCGCCGTAGCAATGGCGGCACCGTCGAGCAGCCGGGCTGGCACGTCACCTCTCTTTCCGGGAAAACGGGCAGGTGGATTGAGCCGGCTGGGACTCGAACCCAGAACCCCTGCCTTAAAAGGGCAGTGCTCTACCATTGAGCTACCGGCCCGTAACCCGTCCTAAAAGAGGCTACAACACCGCGAGCGGGTTCGCAAAGAGGAAAATCGAGGGAAATCGACGGGAATCATGCAGGCAATCTGCGCGGCATCTTCTCCGTGTGTTGTACATTATGACGTGCGTCGATGGGGGACAAGTCCGTTGCAGGCATTTGCGTCTGAAAGTGGCGCTGAGCGCTGAAGGGCTATTCGGCATGGGCATTGCGGTCGGAGACTACGACAACGACCTCGACTTCCTGGTAAACAATAACGGCGAGCGCACGCAACTCTTGCGCAATGACGGCGGGAACGCCAACCACTGGCTGCAATTGGTGCTTATTGGAACGCGGTCGAACCGCGATGGCGTGGGATCACGAGTGAAGTTGAAGGTAGGAGACCTGGTGTTGACGAGGCAAAAAAGGTGGGATGAGCTATCCATCAGCCCAAGAGTGGAAGAAGGGGAAGGCCTGGTCAAGCGTCCGTTTCCGCGCGTGCGCCCAGTGAAAGCCGGGTAGGCGGCTGGTTCTTCATGCGCGCCTTGCGGTTTCCACGACAATCTCCGACTCCGCGGGCGGGTTAGTCACGAACAGGTCAACCACTCGCCAGAGGACCCGTTCGTCGTCCGGCCTCAGTCTCTTCCAAACGATGCACGTGAGGCGATAGAGCGCGACGCCGGCTGCCGCTCCGAGAGTGTTGGTCATAATGTCTGTCACGCCTGAGAACCGGGTCGGAATGCAGGACTGCAGAACCTCGACCGTCAAACTGAGCCCGCAGCCAATAACGATGGTCATCACAGCCGGACGCTTGATGCGTGAGAGCAGCAGAACGTAAGCGTAAGCAAGAAAGCCCAGAGGCACAAATCCTGCAATATTGATTGCTACGTTATTCCAATAGCTTTGGGCTGAATGATACTCATCCCATGGCCGTTCGAGAAAAACCTCGTGGAGTTCCCTGAACCGCGATGGTATGTAGAGGTCCGGGCCGGATCCCGCTCGATTGTGTACCACGCGGCCCGAGTGGCTCTCAAACAGATAGAGCACGATAGCACCGTCGCTTGAATTCTGAGGTGGCCGCCGGAGCCGTTTCCAGCTCTCGTACTGCCGAGCCACTTCTTCAGCCGTAAATTTCCTGTTGTACAGCGCCAAGCCTCGCAGGTCACCCATCCAACTCTCATCATCCACTGGTGAGTTAGCCACTACCAGCCGCCCTGTGAGATATGCCGGATCCACACAAAACTGTTTCGACGCCTGAGTCAAGACACCGTTCACGTAGATTCGCGTGCCGTTCGCATCGCCGACAAGAGTGAGAAAGACAAGTGGTCGCCCACGGAAAACGTTGTTGGCAATCAGTATTGGAACCCCCGGGCCATGCTCGTTAGTCCAGGGTCCCTTCTCCAAAACCAGCGCCGGATTGACTTGACGCAAGTAAAAGCCACCGGCATGACGTGGCCGGTAGAAAGCAATAATCGTGCCCAAATGCCAGGTAGTCTGGGGCCTCAGCCAGACCTCCAAGGTCCAGCCAGCCTGATTGCGCCAGTACGAGGGGGCGATAACCCCTTTGCTGATGAGGGTTCCGGGATCGTCAACGCGGACGCCGTTGGCCCGACTTAGCCACGAGACGTTGTTTGCGGGCGCATGAAACGGCCAGAGGCACGCCAACGCGATACCCGCGACGATGGAAAAGAACGCGACGCCGCGTACTCTTGCCTTTAACCACATATTGTTCATGCACCCTGCCGGCTGAGGGAACAGGACTTGTAGATCCGCCCGGAGGACCGGGCGCTCACACTGGAATTATAAAACCGTTCATTGGCTCGAAGCGAACTTTATGGAGTGGGGGACGATCGCCATCGCTTGCTTGGAGCCGGAATTCGCGGTTCCTTGCGAATTCACCGCGCTTGTCACGTCGTAATGCGTATCTCCGGCCAGGACCGTTGCATGTGCGTACGTCGTGCTACTTACGAGAGATGCGTTGACAGGAAGGGGCCAGGGGCAGCGGCTGCCGCAGCGGTTCGAGCCGGGGTTTCTAAGAGAGGGGATGAAAGAACCAGGAAGGTGTCGTGAAGAACGTTATGGCAGGGAGGGAGGTCACCCAAGCATGAAGGACCGCACGCCACGAAGCGCGTCGCGTGCGACAATCGATGGGCGGCAAGGCAGAGGAAATGCGCTCGCTTAAGTCAAAAATCTCACTTTGGTCTCTCTCCGGTGGTCCATGGCCACCGGCCATGGCTCCTTCATTCCGCTCTTCTGAGCCGATCCATGATGGCGGCGAGGCCTTCGAACGTCTCAGCCAGCAAGGAGTCTGTGGATAAGGCGGCGCTCGGCGCCGCGCCAACCGGCGCGCTGTCCGTCAACTCGAAGTCCGCCGCAATCCCGTCGATGATCACTCCGTCCACCGGCTTCCGCTGGTCCGCAAACGCCGTGATCAGCGCCTGCTCGCACAGCAGATTGATCAGCCGCGGTATCCCCCGCGAATGCCCGTAAATCTTCGCCACCGCTTCCGGCGTAAAGACCCCTTCCCCCTCGCCCCCCGCTACCCGCAGCCGACTCGCAATATACCCT
>JASHON010000118.1 GCA_030041095.1 Terriglobia bacterium
TGCGCTCGCCATCCAGCAGCAAGCCTCGCACATAAACCTCCGCCCAGTGGCGCCGCTCACTTCGCCCCATGGGCTCGGTGAGGTCTTCGAGAAACTTTCGCAAGCGAGCATCCAGAGCTTTCAAGGTCTCGGGTGTCATGCCCCGACTGTAACAGACACCCGAAGGAACGTCAATCATACTTAACCTAGTACTACTACAATTCGTGAGAAAATCACACAATGAAACTCCGTCCCGCCGAGACACGGCCTCGCGTTAATCCATTCTCTTCAGGAAGTCCGGCGCAAAACATATCATGGATGGCGGGTGGGGCCTTCAAATCGCTCTGGGCTGCTCTGCCAGGTAGAATTCAACGCCTTGCGTGCCTTCTCGTGCTGTCCGCTTTCCTCTTATGCTCCCTTCGTTGCTTAGGACAGAACGTCCAACGTGCACGCTCCGCATCCACCCCCGTCGCCACTTCTGAGGCCAGAAAGGTACGGCCTACATGCGGCGATTACCGGTCACTAAGATCGCTGGTCCGCACGGATGCGGCGCAATTTTTCAGGTACGGCGTGGGAATGGGACCGTTCAGCAAGGATCAGGCTGTTGCCCTTGAGCTGGGCAGCCTTGGCTGGGCGATCGTGATCCAGGGAAGCCACTGCGGGGGAAGCGGCGGCAATTGCAGTGTCCTTGGCTACGTACGCGCGAAGCACCGATGGCGTAACATCCTGGCGACCGGAGGCAACGGCGTCGCTCAGCTTCCGTCAGGGAGAGTAGTGCCCGACCTCGTCTTCAGTTGGACCATTGACCCCGAGGAAATCGATTTTACGCGCTACCGGTACAAGGGCGGAAGGTTCGTTGTAATAGCATGCGAGAGTGACATCACGCCCGATCCGAATTTTCCAAGTCACGTAAAAGCAGGTGTCAAGCCTACACCGTGCGTCGGGTTGGGCTGGCTCGATAAGATAACGTTCCCTCCCCCGGCTCGTCTCATGGACCTATCCGGTGGGGTTACGCCAGACGGATGTAGTGACCTGATCCCCTCGCTATCGCCATTTTCAGCCAGCGCGCGTTAGTCGAAAAGTTGCCGACCAGAGCTCAGGGCCACCCGGGTAACGGAGCGGTCCGTGATCGATCAAGCAGGTTCCCTCTGCGAAACGTTGAATCCGTCCTGGTCGACCTCCCGACGTTGGGCCGGCTATTTAATTACGGCACGCTCACCGTGCGAGGCGTTGGCGCCAGCCGCGATTCCATCAAGCGTATGCCCAAGCGCGAATGCATCTCCGAAATTGATCGAAGACCAGCTCCCTTAACGGCACGAGTACTGCTGGGGAAGCCCGACCGCCCCCAACCTATTCTGTTTTTGGAGGTTCCGAAAGCGGCATGAATGTATACGTAATTGGAGCTGGGGTTTCGAAGACGGCTGGATACCCGTTAGGCGCCGAGCTCTTCGAAGAAGTCGATGCCTACGTTAGGAATCTTCAGTCAGTTTCGAACACACCAATCACGAGGCCAGAATATGTGAAGGATTGGCCCCAGTTGTGCGACAAATTCGCCCAACACCCAAATCCTTTGATCAAGGAAGCCTATCGAACTAAGCACCTCGAGTTCCTGTTTACAATTCTCGATTCTGCTGGCGCGATGCAATTCGATGCCATTGATAAACTGGCGATCAAACAAGGCCGAGGGAGGCGGGCCAGGTTCATCCACATCATGCGGGCCGACCAGCCCTTCTTCTCCGCGATCCGGGAGGAGTATACAAATGCCCGCGCTGTGCTACTGTGGGCATTGGGAACGTATTTCCAAAGCAGGCACCACGAAGATGGGGTCGCTTTCGATCAGAGTAGCTGGCCCGAGTTGCGACACTTTGCGCGCAAGCTCCAAAGAGGCGACGTAATCATAACTTTCAACTACGACTCGACCCTGGAACGCGTTTTATTTAGGGCAGGACTATGGACGCCCGACGACGGTTATGGGTTTAAGGTCCGGCTTCAGAAGTCCTGGGCGGATGCGACGCCGGTCTTCTACGACCCTTCGCCAGTTACAATTCTCCACTTACACGGAGCACTCGGGTGGCGGAGTAAGATGTCTGTAAACCAATTCTACCGTAGCGAAGCCAGGGGACGTACCGCAGCGCCATGGCCTGAAATGATTAAGGATCCGATTTCGTTGGATCATGTCTTTTTGACTGAACTTGGCATCGAGGGGCGAGATTCGGATGTGCCCGAGGGTCCCAACGAATTCCACGCCCTACATCCAAGTTACCTAAAGGCCTTTGGGTTCCCGGCAGTTAGGACTGTCTTCCTAAAATTGTGGCGCAGAGCTGCCGAGCTGATCCGTGCCGCCGACAAAATATTCATCATAGGCTACAGCTTGCCTGAGGCCGATACGGCGGCACTAACTCTCTTCGTCACCATCTGCAACCCCCAAAAAATTGAGATAGTGAACTCTAATGCAGCGGACGCCAAACGCCTCCGATTCCTACTCGCCGCAGAGCCACCGAACCCCGCCGCCCGGTCCTTCGGCGACTGCCTTAACGAAACCCCTGACCGTTTCTAGGCGGCTCACTTTGATCGGAATCTCCACCCCAGTCTTTTCGATTCCTCCGAGTTGTTTCCCGCAACGAGTGGCCATGAGGCGGCCTGTGTTTCCGGCCCGGTTTCGACCTCGGAGCATCACCGCACGCCCCGGCACACGATTCGACCAGGTTTCGAGTGTGCTACACTGCGCTCGGGAGGTAGAGAAACGTGTTCGGACCGGATGACATTTTTTGGGGCCCGGCGCCGGGGCAAGGCCCCGTGCTGCGGGTCACTGTCGAGCGCGAGACCGCTTACACCACCGGAGCGTGCCATCGCTGCCACCGGAAGCCGCCGATCCTTTGGCTGGCTGGCGTCATCGTGCTTCTCTTCTTCATCCTGATTCCCATTTTTGTGGCTTGGGACTTCATTTCGCCCCGAACCTTTCGGGAGTTCACGTACGGCCCACACCCAGTTTTCATTCCGGCTAGGGATCGGCGTCCGCACCCAATCAGGTGGGCCAATGCATTGGTGGCCCCGAACGCCCCCGTACAAAGAATTCACCATTCATCTCAGGACAAGTGAATCTCCAAGCCCATCTTCATCATTTCCCTCCTGAACCGCCTGCCATTAGGCGACGCCGTAAGTGACTACATCCAGAGCGGGTTTTCCATCTCTGCGCCCTCGACTGCGGCGGGTGTAACCAGTTCCTCCTCCCCTGAAGAGCGTAGTCACGCCTAACAGGTATTCCAAGCGAAAAATATTTTTCGTATCCTTTGGGACTTTTTGCCTTTTTTAGGCTCCTTACTAACTGAAGGGGAAATCCTGGACTGGAGGGGCCGAGCGCCTGCCCTACGCCTGGGTGCGACTGACGGGCGACGGAGAACACCGTGATTCTAACTACGACTGAAGTCCAAATCGAGGGTTACTGGATTACCGCCTGCAAAGGCATCGTTCAGGGGCAGACCTCGGACGAGCTTCTCCGTGATGCCGAGCACATTGGCGCAAACGCAATTCTCAACACCTGTTTCGATGATGCCCTCGACGTAGATACCTCGTTCCACGGCGCCGGCGTGGTCCTCAAGCCGCTCAAATTGCCTGTCGCTTAAGCCGCAAGTTCCACCGCGACCGAAATCATCGCAAGCCATGCACAGGGGACCGATGACAAAAGGGACTATTCGACCGGATAGCACCGCCATTACTGGACCCACTGAAAAAATCAAAAGATCAATCTTGCTGATCCGCGGTCACAAGGTGATGCTCGACCGCGATTTGGCCCAACTTTACCAGGTCGAAATACGAGTCCTGCTTCAGGCCGTCAAGCGAAACCTGGTTTGATTCCCACCCGACTTCATGTTCCAGCTCACGCAGGAAGAAGCCCGAAACTTGAGATCACAATCTGTGATCTCAAGTTGGGGCGGCAGAAGATACCTCCCATACGCCTTCACCGAGCAGGGGGTAGCCATGCTTTCGAGCGTACTCCGTAGCACGCGCGCTGTTCAGGTGAATATCGAGATCATGCGAGCATTTGTTCACTTGCGACAGCTTGCAGATTCTAACGCCGAGCTTCGGCGAAGGCTAGACGAGCTCGAAAGGCAATACGATGCCCAGTTCAGTGCGGTCTTTGACGCAATTCGTAAGCTCATGCAACCGGCGCCGGTCCCGCCGAAGCGCCGTATTGGATTTTCCGTATCGGAGGAGTAGTCATCATGGAAACAGCTCAAGTTCAATTCAACACCATCGACAGCCAGCCTCCGCAGCGGCCGGAAGTGACCGGCTTCGAGGCGACGGTTGACGTGAAAACGGCGGCCCGGTTTCTTGGAGTCAGTCCATCGCTGGTGTATGCTTACGTCGAGCGAAAGCAGATTCCCCATTTCCGAATGATGGGCCGCTCAATTCGGTTCAGTCTGATCGAACTCGAAAAGTGGCGGCAACAATTTTTTGTGAATGGAGGAATCAATGGCTAGACCACGTAATACCGGGGGTAAGGTTTACCCTCGGGACGGCAGCGCGTTCTGGTGGGTTACTTACCGGGCGCGCGACGGACACAGAATCCGGGAATCCTCGGAGACCGCGGACCGTGAAGAGGCGGAACGTTTTCTTCGAGAGCGGCTGGCTGCCCGAGACGAAGGCAGGCTGCCGGCCATTCTTTCAAGCAAGACTCTTACCTTTGACGAATGGATGGATTGGTTTTTGGAAAAGCGCTCTAAACCGCCTTGCCGTTCGGAGAAGACACACCATCAAAACCTCAACGCAGCCAAGCTGCTACGCCCGGTCTTCGGGGCCATGCGACTCTCGGAGATCACGCCGGAGGCTGTGGAGAACTACATCGAGACTCGTCTGACAGAAGGAAAGCGGATAAACACCAAGTTCGGGCTAATCCGACAAGGGAGGGTGAAGCCCGCCACCGTTCACCAGGAGTTCCGGGTCTTCAGGCACATCCTCAATGTTGCCATCCGACAAAAGAAACTGGAAACCAATCCTTGCAGCATCGTGGAGTTTCCAGTTTCAGTGAAGAACTCCACGCGCAAACCTCATTACATGACCCTCAGCGAACAAACCTGTATCGAGTTCGTTGCACCCAGTTACCTGAGACACGTTATTGTGATCATGACGGAGATGGGCCTTCGGCCCTACCGTGAACTTCTGCCCATGCTCAAGTCTCAAGTTGATCTCGAAAACCGGGTTGTCCATATTTCGGACTCGAAGACCGACAACGGAATAGGGGACATGCCCATGACGGAGCCTGCATACGCTGCTTTCAAAGAGCAAATCGAGCAGACTCCCGGATCCGATTACTTGTTTCCGCGGCTCACTGAGCGCGGCAGCAAGCCATATCTCTGCAGCGTCAAGAAAGCATGGAGCACGGCGTTGCGGCGCTCCAAAGTTCCGCACTTCTCTCTGTACGAGCTACGTCACACGTTCGCGACAAGGCTCAGCTCGGGAGGAGTAGCCGATCGCTTCGTCACGGAGATGCTCCGGCAGGGCGACGCGGAAGTGTTCAAGCGTTACAGCCAGGCCAAGCTAAACATGATGAGAGAAGCCCTCGACAAGCTGGATCGTCGAGCGAACGAACATGAAAGGAGTTTTGGCACAGCGAGGCTAAATTGAGCCGTTTTGACACAGTTTTGACACAGAAACGGCCTTTGGGACGGACATGAGAGGAGAAGGGAAATTGAAACCAAAGGAGTTAACTGGTACGCCTGGAGGGATTCGAACCCCCGACCTGTTGCTCCGGAGGCAACCGCTCTATCCATCTGAGCTACAGGCGCTTATAGTGGGCAGCATAGCGCACGACCGTGATTTGGTCAACATGTCTATTGAGAACATGTCTACTGAGAACAGATACTAACCGTGGCATCGTGGGATGTTGGAGGCCAGCATGACCACTGTCACGATCTCGCTGCCGGAATCGCTCAAGGCGTTCATCGAAAAGCAGATCACGGCCAAGGGCTACGGGAATGTGAGCGAGTATTTTCGTACCTTGCTTCGCGAGGCTCGGGCCAAAGAGGAGGATGCAAGGCTAGAGGCTCTGCTCATTGAACCTTCTTCAACTGATCGAACGTGAGCGCCCCGCGGAACGTTCCCGCTCAGTGCAATCGTTGATCCAGCAGGTAGGCAAGCCTGATCCCAGCTCTCTCCAACTGAAGCTCAACTACGGGATCGGCCTCCCGTTCGTAGCGCCGCCCAATAACGGGCGGCCGCTCGCGGCGCAGATCCTGGTACGCAACCATCTGCGCCAAACGGTGCGACTGCAGAACCCAATCTGCAATGCTTCCCCGATCCCAAGCGAGGCGGTCTTCCCGGGTGATTCTACGCTCCAGTTCTTCAGCCAATGATTCTGGGTCTCTGTCGATGTCCTGGATCAGGCCAGTATCCCATACCCAATGAAGGTCGTCCGGGTAGCCATGCCAGATAACACGCAACAGATTCCCGCCTTCATCATCGTCGTTTTCGCAATGCAACGGCTGATGCAGGTCACCAGTCAAATGCACTACGAACTTCAGAGCTTCTGCCTTGGCCGCCCGGTTTGAGCGCGGATTTTTCAGTGCTGCCAGGAACTGCTCAGTCTTCACGAGCACGCAGGCGCCGTGCGGGCAATCTCGTTCCAAATCGATTGTGGAGGCGTCGAGCGGGATATCGATGTAATGCCAGCGCGCGGTGTACGGGCGCTCGCCCTTGATGTCATCCGCCCAATTCGCGACGCCTTCCAAGGAGTTCCCGCTGAGAATCACCTTGGCCCGTTCGAGAGCCGCACTCGACATGTTCTGTTCCGCAATCAAGGCGATCACCTTGTGGCCTTCGGGACCCCAGCCGCAGGCGGGAATCGCATGCGTTAATAAGGCAATTAACCAGACCAGCGAATACACAATGGCACACTGCCTCATGGGAAGGTTTCGCAAAGGGAACCCTGTCGAACGCTGCGGCAAGATGCCATTTTTCAGGGTTACCCGCCGAGCGGTGAAAACGAAGCGCGAGCTCCACCGGTAGAACTGCGTCACCTTCGCCGCGATGAGGGTAACAACTGAGACAGTCCAGGCGAAACCTAGCCACATTTGTGCGTCCTCTGCGCTTGTAACGCGGTTCGACGCGAAAAAGAACCACACCGCAATTGAAGCAAGCCAGGCGGCCCAAGCGGAAATGATCCAGTGGGGCCGTGTTTTATAAACGAGCGTCTCGCCGGCGCGGAGTTTGATCGCTTCACCCTTCTTAAGGATTATAACGGAGGCCAGGAAAAACGTAGCAGAACGCGCCGGCGGCACCGGTGTTGCCGGCACATCATGACCTCGATCTGTTTCCAAACCGATTTTCGCGCTACCATACAGGCTCTCGGGTGGTGGCCGAATCACCGGTATCAGTCCCCAGGTGATGGCATCGCGCCGGTAGCTTGTGGGTATGAGCGAGGACCTCACGCGCCGCTTCCGAAGTTTCCGCCGCCCGAGGCGGGCTGGGCGCGATACGTCTTAATCGAATGAAGAAGAGTCGACAACGCAATGGAAGTAAGCGGAGCCGCAGGCGCTTTTTGAAGACAGTTGCGCTGGGCGCCGGGGCAGCGGCATGGCCGGTTGGAATCGGAGGGGCTACGCCTGAGCCGGGCCTGGCTACTGCGAAGCATGGTACTCCAGAATCGATCGACTACCCTCGGACATTTGGCGGTTCCAGACGAAAGATGATCTCCTTCCCGTTGGGCGGCGTTGGGGCGGGGAGCATCGGCCTCGGCGGTCGCGGCCAATTGCGGGACTGGCAAATCTTTAACAGGCCGGATCACGGGAACTCTCCAACCTACGCCTTTCCTTCCATCCGGGCTCAATGCGGCAATCAGAAGCCGGTGTCGCGGGTGTTGGAAGCGCAGATTCTTCCTCCTTACGAAGGGCCATCGGGCCTTGGCTTCGCCAACGTCCCTGGGCTGCCGCGGCTTACCTCCTCAGTGTTCACAGGGGAATTTCCTCTCGCGCGGGTGGATTTTGAGGACTCCAGCCTGCCCGTGCGTGTCTCTCTCGAAGGGTTTTCTCCTTTCATACCGCTGAACGCAGATGACTCAGGCCTGCCGGTAGCGATATTGCGCTATCGGGTGAACAATACGGCAGCAACTACAGCCAGCGTCTCGATCGCTTTCTCGCTCGATAACCCGGTAGGAAGGGAGAATCAGCACGGGGTGGATTTTACCGGATCCTATGGCCGGCAGAACGAGTACCGGAAGAGCGGCGCACTGGAAGGCCTGTGGATGCGCAATCCTTTCCTCGCGCCGTCCCACCCCCTGGCAGGATCGTTTGCTCTCGGAGTGATAGGACCCGCCGAGGGCAGGCTGACGTATCTGCGCGGTTGGCCCAGCGGACGGTGGTGGGAAAGCCCGTTGCTCTTCTGGGACGACTTCTCCGCTGATGGCACGTTGGGGCCAGAATCGGGAGCACGAACGGCCGTGGGAGCGATGTGCCTGCAGCGAAAGATTCCACCGCGAACGGAGGGAGAGTTCACGTTTCTCCTGGCGTGGCACTTCCCCAACCGGACGCCGGCCCGCTGCGGGTGGCAAGCTCCCAAGGGCCATGAAAACGACCTGCTCGGGAATTATTACTGCAGCCGCTTCCAAAACGCTTGGGAAGCGGCTGAATACGCGGCACAGCATCTGGAGGAACTGGAGCGGCTCACCCGGGAGTTCGCCGCCGCCGTCCGCCGGACGACCGTCCCCGCCGAAGTAAGGGATGCCGCCTCAGCAAACCTTTCGACGCTAGTCACACAAACCAGTTTCCGGACGCTGGATGGATCGTACCACGGCTTCGAAGGCTGTAACGGCCAGACCGGCTGCTGCTTTGGAAGCTGCACGCATGTGTATGCATACGAAGCCGTCATCGAAAACCTTTTTCCTCAACTTTCACGCTCGATGCGTGAACAGCAGTTTGGTTTCCTGACGGACGCCGAAGGACTCATGGACTATCGTGAGCTGTTGCCGTACGGCATGGAGCGCTTTGGCATTGCGGCAGCGGATGGACAAATGGCGTGTCTGATGAAACTGTATGTGGATTGGCGACTTTCGGGAGACACGGCCTGGCTTCGGCGGCTTTGGCCGGCAGCCAAGCGTGCCCTGGAGTTTGCCTGGATTCGGGGTGGTTGGGATGCCAACCAGGACGGCGTGATGGAGGGCGCGCAGCACAATACTTACGATGTGGAGTTCATTGGACCGAACCCCTTGTGTGAGTTGTGGTATCTCGGCGCGCTGCGGGCGTGTGAGGAAATGGCGAGGGCGGCCGGGGACACGGATTCCGCGCGCCATTACCGTAGCCTGTTTGAGAACGGCAGCCGCTGGATGGATGAGCACTTGTTCAATGGGGAGTATTACGTCCAGCAAGTTGGTTCAATTCCGCGGGACCAGATTGCACAAGGGCTGATGGAAGGCGCGGGCCCGCCAGACACCGAACACCCTACGTTTCAAATGGGGGATGGTTGTCTGGTGGATCAGCTCGTGGGACAGTATTATTCTCACGTTGCGGGCCTCGGGTCGCTCGTCGATTCGAGTCGTATTCAGAAGACTCTCCAATCCATCTACAAGTACAACTACAAGCGAACGCTCTACGATCATTCATGTGTCATGCGCACGTTTGCATTGAATGACGAAGCGGCGCTGGTCATCTGCGATTATCCGCATGACCACCGGCCGCGAACGCCATTCCCGTATTTTGAAGAAGTCATGACCGGTTTTGAATATTCAGCGGCGATCCTGATGCTGTACCAGGGAATGATCGCGGAAGGCGTGGAGCTGATCGGCAACGTCCGGCGACGCTATGACGGTGAGCGGCGCAATCCCTGGAACGAAGCGGAATGCGGTTATCACTATGCTCGGCCGATGGCGAGCTGGGCGGCGCTGCTTGCGCTGAGCGGCTTTCGGTATGACGGAGTAGAAAAGCGAGTCGAAATCAAGCCTCGGGTCGATGCGGAGAACTTCAGCTCATTCTGGTCTTCCGGCAACAGTTGGGGATCGCTCTCACAGCGAATCAGGAGTTCCACTGCCGAAGTGGAGCTCAAGGTGGTAAAAGGAAGTCTGAGGGTTCGCTCGGCAGTGCTGGGTCCAACAGGCAAAAGCGCCCGTTCACCCATGATGAAACTGGGAACCCAGGTCTTCACTCCCATTGTGAGGCGTAACCAGAAGCAGACAGTGCTTCAGCTTCCCGAGGAACTTACCGTAAGCTCCGGCGAACTGTTGCGTCTGCTGATTTAGTAATACCTTGGTGAGCAGGCTGCGGAAAAAGCCTGTCTGCCTGGCTGAGTGAGTCGAGAGACCTCTGCATCTCTTCGAAAACAAATGCTGGGATTCTTTGCTGCGCTCAGAAGGACATTCGTTGAAAGCGTTTTTCAGCATCCTGTCAGGCTGGTTCCGTCAGGAGCGTAGCCCACTTGGCTACCGCATCTAGTGTAATATCTGCGCTTCCGCTTTCGAGCGAGGCGAATTGAATGGCGAGATTGCCGATGGTTGAGCTTTCCACGGCGCCGCGGACCAGCTCCAGCCCCGTTCGTTCGGCAACCAGGCGATTGAGGTGCTGGTTCTGGCTGCCGCCGCCCACCACATAAAGTCGGCGAAACTGCCGTCCAGTCACGGCGGCGAGGGCGCGCAGTACGTCAGCATAACGGGCAGCGAGGCTGGCAAAGATGACGTTTGCCATTTCCGGCGCGTGTGCCGCATCTCCCGGCAGCGGTTGATGGCCGGCCTTCACAAGCTCCTGGTTGATTCTGGCGGGCATTTGGCCTGGAAGAATGAGCTCAGGCGCGTCCACATTGAATGTGGTCTCAGGAACCGTGCGGCGCTCGCATTCGGCAACAAGTTCGGTGAGCGTCCAGGCGCGGGCGGTCGTGGCTTGCCACTCGCGCAGGCACTCTTCAACAAGCCACATACCGTTCACGTTTTTTAAGAAGCGAATGCGGCCGCCCACACCGCCTTCATTCGTGAAATTATCGGCGAGCGCGGCAGGCGAAGTGTTGGGACCCTCCAGCACTGTTCCCAGCAGCGACCACGTGCCCGAGCTGAGGAAGGCCCAATCGTCCGCCACATCAGGAATGCCTGCAACCGCAGCTCCTGTATCGTGGCACGCCGGCGCAATCACTTGCGCGCTTCTGTAGGCGGGAAGCGCGGCGAGAGCGGACCGCACAGGTCCAAGTTGAGTTCCAGGCTGAACGATGCGCGGCGCGGCCGCCCGGTTGAGGCCGGCCTTCTCGAAGATCTCATCGCACCAAGACCGGGTGCGCGCATTCACAAGCTGCGTGTGCGTTGCGTTGGTGTATTCGGAAACGGCGGTTCCTGCCGCGAGTCCCGCCAGGCGATGCAGGAGATATTCCGGAATGTTGAGCCAACGCGCGCACGGCGCCAGGCCGTCGCGCCGGTCGGCGTAAAGCTGATAGAGAGTATTGAAGCGAAGAAACTGAATGCCCGTCAGTTCGTAGAGCCGTTCCCGGCTGATTCGAGCCCAGACCTCCTCCATCGCCGTTTCTGTCCGCGAATCGCGATAACAGAAAGGGTTGGCGAGCGGTTTGCTTTTTTCATCGAGCCGTGCGTAGTCAACCGCCCATCCGTCGATGCCGATGGAATCGATGCTACTCTTCGCATCAGGCAGGCATTCGGCGGCCCGCCGCAGACCTTCGTCGGTCCCATGGCAGAGTTGATCGAGCGGCCAAAAAAGCTGGCCGTCGTGGTGGAGAGGCCCATTCGGAATGCGATGCACCGGAACCACTCGCGCACGAGCGCCGTCCCATTCGGCAAGCGAGACGCGGCAGCTTGCTGCCCCCAGATCGATAGCAACACAACGCATAACAGCAGCCGTCAGTGGCAAGTAGTGAGTTGAGATCCGTGCGCGCTACGGACTCGCGGCGCCCTCCACTCCTTCGCTGGATGATGAGGCGGTGACCTCTTGTGAGCTTGCGGGAGCGGGTCGCCGCTCGACGGGAAACCCCAGCCGGTTCCAAGCTTCAAAACCACCGGCCAGCGGACGGACGCGCGTAATTCCCTTGCGACGGAGTAGCAGCGCCACACGGGCGCTGGTGGCTTCGTTAGGTCAGGTGCAGTAAAGCACCACGTCCCGATCCCGCGGGATTTCCTCGTGGTGTTGTTCGATTTCTTCCGGCCGCATCCGAAGCGCGCCGGGGACCTGCGCCGCTTCAGCTTCGAATTCGCTCGAGTGGCGCAAATCGACGATAAAGACTTCCTCGCCTGACTCGATTTTCCGGCGGAGCTCTTCGGGCGTGATTCGCGCGATCCGCAGCGAGCGAATAAAGCGCCGGCGCTGAAAGTACTTCCAGGCCACGTACGCCGCCAGCGCTCCTAACACCAGCACGCCGAGCACCGACCCAAAACCCAGCGCGATGGCAGAGGCTTTTCGAAGCTGTGCGCTGAAAATGTATCCGATGGCCGTAAATGCTGCCGCCCAGGTAAGAGCGCCGCCTATGTCCCACGCAATGAAGTATAAGATGCGCATCCTCAGAAGGCCCGCCAGCGACGGCGCGGCTGTCGCCAGGCCCGGAACGAATTTGGCGAACAGCAACGACCGTGCACCGTGCTTCGCAAAAGAGTCTTCCGTCCGGCGGACACAGGAATCCGGCTCCAATGAGATGCGGCAAAGAAAACGCAGAACCGCGTGGCCGCGGTATCGACCGAGCTGATACCATCCCGAATCACACAGCGCGCACGCCAATGTCGCAAGCCCGACGCTGGCAAAAAACGAGTATCGTCCTTCATGAGCTAAAGCGCCCATGGCGAGCAGAAGCGGAAAAGAAGGAATCGGCAGGCCGATTTGCTCCGCGAAGACCACGAGGAAGAGGAGGAGATAACCGTACTGTAATAGATAATGCCCCAGGCCCTGCATCGCGCACCTTTTTCCCCTCGTGTACCGGCTCAGAGCCGTCGCAGCGAGCCGGGAAGCAATCGCGTCAGCGAATAGTCACCGGCGCGAGTGAGGAAGAGGGCGATCGCGATGAGCAATTGCGTCAGGGCGTACTCCATTCCCCCTTTGCTAAGGTCGTATCCGTGCGGGAGGTGCACCAGGAAAATCGCGCCCAGCATAACGATGATGATGCATGCCGCGCCAATTCGCGTGAAGATTCCCGTGAGAACGGCAATGCCTCCAGCAAACTCCGCGAGGCCCGCCAGCGCGCCAATAAGGATCGGCAGGTGCATGAAACCCGCGAATTTCTCCGGACCCGGACCACCGAAGGCGCCGAACAGAATACCGCTGCCGTGATAAATAAAAGCAAGGCCGCTGGCGATCCGGATGCATAGCAACGCGAAATTGAGATGAGCTCTCCCGGGAGTTACTGCTGAAGTAAGCGAATCCATGCTGAAAATCCTCCTTAAGTACTTCGGTTAAACTCGCTGTGATGCCTGAGCGTGAGGGAAAACAAGCGTTACGCCCCTACCAGGCTGCGGAAAAAGCCTGTCTGCCTTGCTGAGTGAGGCGAGAGAGCTCTGCATCTCTTCGAAAGCAAATGCTGGGATTCTTCGCTGCGCTCAGAAGGACATTCGTTGAAAGCGTTTTTCAGCATCCTGCAAACCCCTCTTTCCTTCAGCATCTTTGCGGCTAAAGTCATGCCCTGACACGGAGCGGCTTCGATCAATCCCAAAATGTAGAAACTTGAGGGCGGGGTTGAACAAGCTGCGGAAAAACTCGACGCCGCCGCGAATGGTGCGCCGGCATCTTGCCGGCCTCCGTTGAATTGAAGGGAGTTGCCGGCTGGAAGCCGGCGCTACGTCAACTCCCGAAAGAGTCTTTCCGCCGCCTGTGAAACCCCGCCCTTCCACCTCGCCGTCGGCATGTTTCCGCCGTGGTGAGAAATATCCATTAAACCATGGGCTGAGTCTATCAGAGAGCGTAATATACACGTCGCGCATCCCCGAAAAGACGATTCGCTTGCTCGACGTTTTTCTCTTCCACAGCCAACGGCATTGTTGCTTCCTCCTTGAGAGACGATCAGATCCCTGGTTATGGTAGATGCCCTTTTGTGACTGCGGTTACAATGGAATCCCCGAAACGAACGCAAGAAACCCAGATGCCAACCTCGGTGAGGGCACGAACGTGCGAAAGGCCATCCGGTCGGCGACGGCCTTCATCGGATCCGTTACCAGTCGACCATTCTGTTGATCGAAAAGATTCAAGCAGTGCGGTAACGCTACGATGTGCGGCGGCAAGACGCTCCCGGGCGGCGGAGATTGACAAAAACCGGGGGCGCGCGGGGTCATTGGCTGAGTCGTCCACGTTCGCTCAACACAGCGGTTGAATTGCGGAAATTTCTGGCGTATGCTCTATGCGCCTGGGTTTCGGTTGCCCTCGAAACCGGCGGGCACATCAACTACCGAGCCCAGCACACACCTAAAGTTCGGCCGTTCGGAGTCAAGTGTACTCCGGACTGGCTCTCAGACGGCAAATCGTTTACGCTCAACGGGAGCTTGGCCATGGGACGCCGTTCTTCACGCCACTGGTTTTACCTTGCAGTCTTGATGCTTTGTTGCTTAGTAGGGTGCATGGCCTGGGCCAACGCGCCCTCGAACCCACCCGGCGCCGACGCCGCGCGGGGAAACGACCCGGGCTCGCCGAATGTGACGCTTCCCGGGCCGCTTCGCGCCTTCCTTCGAATGGCGGCGATTAGCCAGCAGGCAACGAGCCAGCAGGTTTTGCCGTTGCTCGCCCGGAACGTCGAGATGGAAGGTTACGGTTGGCACGGGAAAAAGCCTGTGCCGACCGAGTTCTTGATTCTGTTGCAAGAATACCTGCACCACGCCCGGCGGCTGCTTTCGCTGGCGGGACCACGCGGCGTGATCCGTGTGGCGAGCTGTAAAGAAGCCCAGCCCCTCCTGGGCGTGCTAGGTTACAAGATGAGCCGGCCCTGCGGCCCACACGCCGCGGTGGAGGCCTCAAATTCCACCCGTGCTTTCCTCACGATCGATTCGGGTTTCCCTCTGACAGCTTTGACCAATACCCTGCGAGGTGGGAAGCCGTTCGTTTATTCTTTTGGAATTTCGACGGTTCCGGCCGTCCTGAAAACTTCCGATTGGACGCAACTGGAGCAGGATCGGGACAAAAAATGGAATCAAAAGACCGGTCCTGACAACTTAGTCGACGCGCTCGTGCGCGACCCGGGATTATCCCGTCTGTACTGGGCGCTGTCGCGCATGGATCCGGAGACCGTGTCATATCTGGAACAGACATTTGGCTTGAGGAAACTTGTCTCCCTGGCCCCAACCCTGGACTTTTATGGATCCGAAATATGCGTCCGCTCCGGGCGGGTCGCTGTGCCAGGCGGTCCCGCGGCTGAAGCATCCTGGAAAAGCGTGGTCGGCGCAAGCCCCGCCAATCCTCCCGCTTTCATTACTCGCCTTCTTACCAAAGACAACGGCTGGATGGCAGCATATTACGACGCTCTCTCGCGTACCTCGATCGCTCAACAAACATATTTCACGAGACGCCGCCGTCTGCGCATGTTTTATCGCGCGCTTCGAGGGCACAAAGCGTCGCCTTCCGCCGTCCGGCCTGTGTTTCGACCGGATCCGAATCTGGTGCTTTTGGCAACACGGCTTCGGCTGGATCGCTCCGGCAAGCCTCGCCTTCCGGGAGGCTTGGCGGCCTGGAAAACCATCCTGACGGACGACCGGCGCTCCAAATCGCGGGAGGTCCGCAACTGGGCGGAAAGGGCAAGGGA
>JASHON010000119.1 GCA_030041095.1 Terriglobia bacterium
AGAAGCGGGCGGTAGGGGTGAAGTATGTGTGGGCGGGGAAGGACGAAGTAGGGTTTGAGGTAGCGGGATGGCGGCGGGGGGAGCGGGTGGTAATTGACCCGGTACTGACGTATTCGACGTATCTGGGCGGAAGCGGTGGTGACGTGGGCAACGCCATCGCCATCGATAGCTCGGGTAATGCTTATGTCTGCGGTGAAACCGGCTCATCGGATTTTCCCACTTCGAGCGCGGAGCAGTCGTCTTACGGCGGCGATGGTGATGCGTTCATCACCAAGCTGAATTCAACCGGGACGAAGTTGGTCTTCTCCACTTTCCTCGGCGGATCGAGCGCCGATTCTTGTACTGGCCTGGCAATCACTGCCGTGGACTCCCCTTATCTGGTGGGTACTACGAGCTCAACTGATTTCCCGGTTTCAAAAACCTCGGTGGCAGCACAGCCCACTTATGACGGCGGCAGCAGCGACGCGTTTGTGGCCGAGCTGGGCAGCGCGGGCGATACTCTCACCTATTCCACCTATCTTGGCGGAAGCGGCGCGGACTTTGGCCAGGCGATCACCGTGAATTCCCAGGGCCAGGCCTATGTGACCGGATCAACGGATTCGTCGGATTTTCCGATTGGAAGCGGAGCAACACCATTTCAAAGCACCAACGCCGGCGGTGGCGATGCGTTTGTGGCCGTCATCAGCGCCGATGGCAGCCAGGTCCTCTATTCCACCTTCCTCGGCGGATCGGCTGCGGATAGCGGCCAGGCGATTGCCCTGGACAGCTCGGGTAACGTGTATGTCGCGGGCTACACTTACTCCGGCGACTTTCCGTTGAGCGCAAACCCCATCCAGTCCGTCAATGCCGGAAACTCCGATTGCTTCATTTCTGAGTTGAATTCCACGCTCTCTTCGCTGCTCTTTTCCACCTACTACGGAGGCGCCGGCGAGGATCAGGCTTTCGGTTTGGCCCTCGATTCCTCAAACAACATTTACTTTACCGGGGAAACACAATCGAGCCCGTTCCCTACTCCGAGTGATAATGTCCCGATCGGCGCATTCCAGACGAGCCTGAAGGGAAGCCAATCGGCGTTTGTGGTTGAGCTGAGCACGGTGAGCAGCGGTGGAACATCATCGATTGTTTATTCCACCTATCTCGGCGGTGGAAATGTTGACCAAGCCAACGCGATCACCGTGAATGCTTCCGGAGACGCCTATGTGACCGGCTACACGGAATCGACGGGCTTTCCCACGACAAATCCAGTTCAGGCGATCCTCGGAATCACTGGCGGAAGCGCTTGTGGTACCATCACCACGTGTCCGGACGCCTTCGTTACGGAGGTTAAGCCGGGAGGGAGTGAGCTGGCCTTTTCCACGTTCCTTGGCGGGAGCGGCGCAGACGCGGGCCAAGCGATTGCGATAGATAGCTCGGGCGACATTTACATTACCGGTTCCACGAATTCTACGAATTTCCCCGAAATCGCCGGAGCTTATCAAGGAGATCTGGGCGGAACGCCGGGCAATGCTTTCGTTGCTGAGATTCAACCCGTCATCGGCGCGGCCGTCGCGCTGGCGCCGGCTTCACTGAGTTTCGGGAACGAGTCTATTGGTCTGTCCAGCCCGTCGCAGGCGGTGACGGTGATCAACGCCGGCAGCGCGCCGCTCACCATAACCGAGGTTACGCCGCCGAGCAGCGACTTTTCAGAATCGGACAATTGTGTGGGAACCGTTGCAGCGGGCGGAGGGACGTGCACGATCAACATCGTCTTCACGCCCACAGCGGCCGGCGCGGTTTCGGACGACGTGACGCTCACCGATAACGCCGCTGGCAGCCCGCAGGCCATCAAGGTGAGCGGCACGGGCGCTACGCAGACTTCCACCATCACGCTCTCACCCAGCACGCTCGTGTTCGGCAACCAGCAGGTGGGCACCACGAGTGCGCCGCAGACGGTGACGATCGCCAATACAGGGACAGGGACTAACGCCGTCGCGGTTACCATCACGCAAATCGCCGTCAGCTCAAACTATACGGAAACCAACACCTGCGCGACGCTGGGCGATGTTCTTCAGCCCGGACAAAGCTGCACCGCGAGCGTGATCTTCGCTCCCGTGCAGAGCGGGTCACTCACCGGGACGCTCAGCATCACCGATAACGCTACGGGCAGCCCGCAATCCGCCGCTCTATCAGGAACAGGCACTGCCTTGTTCTCACTCTCTTCCTCGGACCCGTCGGTTGAGGTCCTGATCGGGGCGACGTCGGCAAACTTCAAAGTGACGGCGTCTGCCGTCAACAGCTTTGACCAGACCATCTCGCTAAGCTGCACGGGACCGGCGGCCGGGAATTGTTCATTCAGTCCGAGCGCCATCACGCCCGGCGAAACGAGCACGCTCACGCTGAACAACCTCACGGCGTCCACGTCCACTCCGTTCGATTTCATGGTTCTGGGAACGAGCGGAACGCAGACGGCCACAGTGCCGCTCACGCTGTTACTCGAGGACTACACCATGACGGTGTCGCCGGCCGCAGTGACCGTGGCTGGGGGCATCACGGCGGCCTTCCAAGTGGCTGTCACCCCCGAGAACGGCATCAGCAGCCAGCCGATCACACTCTCCTGCAGCGCCGGAGTTCCGAGCGGCGCCAACTGCGTCTTTTCGTCTTCCACCGTCACGCCAAGCGGCAGTTCCCCGTCCCTTGTAACGTTGGACGTCACCACCGGGTCAAACACGTCGCTTAACTCGAGTTGTTCCTCCCTTTGGCCCACTTGGTTCACCCGGCCGAGCGGCCCGGGCAGTGCGCCTCCCTGGCCGCTTATCCTTGCGGGTTGGCTAGCCCTGACCCTTATTCTGTTCTTGATATCTCAGCGGATGGGGCGCCGGGCCATGGGCGGCAGCTTTCGCGTGTCCTTCAGGACTGCATGCCGCGTGGTAGCGCTCGGATCGTTGCTCATGGCGTTTCTGGCCCTCGCCAACTGCCGTGGCGCCACTTCGGGCGCGCCGACGCCTACAGGGAATTATTCGATCACGGTCACCGGCACTCTGCAGTCGAATTCAGACGTTTCACACTCGACGACGGCAGTACTGGCAGTTATACCAACGCCTTGCCCGTAATGGTTTGGCGAAGACCGCTCCGGGAGGCGCCTCGGTGGCTCCCTTGCTGTCTCCTTTCGGCGTCAAGGCCCCACGTAAATTCAATGACTTAACGGCTTTTAGAACAGCTAAGCGACGTTTTTTCATATATATAACGGCTTTCACGGCTTCGTTTTTTATTAGCAATTTCTCATCACATTGATGCCATTGCACTTAACGGCTTCGCCCGCCGAAAAAAATGTTATTCGTAGTCTCACGGTACTATGAATCGGACGCTTGGCTCCCAAGATCCTGCCGTGCGTTGCCGCACCAAGTTCCGCTCCGTGAGGCGATGAAGCTGGGAAGAAACCAGCGGCCTCTCGCAAAGACGCCAAGCCGCTAAGAAAGCGCAAAGTTCGAGGTTCTGACGTGCTTTGCCTTGCCATACCAAGTTCCGCTCTGTGAGGCGATGAGGCCGGGAAGAAACCAACGGCCTCTCGCAAAGACGCCAAGGCGCTAAGAAAGCGCAAAGCTCAATCGATTTTGCGGCAGCTTCGACGGCGCTGGGTCCATTCGATCTATTGCCAGGACGCTGTATACGATTTCCCGGCTCTGCTTTCGGCTTCTATTCCCCGGCGGGTTCTCCATCTTTGTGCCCTACAACATTCGTTCGTCCTCATCGATGGCCCGCGGCGCCATCTCAAGCGGGGAGCTCGTGGTCTGGTCCTCGGACAATTCGCTTTTGATTCCCCGCAGCCGCGGCAGTTTCCGGCCACGCGCAGCAGAGGCGCCAAGCCAGCCCATCGGATCCTGAAGATCCACCACAATCCCATCTTCGGGCGGCTGCTCGAGCCGGGAAGCGCGAACGGCAAGCAGAAGCCGAATCTTGCGCTCCAGCCGCTGGTCCAGAACCGCTTCCTGCCGTTGCAGTCGCGCGTATTCCTGGTCCGCCGGCTGCAGGCATTCCACCCGCATGGCGCGGGTGATTTCCACATGGTCCCTTAAATATGCCTGGTATGCCTCGGCCAGATTCCGTAATTCTTCGTGGATCATAAAGTTCAAGCTGGCGCGCAAGGTGCGGTCATGGCGCGCCGATGCCAGATTGTGAAAGGAGTTGATGATGCCTGCGCCACGAAAGGTGATCTGCTTGCCGTAAAGCGCCTGCAACTCTGACTCGTCGCTGAAATCGTTCTGCTCCACCTTCTCCAATAGCCGCTCAAGGCACTCCGCAGCGTCCCGGTGTTTCGCCGGTGAATCGGGTGCGCCCAGCAGTCCCGTTTCCAGTACCTCGGCTTGCGGCGCGTCGTAGCTGAGGTCCATTTCTATTTCCCGCCGGTGTTTCTCCCGCGAGTTCTGCAGCTTCTCGAAGATGCGGATCAGCTTCGCTTCCCGCGCTTGCTGATTGCGCTCCGTCTCGAGCAGCAGGCGGGTGACGTCCTGGCACAATCGCAACTCCAAGGGATTGCGGGGCGGGTAAGATCGGACCACGCCCTGAAGCAGCGTCCGGTAACGGGCGGGATCCTCGCCCAGCGCAGTGAGAGGTTGCCAGAGCGGGCGGGCCGAACTGGCGCCAGAGAGCGCATTGAGCGAGCTGACGCGCTTACCGGGCGGCGTTTTCGGCCCGGTTGACTTGCGGCTGTTCGCAACGTTCGCCGCGCGCATCTCAGAAGATAACTTCCTATGGGTCAAACTCATTGCTTCGTCCTCCATACCGATGAAGTTCGCGACGCCGCAGTCTCGCCAGCCACTTCGGCAAGGATAGCGGCGAAGATTTTGCAGTTTTAACCTATCAGGCCGCAATGAGACAGTGGGGACAAATAGGACAGATTTTGCGAAATGTGGAGCTTCCCGGCCGATTCTGGTGTAACGAACTGAGACTTAAAACGAGTGAAAAGTGGCACCCGGAACATTTACATCGACTCAGGAGTCTCCAACGTTTACATTCAATACGAGAGGCCTGAACCCGAGTTCCTATGCCCCAGCCCAACTACCCCGTCATCCAAATCCAACCCGAATGGGTTCTTGAGCCAGAAGCATTGGGCAGCAAGCAGAAGTTCTGGTTTCGGAGCGAGGATAAGGAAACTGAGTGGCTGTTCAAATTCCCGGAGCCAAACACGGGGCAACACTGGGCAGAGAAGATTGCTGCCGAGGTAGCGGAGATTCTCGATATTCCTCATGCTCGTGTGGAGTTAGCAGTTTTTCAAGGCACGCCAGGCTCGGCCACGGAATCGTTCGCCCGGCACGGCTGGCAACTGTTTCACGGAAACCAGATCCTTGCCGGCAAGGTCTTGGGGTACGATCCCCAAAAGAGGTTCCAACAATCGGATCACACGCTAACGAATATCTTCGCTGCTATCTCCGCTGCCCTCCCTGTGGAACAGCCTGATTTGCGCAATGCCGTCTGGTCCGCCAGAGCAAAGCCTCAATTCACTGAGTACCTCGTCCTAGACGCTGTAATTGGTAACACCGACCGCCATCATGAAAATTGGGGTGTTCTGCTCAGGCGAGCAGGAGCTGAGTGGCAGGGGATGCCTGCGCCTACTTTTGACCACGCATCGTCGCTTGGCCGAGAACTGCTAGACAGTGGTCGGGGCCTGTCGCGGGAGCGGTTGCTACGAGAAAGGCGGGTTGGACCCTATTCCGAGAGGGCACGCGGAGGAATCTTCTGGGAGACAACGGACAGACACGGCCTCAGCCCTCTGGAGTTGGTACGCCGCGCAGTTCCGTTGTACCCAGAGCTGTTCAGGCCGGCCCTCACCCGGTTAGAGCGCCTCGACCGCCAACGCGTACAGGACATCGTCGAGCCGGTGCCGGCCGACTGGATAACCACGCTGCAGCGCCAATTCGCTATTGAGCTAATGTATTATAATTACAATGAGTTACTGAAGCTAAGGTTATGAGCGAAAAAACTCTCTTCCTCGCCTGGCAAAACAAGGCGGATAACGCAAACACGCGGGAATGGTTCCCAGTGGGCCGGTTGGATGTGCTCAGGCCTCAGTCCCTATACCGCTTTCGTTATTTGCGTGGCGCCGAGAGGGCGCATAAGGAAACGGGCTTCGAGCCGCTGGTGGATTTTCCAGACTTCCACAAACGCTACGAAGCGGCTGACCTGTTTCCGCTGTTCCAGAATCGCGTGCTCGCACCCGGGCGTCCGGACTTCCAGGAGTATCTCCGAATGCTTGACTTACCGGATCAGGCTGACCCGATCGAAATCCTATCCGTGGCCGGCGGGTATCGCGCGACCGATAGCTTTGAGGTTTTTCCTAAGATCGAGCGCCAGGAAGATGGCACTTTTCGGTGTCGCTTCTTTCTCCACGGATCGCGGCACGTCAGCGAAGACGGTCAACGCCGCCTCGGTTCGCTGAAATCAGGCCAGAGGCTCTTTGTAGCCATCGAGTTGACCAATCCGGCGGCTCGGTTTGCCGTCCAAATTCAGACCGAAGATTACCACGTGATCGGCTGGGCGCCTCGCTACTTGGTCGGCGATTTGATGAAGGCGATCGCCAAGGCGCCAGGTGAATATAGGGCGGAAGTCGTTCGGGTCAATCCTGTTCCCGCGCCGTCCAAGCAACGCTTGCTCGTGGAGTTCTGCGGCCACTGGCCGGATTACGAGCCGATGAAAGCGGACGATTTCCAGCCTCTGGCAGCTTGATCAGCCTGCGCGAGCCAGTTCAAGCCCCCCATCGTTGACATGCGGCCTGGTCTTCCATACATTTAGATTCAACATGAGCACAACTACCAGGGACCGGATTATTGAGCAGGTCGACCGCCTGGACGATACTCAGCGGCAGCAGGTTCTGGACTTCGCGCGCCGACTGACGGCCCCCGAGGGAACACCCGGTCGCGATCTTCTTCGCTTCGCGGGAGCAGTCGACCCGGCAGACCTTGAAGTGATGTCGAAAGCGATTCAGCAAGCCTGCGAGCAGGTCGACCCGAATGCCTGGTAGGGTTCTTCTCTACACTACCATAGTCATCGCACTGTTCTCCGGCGAAGGAGCCGTTTCCCACCGCTTCCAGCAAGCCGAGATATCCGTGCCGAGCATCGTGCCGGCTGAGATCTACTACGGCACACGAGCGCACGCAGTCGCCCCTGAACCAACATTCCATAATCCCTGCCGAGTACGATTGGCCGAGCCTCTTTGAATACGAAGGGATTCCACTCGAACGCCATTACCGCGACATTCTGCAGACCCTAGGGCGCGAGCGGGGGATGCTGGGCGTCATTTTCCGAAAGGCACAGAACCGAATCTGCGGCACGTCCAGTCTTAACACATCGATTGGTAAACCCATCCCGCGACGAGGAAATCGCAGCCGGCGGCGCGCCACAGCGAGATCCACGAGGGGGTTTGGCCAAGTTAATCATCAGAAAGCTGACCACAGCGTAACGAATGTCACTCCGAGCGGGGCGAAGAGCCCCAGCATTTATGTCGAAAGAAATGCGGAGATGCTTCGCTCCGCTCAGCATGACAGACTGGCCCTTTGGCCCGGGCGTGTTTAGCTCCTGGTTGGGCCGACCGGCGGCTAAACAGGTTGCGGAAAAAGTCGGCGCCGCCGCGAATGTAGCGCCGGCATCTTGCCGGCTTCCGTTGAATTGAAGGGACTTGCCGGATGGAAGCCGGCGCTACGTCAACTCCCGAAAGCCTTTTTCCGCAACCTGTAAAGCCGTTGGAGTTTGTGACGCTCTGCGGCATGACTGAAGTCATGCCCTGTCTTGAAAATTGAGTAGGGGCGGGTTTGAAACCCAGGCTTGTCCAAATTAGGTTTTTGAAAAAGGCGGAATCTCCGGTAAGTTGAGGTTTTGTGTTGCCGCACGATTAATCTCAACTGAAGGAGGTTCCACCGTGAATCGA